>PKYA01000201.1 GCA_003133545.1 Acidimicrobiaceae bacterium | reverse complement strand
GCCGCAATGGGCTCCGCCGACCGGCCCACCTGAAGCGCGCCGGATCGAACCAGCCGGAAACATGGAGGAGACGTGAACTACCCGACCCTCGACACACTGCTGCTGGAACGGCACGGGCCAGTGGGCTGGTTGATCAACAATCGCCCCGACCGGCTCAACGCCATGAACGCCCACATGCGTGACGAGTTCGAGACCGCCTGGCACACCTTGCAAGAAGACCCCGCGGTCCGTGTCATTGTGCACACCGGCGCCGGGCGCGCCTTCCAGACTGGCGTGGACGTCGCGGAGATCGCTGCGGACGGCATCGGCATGGAGCGCTACCGAAAATCGATGGAGGACTTCGACCTCCACTTCACGGCCTGGCACAACGGGGTCTGGAAGCCGGTCATCACCGCCGTCAATGGCATCTGCGCCGGAGGAGGCTTCCACTGGATCGCGGACGCCGATATCGTGATCGCCGCGTCCGACGCGCAGTTCTTCGATCCCCACGTCTCCATCGGCCAGGTGGTGTCGCTCGAGGCCATCGGCCTCATCCGCAAGATGCCCTTTGAGGCGGTCATGCGCATGGCGCTGATCGGTCGTCACGAACGGTTGTCGGCCGAGCGAGCCCTGGCGTTGGGGATGGTGAGCCAGGTGGTCGATCCTCCCGAGGCGCTGCGGGACGAGGCACAGGCCCTGGCGGAGCAAATCGCCCGCAACTCCCCGGCCGCCATGGCGGCGACCAAGCGCGCCCTGTGGGGTGCGCTCGAGACGGGGCTGACGGACGCGTGCCGGGCAGGGGCCAAGGAGCTCGTCTCCATGTGGGGCCATCCCGACCAAGAAGAGGGCCCCCGCGCCTTCGCCGAGAAACGCGAGCCGCAATGGGCTCCGCCGACCCCTTCGCCGTGACGGGTTTCGCGCCCGACCCGGTGTGAGCAGCCGTCCCGCCGCCGAGGTCCTGCGGCAGGTTCTCTCGACGGCTGGGGTGCGGGCCGCCTATGGAAAGCCCTTTCCCGGTCTTGCGGTGACGGAGGTCGCCGACCCACACGTGGCGTTGTTGCTGTCCCACGCCCACCGCGCCGTGCATGGCGTGCCGGCCGTCGCGCACATCGGCGGCGGCCGGATCGTCGCCGTGGGCCTCCGGCCCACGCTGGCGACCGACGGCCCGAATGGCGACCGATCATCGGAGCTGTCACTCCCGGAGCGTCGGCGGGTGATCCGCGAGCCCGACGAGCTGCGTACCCTCGCTCCTGCGCTCGCCGAGGCCCTGACAGGGGACGGTTTGCGCGTGGAGCTCGACGTCGAACCGAGCTCCAGGGTCCGCGACGGTGCTGTGGCACTCCCGCCGGGCGACGACGAGTGGGCGGAGCCCGAGCCGTCCCTGTTGGCGGAGCTTTCCGCTGCGCACCACGTCCTCGTCCTGGCGGGGCCCGGCGTCATCAACCGACGCGCGGTCGGGGGTTTGCGCGCCTTGGCTGCCGTGGGGAGGCTGGGGGTCCTCAATACCTGGGGCGCCAAAGGTGTCTTCCACTGGCGGAGCCGGCACCACTGGGCGACCGTCGGCCTGCAGCAGCTCGACTTCGACCTGGGCGGGCTGCCGCACGCGGACGTTGTGCTGGCCGTGGGGTTGGACGAGGCTGAGGCTCCGCGGCGACTATGGGCGCAGTTTCCTCATCGCACGGTTGCGCCGGAACTTCTGGGGCCGTTGGCGGAGCGCTGGGGAGATCGGGGCGCATTCTCAGAACTGCCGCCTCTGCGCACGCGGTTGGCTGCCGTCACGCAGGCCGGATGGGCCGCTACGGGGTCGCCTCTGATGCCATCGCTCGTCACCCGCCACTACGCCGAGGTGTTCGGGCACGGAGGACTGGTCGCGGCAGACCCAGGGACGGCCGGTTTCTGGGTGGCCCGCACGTTCGCCACCACCCGCCCCGGCACGGTGCTCGTGCCGGCCACGTCAATCCGGGGCTGGGCTGCCGCGTGCGTGCTGGTCGCACGCCTGTCGGCTCCCTTGAGCCCGGCGCTGGCCGTCGTGGACGGCCCTGTTGACGATCGCACCCGCGCCATCGTCGAACAGGGAGCGCAACTCGGCATTCCGATCGCCGTGGAAGCCTGGCAGGCGGACGGTCACACTCTCGACCCTGAGGCGCATCTCAACCGGTTGACCGACCTGGCGTGTGGTGGGGGAGGTGTCCTCACCTTGGCCACCGACGCCGGTCAGCTGGAGCAGATGATCGCGGTGGCGGGGCCGGTGCGGGCCTGGACGCGGGAAGGGTGACAGGTGCGCCTGGGACGGCGCGAGGACGTGCTCACCCGTGCACAAATCTGTCGCCGATGACCTGCTTCGCTTGGAGGAATTTCCTCTGCTGCTGACCGACGCCCAGGTCGGCCAGCACTTCGTCGTTGTGCTGTCCAAGCGTTGGTGACGGACGAAGAAGCCATTGCGGTACGTGCGTAAAGCGGAACGGGAGCATTGGAATCGCGTGGGATCCGGTCACCGGATGATTCTCCGACTCGAAGAGGGAGCGGTACTGCAGTTGGGGATTGCTGATGACGTCGCGCGCCGCGATGACGACCTCGGCCGGCACCCCCGCCGTCGAGAGAAGGCCAGCGACGTCCTCGGCGGGATGTGCCATGGTCCACGCCTCCAATCTGCCATCGATGTGGTCGTGGTGGATCCGACGCCCCGCTTCCGATGCGAGGTGATCGATCACGGCCCACTCCGGGTCGCCCATGGCCCGCACCAGAGCCGACCACTGGCTGTCGGTTTCGACGGCGATGGCGACCCAGCGGTCACCGCCGCCGCACCGGTAGACCCCTTGGGGTGCTGCCCCGGGCCCGCGATTGCCGTCACGCTCCATGACCCGACCCGTTGCGGAGTACTCGATCACCTGCTCAGCGGCCACGTTCAGCGCTGCTTCGACCATGACGGATTCCACGTGCGATCCTCGCCCCGAGTGGTCACGTTCCATGAGGGCGAGCAGAGTTGCGACCACGGTATGCATCCCGGCGATGGGATCGCATGCGCCGCGGACGAGGGTTGGCGACCCATCGGCACGTCCGGTCCTCCACGCCATTCCGCTGACCGCTTCCATGGTCTGGGCGAATCCGGTGCGATCCCGCCAGGGACCGTCGAGACCGAACGCGGGCATGCGCACCATGATGAGCTCGGGGTTGTGCTCGTGGACGGAGTCCCAGGTCAACCCGAACTGGTCCATCACTCGCGGGGTGTAGTTCTCGACCAGCACGTCTGCTGTTGCGAGGAGGCGGTGGAACAGGTCCATGCCGTCCTCGCTGCGCAGGTCGAGGGTCACGCCGCGTTTTCCGATGTTGACGGCGTGGAAGATCGGACCCCACTCCCACCAACGATCGTCGGGCGGTCTGCGGACGCTGGTCAGCCGCATCTGGTCGGGGCGCCCTACCGACTCGACCTTGACGACGTCGGCCCCGAGCGCGGCGAGGACGTTGGTGGCGGAAGGGCCGGCCCACCAGGCAGTGCAGTCAACGACCCGGATTCCGGCGAGGGGGAGCTGCCATTCCTCTCGTGCTGCCCCGGGCGGCCCCGGGCGGGCCGGCCAATTGACCGCCCCGTCGTCTGCGCCCCGGACGTGAGCCGGAGCGAATGTCCAGGGAGCACAACCAGAGACGCGGTACGGGACCCGGGGTTGGACGAAGTGCCCTGAGGGCGACGGGACGAAGACCTGTCGATCCCGGAAATGCCCGAAGGCAAGCACACCGACGGCGTCGAGCACCGGTGCCGCCGGGATGCGGAGCAGTGCCGCCTCTTCCAACAGCTGGTCCGTCGTGCGCGCCCGGGTGTGGTGGTGGACCGCGGCGAGGAATTCGTCTCGCCGTGCGAAGCGCTGGGCCACCTGGGCCAATTCGGGGTCCTCTCTGAGGTCCGGGCGTTCGATCATGAGCAGGAAATCCTGAAATTGTTGGGCACTATTGGTGGTGACGACGCAGTATCCGTCCGCCGTCGGCTCAATCGATGGCACCTCCACGGTGCGCCCGGTTCCTGACAGGGCCGGCCAGTTCGAAAACGATGCGAATACGGAAGGGTACGTGACCATGGACACCGCCATGCAGTCGAAGATGGCCACGTCGACGTCCTCCCCGACACCGCATCTGCGGGTCTCCCGGAGTGCAGCGAGCGCGGCGACCGTCGCGTAGGTCCCGGTTATCCATTCCCCGATTCGTCCCCCTGCCGCAAGAGGAGGACGCTCCGGTAGCCCCCGATGACCGATCGAACCGCACGCCGCCTGCAGCGTGAACTCGCTCCAAGGTCGGTCCGCCCATGGGCCATCGCGACCGAAGGGCGTGATGGTCACAACGACCGAGCGGGGATTCGCACGGCGGAGCCGAGCCGCATCGCTGGCCACATTGCTGAGAATGATGTCGGCAGACTGGGCAAGCCCATCGTCCCGGCTGACGAATCTCTTGGACGTGTTGAGGAACTCAAAAAGCGCTCCGGAGCCCCACTCGCGCAAAGGATCTCCGCCATCCGGTTCTACCTTGACGGTGTCGGCCCCTGCATCAGCGAGGAGCTTGGAGCAGTAGGGGCCGGCAATGCCCGTTGTGTAGTCCAGCACGCGGACACCGTCGAGGATGTGCCGTTCGGCCGCTCCCGTCTCCACCATCATGCCGGCAGCGCTCGGAACCGCCGGCTCGCGCCTGCATCTCCTTGGGACGCCTCCGGCAGGAGGAGGGCAACCGTCTCGCTCAGGGAACGGCGCACATCGCGGATGCTGGAACGTCCAGAAGACCAGGCACGCAACGAACTGTCGAGGACCGCGTCGACGATGCGCACGATGCGGACCGCTTGGTCCCGCGGGAGATCGGTCAGGAGATCGAGGTAGACATCGGTCGTCACTGCGTCCAGCCTCGCCAGGACGTCGCGGGCGAAGGGTTCCTCAGACATCTCCAGCCTGCCGATCAGGCGCGCCAGTTGCGGCTGGCGTTCGAAAGCCCGGACGGAGCGCAAGAGCGCCTCTTCGAGCCGCCGCCCCGGTGTCGTCCCCGTCAAGGGGCGCGTGATCACACTCGCCTTGAGGGACGAGGCCCATTGGACCAGTGCCTCGGCGAAGAGGTGCTCCTTGGACGGGAAGTAGTGGTACAAGGTGGCCAGGGCCACGGACGCGAACTCGGTGACGTCGCGGACGGCGATCCGCTCGTAGTCGCGCAACTCGAGCAGGCTGAGGGCGGCGTCCAGGATGCGTTGGCGCCGAGCGGCCTGCCGGGCGCTCAGTCCCTCCACTGCGGCGCCGGCGGTGCCATCTTTCACGTGAGTTGCCTACCTCCCAGCACCGGAAGCTTCCCGGCATCGATTGGCGAGATAGCTAGAATCCAGAATCTAGTTCTGGTCTACCTCTGGCGCCAGCATCCGATCTGCAGGCGCCGCGGTCAACGTCCGACTCGCCAAGGGTGCGACTCTGCCGGGTGGCGTCCTGGCAATTACGCTCTCCATCGTGACCTCCGCGGCGGCTCCCGGTGCCGAATTGTCATGGGACCCGATCGATGCGGCATTCAAGACCGATCCACATCCCATCTGGCGCCGGTTGAGGGACGAGGCCCCGGTCTACCGCAACGAGCAGTACGACTTTTGGGCGCTCAGTCAGTTCCGCGACGTCATGACCGCGCACATGGATCCGCGATCGCTGAGCTCGGCGCACGGGACGGTGCTCGAGCAGATGAGCGAGCAGCCCACCGGCGGCATGATGATCTTCTTGGACCAGCCCGACCACACGGCGCTGCGTCGACTGGTGTCACGGGCCTTCACACCCCGCCGGGTTGCCGCGCTGGAAGATGGGGTACGGCAGTTGTGTGGCGATCTTCTCGATGCACAGCGCGGTCGAGATGGGTTCGATTACGTCGCCGACTTCGGCGCGCTGGTGCCTGCCAATGTCATCGCCATGTTGCTCGGGGTCCCGGCAGTCGATCGACCACGGGTTCGAGAGCTGATCGACACGATCTTTCACTTAGAGCCGGGTGTGGGAATGGTGAACGACGTCTCGGTGGGGGCGATGATCTCGCTGCACTCGTACATCACCGAGCAGGTCGAAGAGCGGCAGCGCAATCCCCGCGATGACATGTTCTCCGACCTCGTCATGGCAGAGGTCGTGGAGCCCGATGGCAGCCGCCGCCGCCTTACCATCGCGGAGAGCGTGGACTTCGGCGTGCTTCTGGTCGCCGCGGGCACCGAGACCGTGGCGCGCCTGCTGGGATGGGCGGGATCGGTGCTGGCGGAGCACCCCGACCAGCGGGCGGAACTGACGGCGAATCGGACCCTCATCCCCAATGCGGTCGAGGAGCTGCTCCGCTACGAGGCACCATCGCCCGTGCAGGGGAGATGGACCACCGCGCCGGTCCACTTCCAGGGGACGGTGATCCCACCTGGCTCAAAGGTCCTGCTGATCACGGGGTCTGCCGGGAGGGACGAGCGCGCCTTCCCTGAGGCTGACCGCTTCGACATCCACCGGCATTTCGACCAGCACCTCTCCTTCGGCTACGGGATCCATTTTTGCATCGGGGCGGCGCTCGCTCGCCTCGAAGGCCGGATTGCCATTGAGGAGACGCTCGCCCGGTTCCCCGAGTGGGACGTCGTCCGTGAAGACAGCCGCTTTCTCTTCACCAGCACCGTCCGCGGCTTCAGCCACCTACCGATCACGGTTCGGGAAGAGAGCTGAGGGTCAGGGCTGAGCGTCGGACCGCAACCGGAAGCGTTGCACCTTCCCGCTGGCCGTCAGTGGCAACTCATCGACCAGGAGCACCGAGCGCGGGACCTTGTAATTGGCCATGTGGTCCCGGGACCAGGCGATGATGGACGTCTCGTCCACATCCACGTCCGCACGGGGGATGACGTAGGCCCTGCCAACCTCCCCCAGGCGCTCATCAGGGACGCCGATCACCGCGACCTGGCTGACGCCTGGGTGGGTGAGCAAAATGCCTTCGATCTCGGCGGGGTAGGCATTGAAGCCTCCGACGATGAACATGTCCTTCTTGCGATCCGTGATGCGTATGTTCCCGTCGGTCCCGACGATGCCTACGTCGCCCGTACGTAGCCAGCCTTCAGGGTCTAGTGCGGTTCTCGTCGCGTCCTCGTCGTCGAAGTACCCGCGCATGACGTTGTATCCCTTGACGAGGATCTCGCCCGGCTCGCCGGGGCGGAGCTCATGGCCGTCGTCATCCACGATTTTCACCGACACGCCGTCCAGGGGCTTGCCCACGGTAGTGGAGATGACTTCGGGAGGATCGTCGTGGCGGCACATACTGACCGTGCCGGTGGTCTCGGTCAACCCGTAGCCGGTGACGACGGTGGCGATGTGCAAGTCGTCACGCATGCGCCGCACGACCTCTACCGGGACCGTTGCCGCGCCGGTGACCGAGAGCCTCAGCGTCGAGAGGTCGAATGCGTCGCGGTCAGGGTGCTCAAGGATGGACTGGAACACGGTCGGAGGTCCGGGTAGCACGCTGATCTTTTCGTCGGCGACCCGCCGCATGACGGCTCCCGGGTCGAAGACCGCGTGCGGGAGGACCGTCGCCCCGCGCAGGAGGCAGGCCAGCACGGCCGACTTCAAGCCGGCGGTATGGAAGAACGGATAGACGCACAGGTAGCGGTCGCCGCGACGGAGGCCTACCGCGTCGGCCCAGGCGACGTAGGTGCGCACGCTGGGGCCATGGGCCAGCATCGCGCCCTTCGGGGCTCCGGTGGTGCCCGACGTGAAGATGATGTCCGCAAGGTCATCCGGGCGTACTTTCGGCCATGGCCTTGGGCTTGGCTTTTGCTCGCTGCGGTCACCCCGTCCCATGAAATCGGCCCACGACGTAGTGCCGGGATGGTCCGGCCCTTCCAGCACCACCCTCTCGATCAGCTCGGGCAAGTCGGCGTCCCCGTCGAGGAGGTCGAAGAGATCTGTACCCAATGTGTCGGTGCTGGCGAGGAGGATGCGAGCTCCTGAACGACGGAGAACCTGGGCCGCCTCGATGCCTTTGAACCGCGTGTTCACCGGCACGAGGACGGCGCCAGCCAGGTACACGCCGAAGCTCGTCGCGATCCACGAGGCGCTGTTGGGGGCCCAGAGTGCGACCCGGTCGCCCGGCTCCACGCCCGCCGCCATGAGAGCCCGGGCGATGCGGCGGGCTTCCTCGCGGAGCTGCACGAACGTCCAGCGTGTCGCGCCGTCAACCACTGCCTCTTCGCGGGCGAAGATCTCGGCGGCGCGGTCGAGGGCTTCGGGAATCGTCATGGGGTCCAGTGATTCCCCAGACGCCCCGCTCACGCCACGACGACCACTGGGTGCAAGGCGGCCCGTACGCCGACAGACCGACCCACCTGGCTGCGTTGGAGTGCGTCCGTGTCTCCGGCGTGCCGGCCCGATGGTTCGGCGGCCAACAGGATCACGAATGGATATCGTAACGGTTCGGGATGGTTCCTTCCGTTCGGCTGTACGTGCGAGATAGGTTGACGACGTCTCGTCGGGGCAACGATGCGAGCCGGCGGCGCAGGCGACCGGGCTGCGCTGTCCGGGTCATTGAGGAAACGGGGAACGCAAACGTGGCAGCACCGGTGACGCTGGGACCGCTGAGGTGAGTGCCGGTACAACGCTTGTACGCGTTGAGGAGACGGACGGGGTCGTCACACTGGTGCTCGACGATCCCGATCATCGCAACGCACTGTCCTGGGCGATGGTGTGTGCGATCACCGAGGCCATTGACCACGCTGTCCAGTCGGGCTGCCGTGCACTCATCTTGACCAATACCCCTCCTGTGTTCTCTGCCGGCGGCTCAGTGGACGATCTCCTCTCCCCAAAGGCTCCACTCGAGGACATGTACAACGCGTTTGTGGCGCTTTCCAGGGCTCCCATGCCGACGGTCGCCGCCGTCGACGGCGCAGCGATAGGGGCCGGCATAAACCTGGCCCTCGCATGTGACGTGGCAATCTGCACCCCAAGTTCGCGGTTCGACGTGCGGTTCCTCGATGTCGGGATCCATCCCGGTGGTGGGCAACTCTGGCGACTCCGCCAGCTTGTGGGGCGACAGGGCGCGGCGGCGCTGAGCCTGTTCAGCGAGGTACTCACCGGCGAGGACGCGGCACGGCGAGGACTCGTGTGGCGATCCGTCGAAAGTGCCGATCTCCGTGGCGAGGCGGAGCGCCTGGCCCGGCGCGCCGCTCAGCACGACCCCGAGCTGAACGTGCGGGTAAAGCAGACCCTCGATGCCACCGCAGCCATTCACGACCACGAATCTGCCGTCGCGGCGGAGCAGGGTCCACAGCAATGGTCCATGGATCGTCCCGCCTTCGGGCAAGCCCTGGCCGAACTGAGGGAGCGCCTCGGGAAACCGTCGTCCTGATCACGTCAAACAAGGGCAGGTCCGCCGCGTTGAGTCTTAGAGACTTACTCCCACGGCTCGAAGAGCCCCTCGAACTCCAACGTGTTGTTCCGAACCCGCCCGTAGAGGAGCCAGTCGCCGCGGAACATACCGTGTTCGTAGGGAGAGCAGGCGATGTGTGTGTGCGGGCCGCCGGTCGTGCTCGGCATGAATCGGATGCGCTCCAGTCCGGCCTTCAAACCCTCGCCGCTCAGGATGGGCGCGCGCACCAAGCCTTCAACGAGCACTCTTGCCGTGTCGTAGGCCAGTACGGGGACGGCGTTGGGCCAGAGGGGAGGATCCTGCCCGTAGCGGTCGACGAACCGTCGATGGAAGTTTTGGACGAGTGGGTTCGTCGGGTCCAGTTGGTCGACCCCCACCCAACCTTCGAACTTCTCGAATCCCATCAGGTAGAACATGAATGCCGTCGTCATGATCCGCGGCGGGTCCCATTCGAGCTCATCGAGTGATGCCCGCAGGAGTCCCTGCGCGGCCAGCATTCCGTAGCCCATGTAGACGAGGGCATCCGGCTCGATCTGGCGCAGGTTCCGGAGGTTGGCGGTCAAGTCGGCGGGTGTCTGAGACACTGTCTCGACTGCGGCCACGGCGACGCCTCGCCGCCGGCACTCTTGGCGGAAGTACCGGAAGTACTCCTCGCCATTGGGTGAGATCTCGCTGAGCACGGCAACCCGCTCGTAACCGTTCCGCTTAAGCCAGGCCACGATCAACGTGGCGTCCCCTCCACAGTCTCCGTTGCCGAGCCGGAAGCAGTAGTCGCCGTGGAATTGCTCCGTGCCACACCAGCTGATGAGGGGTACGTGGAGCTCGTTGGCGAGGGGACCGACAGTGATGGCGTTGTCCGAGCTGTAGGCGCCGGCAACACCGATGCATCCTTCGTCGACGAGCCATCGGAACCCATCGGTGGCATTCTTCGCCGATCCTCGGGGCAGGCCGTTCTCCGGATGAAGGACCAACTCCACCGGCCGGTCCAACAAGCCCGTCTCGGTGGCCTCGTCGAAGGCCATCCGATGGATCTTGTCGTAGCCTCCGCCCGGCCCATCAAGGGCCGATCCGAGCCAACCGATCTTGATTGGGTCCATCGTGACCCTCCTCTCACTCTTTGTCGTCGCCGGTCCAGGTGCCGGAGATGCGACCGTCAGGTACGCATTGCCCTTCGGGTTGGCTCCGAGGTGGATCCGAGGAACGACACATGCTGATGGAATCGACCCTGAGCCCCCCCGAGGGCGTCATGCCCACCCTAGAACGGGATTCTGATTCTGGCAAGGGAGCGCATGACGGCCACCACGCCGCCCGCCTCGTCACTCCTCGACGAAGTCACTGGCCACGTCCTCGCGTAGCAGGAGGTGCTTGAGCACCTTGCCCGATGCATTGTGCGGCAAAGCGCCGACGAACTCGACATGCGCCGGGACTTTGAATTGGGCCAGCGCCGCACCCGCGAACGAGCGGATTTCTGCGGCGGTGACAGCGTGGCCCTCCTTGAGGACGAGGAATGCTTTGACTTCCTGGCCGAGCTTTTGGTGCGGAACCCCGACGACTGCCACCTCGGCGACTGCAGGGTGTTCGTACAGCCGCATCTCTACCTCGACCGGCGAGACGTTCTCCCCACCCCGGATGATGAGATCGCCGCGTCGGCCGGCCAGGTATACGAAGCCGTCACGGTGGGAACCAAGGTCGCCGGTGTGGTACCAGCCGTCCTCAGTGACGGCGGTCGTCGCGCCGGGATCCCGCCAGTAACCGGCGAACGTGCTGGCCGAGCGCAGGGCGATCTCACCTACCTCACCTTCGGCCAGGGCGCGCCGTGTCACTGGATCGCGGATCTCCACTTCCACCGTGGGCGACGGTTCGCCGACAGAGTCCGGGTGCAGATATGTCGCTGCGCCGCCGAGGCTGGTGCCGAGCCCGTTGGTCTCCGTCATGCCGTAGCCGAGTCCCAAGGCCGGGCGGACCCAGGGGAGGCGCTCCTCGAGCCGGCGTAAGAGCTCAGGCGGCCACAACGCGCTCCCTCCGGACACCGTTCGGAGTGACGTGAGGTCGTAGCGCTCGAGATCCGGCCAGTCCAACAGGCGCCAGAGCTGGGTCGGCACCAGCGACCAGCCCGAGACCCGGTGTCCCTCGGTAAGGGTCAGGTGGACGTCTTCCTGCCAGCGGCCGGCCGGCGGGTAGACGAGGGTGAGCCCGCTCATCGGCGCCGGCACCATCGTGCACGTGAGCCCCGAAACGTGGAACATGGGACTGGCGTTCAGCGTGCAGGGGAGAGGGGCCAGCTCGGCGCCGGCTCGAGCCCGGAGTTCGGCTCCTCGCAGCTGTGTTGCCAGTGCGAAGTGGATGATATTGCGATGGCTGATCGGGACACCCTTGGGTCGCCCCGTGGTCCCGCTCGTGAAGAGGATCACGACAGGATCGTCCTCGTCGGAAGGGACCCGGGGGAGCGATGCGCCCGAACCCTCTGCCTCGAGCTCGGCCACGGTTTCTTCGAGCGGACACACGGTGGTCTCGATGTGGATGGACGCCATCCGATCCATTCGGCGCTGATCCGCGAAGACGACCGACGGTTCCGTGAGCCCGACGGCATAGGCCAGCTCCGGGCCGGTCCACCAGGCATTGAGCCCTAAGGTGATGGCTCCGAGCGCCGACACCGCCCAGAACAACACGGCGTACTCCACATGATTGGCCGAGGCGATCCCGATGCGATCACCTGCGCCAACCCCGAAACGCGTCTTCAGGCCCTTGGCGACGCGCGCGACGGCCATCACGACGGAATCGAAGGTCAAGGTGCGCTCGGGAAAGACCAGGTAGGGACGGTTGGGAAACCGATTGGCGCCCGCTTCGAGCACGTCGATCACCGACTTCGGCCGATGCGTGAAGACCTGCAGTGCGTGGCCAGACCGGTCTTCCATCGTGAGCTCGAAGGGGCTGCCGGGAGCAAGCAACTGCTCGGCGACCTCGGCGGGGAGGTCCAGGCGGGGCCAGGCCAAGCGAGTCACGTTGTGGTGGCTGTCCTCAGTGGGCGAGGGCATCGAGGACGATCCGGTCCACGCGCGCCGGGACGCATCCGCATCTGCCGTATTCCACGGTCCGGACTCAATCTGGGCGACTGGCGACGCGCAGGTGTGCCCTGCCGCGCGTTGGCTGCTCCCGGAAGGTGAAGAGCAGGTACAGCGACTCCTCGACCCGGCGCGCGACCTCCTCGATAGAGCGACGCCCGAGTGCCCACGCCCGCATCTCGGCTCCCATGATGTCGAGGGTGGCTTGCAAGAGGCGCTCAGCGGTCTCCGGGTCGACGTTACAAATGGCCTCGCGGTAGGTATCCGCCGTCGCCCGGGCCATCACCTCGTAGAGCTCACGAGCAACGGGGTCCTTGGTTGACTCGAGGATCAACAGGACGCGGTAGAACTGGGGGCTGGTCTTGAAAGACCGGATCGATCGCTGGAGCACCCCGAGCAGTCGCTCGAGGTCAGATTCACCGCGCAAGCCGCGTTGGGCCACGCGCCGGTGGAGGCGTTCCACCCATTCTACCTGCACAGCGGCGAAGAGTTGCTCCTTCGAAGGGAAGTAGCGGTAGAGCGTTGCCAGCGCCACGTCGGCCTCTTCGGCTACGTCGCGCATCTGGATGGCCTCATAGTCCGACCCGGACAAGAGCTCCAAGGCAGTGCGGATGATCCGATCGCGCCGCTCTGCCCGCGAGGGCGGAAGTACCGAGGTCGTCTTGCCTTGCGCATGCCCGTCTGCCATGTGCACCTCCCTTCGCCTGCGCTTTCCCCTTGCCGCGAGGCTGTCTTGCAGAAACGAGAATCTAATTCTAGGATAGCAGATAGTCTTTTACTAGAGGAGGGGCTGGCACCTTGGTCGACTTTCCGGTCTTCGACGCCGACAACCACTACTACGAGGCCCCCGACGCCTTTACCCGCTACATCGACCCGGCGATGCGCAAGCGCACCATGCAGTGGGCGACTATCGAAGGCAAGCAACGACTGCTGGTCGGCGGACGGGTCAACCGCTTCATACCGAACCCGACGTTCGAGAAGGTCTCGTTGCCCGGTGCGCTGACGCAGTATTTTCGGGCAAAGGCGGGTGTCGGGGACATGCGGAGCGCGTTCGGAGAGCTGGAGCCGATTGAGACTCGCCCTGAATATCGGGATCGTCAGGCTCGGTTGAAGGTCATGGACGAACAGGGTCTCGAGGCATGCATCATGTTGCCGACTCTCGGAGTCGGCATGGAGGCCGCCCTCGAACACGATCAGGAGGCTTGCACGGCCGCCTTCACTGCCTTCAACCGCTGGCTGGACGAGGATTGGGGTTTCAACTTCGAAGATCGGATCTACGCGGCTCCTTACATCAGCCTCATTGATCTCGAGTGGGCAGTCTCCGAGCTCGAGTGGGCTCTCGACCACGGCGTGCGGGTCGTGCTCATGCGACCGGGATCGGTGAACAACGTGACAGGTCGCCGGACGCCGGGCGACGCGGCACACGATGCCTTTTGGGCCCGGCTGAATGAGGCAGGCGTCACCTTGGCCATTCACGGGGGTGACTCTGGTTATGCCGACTACGAGCGGATTTGGGGGCTGAGCGGCGAAGTTGAGGCCTTTCGCCAGCCGACATTGAAGCGGCTCCTCTCTGCCAGTTCGATTCACGACATGATGGCCTCGCTCATGGCGGACCGGCTGTTCGAGCGGCATCCGAACCTACGCGTTGCCACCATCGAGACCGGATCGGGCTGGGTGTCGCCGCTCCTCAAACGGTTGCGCAAAACGGCCGTCCAGCTTCCACACGCCTTCGGCGCGGACCCCTACGAGCTCTTCATGGAGCACGTCTGGGTTTCGCCCTTCTTCGAGGACGACGTGCAGGCGCTGGTGCGCCGGGTAGGAGCCGAGCGGGTTCTGTTCGGCTCTGATTTTCCTCACGCAGAGGGGCTCGCCGAACCCCTCAGCTTCGAGAAGGAGCTGCAGGGGTTCTCCGAGAAGGATGTGCGGCTGATCATGCACGACAACGCCCGGGCGCTCGTAACCCCCCGGTTGGCATGATTGCGCACACCGGAGGGGAGGGGCTGTGCTGAAGGACATACGGGCTACTTCGGACCAAGAGTATTGGGAAGATCTCCGCCGGCGCTGGACGAGCCTCCTGAGCTATCGCTACCTCGGTCGGAGCCACTCGCTCAACAGCGGTCCCCCCGATCCCACCATGAAGTTGCGCCACGACATGCGCAATGCGACGGGGGGCATCATGGCTGCCCCACTCTGCATCGCGGCCCCCGAGGGTGGCGGCATCAGTGACGAGTTTGCGGTTCCGAATCCGGTCATCCACAGCCTGCAGATTCTGGACGACGCTCGCGGCGTAGGCCGCATCGAAGTCGTTCCTGAGGTCCTCAAGTTGGGTCAGCGCATGGGGTTCAGCCGCTCGCTGATCGTCGACGCTGACAACCGAACGCGCGTCATCGCCCTGGCTGCCGGCCAGGGGGTGAGCCTGGGAGAGGTTCCTCCGGGTTTCGAGAAGATGGATGAGGAAAAGATCGTGGTCGAGGATTCACCCGACCTGCCGCCCCTCTACAAGGTCTTCGGGGCGTCGCAGCGCGACGACGGCCATTGGATGCTGCCGGAGCTGGTCATAGAACTGGCGTCACCGGACGCCGCACTCCATCTTGGTCCTCAGCACATCCTGCTCGAGACAGCGGCCACCGACCTCGCGGCCGAGCGCGCCGGCACCGATCACTTGCAGATGGAAAGTTGGCAGGTGATGTTCCTCGCCAGAGGCAAGGTGGGGCCGTTCCGGGCCGAAGGGGAGGCTTTCGACGGCGCTGGCCGAATCGGGGTGCGCCTTGTCTTGCACGACGAGGGGAACGGCGACCGAGCAGTTACTGCCGCGTCGGCCGTCTTCCGACTTGCCACCTGACAGAGAAGGAGAGAAGCGTGCCACACGAACTTGGATTTCCGGTCTTCGACGCCGACAACCATCTCTATGAGACCAGGGACGCTCTGACGAAGTACCTCCCGGAGAATCGTCGCGGCGCCATCGATTTCGTCGAGGTCCACGGACGCACCAAGATCATGGTCAACGGGCAGATCAGCAACTACATCCCGAATCCCACCTTCGACCGAGTCGGTCGGCCCGGCGCCCAGGAGGAATACTTCAAGAACGGCAATCCGGAGGGGAAGTCCTATCGGGAGATAATCGGTCGCGGTATTGACTGCCCTCCGGCCTTCCGTGAGGCCGGCGCCCGACTGGAGCTCATGGACGAGCAGGGCGTCGACTACGCCATGATGTATCCCACGTTGGCCAGTCTCATCGAAGAGCGGATGAAGGACGATCCCGACCTCTGCGCCGACGCCATTCACGGCCTGAACCAGTGGATGATCGAGGCGTGGCCCTACGCCTTCGAGAAGCGCATCTTCGCCACGCCGGTCATCGCCACCGGGCTGGTAGATCGAGCGATGCGGGAGCTGGACTTCGTGATGGACCACGGCGCACGTGCCATATTGATGCGGCCGGCCCCCGCCTGGGGCTATCGGGGTCCTCGCTCCTTCGCCCTTGAGGAGTTCGATCCCTTTTGGAAGAAGGTGGAGGAGTCCGGGGTCCTCGTCGTCCTCCACGCATCTGATAGCGGCTACACCCGCTACTCGAACGAATGGGAGGGAGCGCACGGCGAGGCCCTTGCCTTCGGCGAGCCAAGCCTCTTCTCAATGGTCGTCGAGGGTGATTACCGGGCTATCCGGGACGCCGCGACGTCCCTCATCTGTCACGGCGCGCTGCAGCGGTTCCCGAAATTGCGCATCGCGCTGGTTGAGAACGGTGGCGGGTGGGTTCCACACTTTCTTGAGCAGCTGGATCACGCCTATGAGAAGGCGCCGCACCGCTACACCGAGCAACCTTCGGCTACCTTCAAACGGCACTTCTGGATGCATCCGTTCCACGAGGAGGACCCCCGAGAGCTCGTCCAGCTCCTCGGAGCTGACCATGTCGTCTTCGGCTCGGACTTCCCCCACGTCGAAGGGCTTGCTGATCCAGTGTCGTGGGCGGCGGAGCTCCACGGGCTCCCCGAGGAAGAGCTCCGGCTCGTCATGGGTGGCAACATGATGGAGTTGCTCGGGATCTCCGCCTGAGTTCGACGGACCAGTGAACGAGGGGGCAGCATGCGCGCCGAGGACCTCATACTCATCAGCGTGGATGACCACATCGCCGAACCGGCTGACATGTTCGAGCGTCACGTGCCCGCGAAGTACAAGGACCAGGCTCCACGGGTGCTCACCGACGAGAACGGGCGCCAGCAATGGTGGTACGGCGAGAAGATGGGCCGCAACCTCGGCCTGAATGCAGTGGCGGGCAAGCCGAGGGAGATGTACAACGTCAACCCGTCTTCCTATAGCGAGATGCGGCCCGGTTGTTTCGATGTGCACGAGCGCGTTCGGGACATGTCGGCCGGGGGCACCCTGGCCGCGCTCAATTTTCCGAATTGGACCGGGTTCTCCGGCCAGGTCCTCAACGAGGGCCCAGACCATGATCTCAACGAGGTGATGATCATGGCCTACAACGACTGGCACGTCGACGAGTGGTGCGCCGCCTATCCGGGTAGGTTCATCCCCTGTGGGATCCTCCCACTCTTCGACGTAGAGAGGGCCGCCGCTGAGGTGCGCCGGCTGGCTCGAAAAGGTTGCCACGCCGCCACCTTCTCCGAGAACCCCGCCGCCCTGGACATGCCGTCGATCCATTCGGGGCACTGGGATCCCCTTTTCGCCGCCTGCTCGGAAGAGGGAACGGTCCTCTGCCTCCATGTCGGATCTTCATCCAAGGTGGCTCGGACCACGATAGATGCCCCGGTGAGCGTGCCGATGAGCCTCTCGTCGGTCATGTCGGTCTATTCGCTCGGCGATCTGATGTGGGCCGATTTCTGGTGGCGGTTCCCCGAATTGCGCTTCTCGTTGACCGAGGGAGACATCGGATGGATCCCCTACTTCCTGCAGCGAGCAGAGCACGTCCATGATCGTCATTCCGGGTGGACAGGTCAGACATTCCCGGCCGGCTACGGTCCCGCTGACGTGTTCTTGGAGAGGGTCATCTGCTGCTTCATCAATGATCCCGTCGGCCTCAGCCTTCTCGACCATTTCAACATCGACAATCTGTGCTGGGAATCGGACTTCCCCCATTCGGACTCTACGTGGCCCAACGGCCCAGAAGTGAACGAGGTGCAGTTCGCCCGGCTGACGGACGAGCAGGTCAACAAGATCACCCACGAGAACGCCATCCGCCACTTCTCGTTCGACCCCTTCGCCATTCGGCCGAAAGAACGTTGCACGGTGGCGGCGCTCCGGGCCGAAGCACCCGACGTCGACACGGTGACGCACGTGGGACGGCCACCGGACCAGAGCGATCGCGACTTCTTCCGGGGGTTCAACCCGATCCCGGCAGCAGGCCCCTGACCGGTTCGGGTCGAAACCCCGCACGCAGGCCAGGGGCGCCTATGGGTGTAGCTGATGAAAGGTGTCCCGCCCGATTTTCTTACCCACGGTTCTTTCGACGCGGGGAATGCCGTCGGTCACCGGTAGCCACGTCGTGGCACGGGCTTACTACGACGTCTCCGGGGCCAGAACCCGAACCGGCCGGCCCTTCACGTCATCGTCACGCCACCGCGCCCTCAACCTTGAGATCGACGATGGCTTCGGCGTCATAGCCGATACTCTCGAGCACTTCTTCACAATGCTCGTTGAATTCCGGTGCGCGATGGGGAGTGGCCGGAACACTGTCGAATTGAACCGGGACCGTGACGAGACGGAACGGAATCCCCGCCGCGTTGACCGTCTCGAGAAGGTACCCGTTGGCCTCTACCTGCGGATCGTCCACCACCTCGAGACTGTCTTGGGCTATCGACCACTGCCCATTGAATTCAGTCAGTTGTTCTCGCCAATGTGCAAGCGGCGCTGAGGCGAACTCCGCAGCGAGGATCTCGCGAGCGGCTCTCGCGTTCGCGGCCAGGAGCTCGTGTGATGTGAACCTCTCGTCGGTCACGAGATCCTCGCGCCCGATTGCCTTGCAGGCACCCGGCCAGTAGTAGAACCCTTGCAGGCAAGAAAGGGCAACGAATCGACCGTCCTGGGTCTTGTAGACGCCGACAAGAGGATTCGAAGGTCCTCCGCCGCCGGAGCCGGTGGGCGGTCGCCAGGGGAAGCCCGTCTGGAGCGAAAGTGCCACCCCTGGGCTCATCGCCCAGAGGCCCACTCCCAGAAGAGAGACGTCGACGGAGACGGCCTCGCCGGTGCGTTCCCGATGGAAGAGAGCTCCCATGATCCCTCCGGCGATCGTCATCCCACCGATCGAGTCCCCGTACCCAGGACCAGGCTGACCCACCAGTCCTTCGGCGTCGGGAGGAGTGGCGCCCATAGCGCTGCCGGCCCGAACCCAGTAGCTCAGGAAGTCGTAGCCGCCCCGGTCGGCGTCAGGACCGCGCTCGCCCCCACCGGTTCCGGCCACATAGATGATGTTCGGGTTGTGGGCCCGGATGTCGTCTATCTCGACGTGCAGCTTCTTTCTGACAGCTGGAAGCTTGTTCGTGAGGAACACGTCGCACGAAGCGGCGAGTTTGTACACGATTTCGAGTCCCTTCGGAGTCGTGAGGTCGACACCGATGCTCTTCTTGCCGCGATTGGAGTGCTCCAAGAGGACATGGACGTCGCCACCCATGGCCATGACGCCGCTCGATGCCAGGCCTCGCATCGCATCGCCTCTCTCGATGTGCTCAATTTTGATCACTTCGGCTCCCCAGTCAGCCAGGATGGCTGAGGCGGCTGGAACAAAGGTGTGCTCCGCTACTTCGAGAATGCGAACACCCCTCATGATGTCGGTCATTTAGATCCTCCAAGATCTCAAGTCAGTCCGCTGGGCTCCCGGGAACTTAACAGTTTCGCCGGTAGATGTTGCCCCGTGCCCTTCTCCGAGGAACCCTCAAGCAGGCCGAGCAAAGCCTACGCAATGGGCGGAGCGGGAGGTGACGCTGACTCGCTCAAGGGACTTCGAAGGTGTCAGGGTGCGGCCCGATTCGCCCGCCGGGAAGATCGGCGAGTGCAGCCATCTCTGAAGTGTGCAACTCGAAGTCGAAGATATCGATGTTGGCTTCGATGCGGGCGGGGGTGACCGACTTCGGGATCACCACGTTTCCCAACTGGATGTGCCAGCGCAGGACGACTTGGGCGGGTGACTTGCCATGGGCAGATGCGACGGCGCGAACAGTCTCGTTGTCGAGCAGGCCCGAACCTTGACGGAGGGGGCTCCATGCCTCCGTGACAATCGCGTGGGCAGCGTGGTATGACCGCAATTCAGCCTGATCGAAGCCCGGATGCAATTCGATCTGGTTGACTGCGGGTACGATGTCGGTTTCACCTCTCAATCGCTCGAGGTCAGCCACTCGGAAGTTGGAAACCCCGATCGCTCGGATCGTGCCTTCCGAGTAAATCCTTTCGAGCGCGCGCCATGTTTCCACGAAACGATCGCGGCGTGGAACGGGCCAATGGATGAGATAGAGGTCGATCATGTCCATCTTGAGAGCGGCCAGACTGCGGTCGAACGCCGCAAGGGTCTCGTCGTACCCCTGGTCGAGGTTCCATACCTTCGTGGTGACAACGACAGCGTCACGGGGCAAGCCGCTCGCCGCCACCGCTTTGCCGACCCCCTCCTCGTTGCGATAGGCCGCCGCCGTGTCAATGAGGCGATAGCCCGCCTCCAGGGCCGAGAGAACGGGTTCTTCGACCTGGTCCGGCGGGATCTGAAACACACCGAAACCCAATTGGGGAAACTCGACGCCGTTGTTCAGCGCGACATTGGGTATCGCAGACATTGGACAACCTCCGGTCCTCACCAATTCCCGGGCCTTGTGCGTTGGAGCGCGCACGAAGCTACCCCAAACGATTGTCGGACGACCAACGCCGGGGACCCCCCCCGAACCCACGCGCATGCCGTTGGGATGCGAGCCGGACCTGCGGGCCGCCCGAAGAACAGCAGCCCGCGCACGATGCCCCGGTTGCGAGAAAGAGCCTGTTCAAGAAGCTAAGGTTCATGCGAAAACGCCTATTGGATCATTCGCCGCAACCTATCCAACGGGAGTCAGATGATGTCCTCTTTGCTGGGTCCCGCGTGAAACGCACCGAACGGCCTGGAAGAATCTGAACCGGATGACGTCCGAACGACGAGTTATCGACATATCTGGACGCCAGGTGGAAATTTCGAGTCCGGACAAGATCTACTTCCCAGATCTGGGCGCAACGAAGTTTGACCTTGCCTCCTATTACGTTGAGGTAGCCGAGGTTCTGCGCAACGTGGCGGGTGGCAGGCCGGCTCTCCTGCAGAGGTTCCCCGAAGGGGCTGGGGGCAATTCCTTCTTCCAAAAGCGTGTTCCACGTAACGCCCCACCTTGGCTCGAGACCACCGAGGTCATGACGCCTAACGGGACAAAGTCGAATGCGCTGGTCGTGGCGGACATCGCGCACGTTCTTTGGGCGGTGAATCTGGGTTGCCTCGGCCTGCACTTGTGGCCAAATCTGGCCACGGATCCGGATCATGCTGACGAACTGCGAATAGATCTCGATCCCCAGCCTGGCGTTTCCTTCGATGAGGTGCGGGAGGCTGCAGGGCTCGTACGATTGCTGCTCGAGGAGCTCGGCATCACCGCCTATCCGAAGACTTCAGGAAATCGCGGTCTCCACGTCTACGTGCGACTCGCACCCCGATGGGACAGCCTGGATGTTCGGGCCGGCGCCATAGCGCTGGCCCGAGAGCTGGAGCGCAGGCATCCCGATCTCATTACGGCGCAGTGGTGGAAGGAAGAGCGGGGAGAACGGGTCTTCGTCGACTTCAATCAGAACGCTCCACACAGGACCGTCTTTGGGGCCTGGTTCGTGCGGCCGCGGGAGGGCGCTCAGGTGTCCACGCCGATCAGCTGGGACGAGGTGGCCTCCGTCGACCCCGAATCCTTGACGATGCGAACAGTTCCGGATTTGGTCCGCCAACGAGGCGACCCTTGGAAGAACATGCCCAATGAGCCACAGTCGCTCCAACCTTTGCTGGACATGGCGGCCCGAGATCGAGAAAACGGACTGCACGACGCTCCATGGCCTCCCGAGTATCCGAAACAACCCGACGAGCCGACCCGCGTGGCGCCAAGCCGCGCCCGGAAAGGATGATCGCAATGGATCCACCCGCCGCGCTGCGGCGTATCGCCTACCTCCTAGAGCGCGAGAGAGCAGAGTCCTACAAGGTGAGGGCGTTTCGAAACGCGGCGGCTGCGATTTCCGACATCCCGAGTGACGAAATGGCGACAATGACACCTGCGGTGCTTCAGAAGATTCCCCAAGTAGGCAAGACGAGCGCACAGGTCATTTCCGAATCCCTTTCCGGCAAGGTGCCCGCGTATCTGCAGAAGCTGGAATCGACCGCGCTGCCCGAAATGAGCGAGGGAGCCGCCAACCTCTTCAACCAACTGCAGGGTGACTGCCATAGCCATTCGGACTGGTCGGACGGCGGCAGTCCGATCAGAGAAATGGCCGAAGCGGCCAAGGAGATTGGCCATGCCTACTGGGCACTGACTGATCACAGCCCGAGGCTGACGGTCGCCCACGGTCTCAACGCGGAGCGCCTTCTCCAGCAGCTCGACATCGTCCGCCAGCTCAACGACGAGCTCGCTCCATTCCGGATCCTGACCGGCATTGAGGTCGACATTCTCGAAGATGGTTCGCTCGACCAGGCAGAAGACCTTCTGGCGCAGCTCGACGTCGTGGTTGCCAGCGTGCACTCGAAGCTCCGAATGGATGCAAAGGAGATGACGGAGCGAATGGTCCGGGCCATCGAGAGCCCACATACGGACATCCTCGGGCACTGCACGGGTCGCATCGTCGTCGGACGGGGACGGCCGCCATCAAGCTTTGATCCCGAGATCGTCTTCGGTGCCTGTGCTCGGACGGGAACGGCGGTCGAGGTCAACTCGAGGCCAGAACGTCTCGATCCGCCCGAAGAGCTGTTGTCGCTTGCCCTTTCACTGGGCTGTTCCATGGTCATCGACACGGATGCCCACGCACCCGGCCAACTCGAATGGCAGCAATACGGGTGTGAGAAGGCCGCAAAGGTCGGTATACCCGAGGATCGAATACTGAACACCCTTCCGATGGACGAATTCCTGACGTGGACCGCGAGCCACAGCCGGTGACTCTTCCCGTGAGGCCGCCTCTGGCACCCATGCTGGCCAGGCTCGTGCGGGACTTTCCGGAATCACCGGGACTGTCCTACGAGCCAAAGTGGGACGGATTCCGCTGCATCGTATTCCGCGACGGTGACGATGTCGTCCTCGGGAGCCGCAACGAGAAACCCCTCGACAGGTATTTCCCCGAACTACGCGGGAGCTTGCTCGCGAATCTACCCAATCGCTGCGTCCTCGATGGTGAGATCGTCATCGCCGGACCCTCGGGGCTCGATTTCGACGCACTGACGCAACGGATCCATCCGGCCGAGTCACGGGTGAACTTGCTGTCACAGTCCACGCCGGCATCCTTCGTCGCATTCGATCTTCTGGCATTCGATGATCGGAGCCTCCTGGATGAGCCCTTCGCCGATCGTCGTTCAATGCTGGAAGATGTGCTCCAGCATGTAGAAGTCCCGATCCACGTGACGCCGAGTACCACGACGCCCGACGAGGCTCGTGATTGGTTTTCTCGCTTCGAGGGCGCTGGACTCGACGGTGTCATTGCCAAAGATGGTGATCTGCGATATCAGCCCGGGAAACGGGTCATGTTGAAGGTCAAGCACGAGCGTACTGCCGACTGTGTCGTCGGCGGCTTCCGGCAGCACAAGGATGGAGAGGGAGTCGGCTCGCTTCTTCTCGGGCTCTTCGATGAGAGTGGCGTCTTGCATCACGTGGGAGTCGCGTCCGGCTTCAGTGTCGCCCGCCGATCGGAATTCGTCGATGTCCTCGAACCTCTGCAACTGGTCGACGGGTCAGATCATCCGTGGCACATACCGGACAATGGTCTGGAACAGCGTGTTCCGGGGGGACAGAGCCGGTGGAGCGCGGGAAAGGATCTCAGCTGGACGCCGTTGCGGCCTGAACTTGTTGCCGAGGTCTCGTACGACCATCTTCAGGGTGACCGCTTTCGTCATGCCACTTCGTTCAAACGGTGGCGTCCTGATCGATCTCCGGAATCGTGTACCTACGCGCAGCTCGACACGCCAATTCCGACGGAGCTGACAGAAGTCTTCGGCATTTAGGATCGATGAGCCGAGCGCCAATAGATGGTTGGTTCGGCCGCCGACTCTGGTCATCGGGTCCATCCGACCAGACCCGATCCCGGTGTCCATGTGGGTCTCAGCTCAACGGATTGTTCGATCTAGGCGACTGCGGCGTGGTCGTGTTGCCCGTCGGACCGGGTACTACGACGGATCTTCAATTCGGGCGAGGGTGACGCCAGCAAGGACGCAGAGAAGCTCGACGGCCTGCACTGATTCCATGGGCATCGTCCCGGCGTCAGGCCCAGCGAGTACGAGCAAGCCCGTCGGTGTACCTCGGTCGCGTATGGCGGCTACGAAGATGGTGCCGAACCCCTGATCGCGCAGGAGGCCCATGGCGCCAAAGGTACGGCCAACGACAGGACCGGTGCTGTAGCTCGAGGCAACATGCGAGACCAACCCGGCCAATTGTTCAATCTGGTAATCCGTGAGGCCGGCGATGTCATCGGCACGCGCACCGGTTGCACCTCGTAGGACGAGCTCGCCGTCAGAGCGACTCCACAGGGCGGCTGACTGGAGCTTGGCAACATCGATGCCGGCCGCAATCGTGGCATCTGCCAGCTCTTGCAGCGACTTCGCCTCGGCCACTCGTGGAGCGTGCCATCCGAATTCGGCCAGTGGAGAGTCCCACCGCAGAGCTACACCTGTCCGCGTGAAGGCGTCCTCGAGAACGCGAGCTGAATCGTGCACGGCCTGCACTTGCTGATCATCGAGTTGGGCGGGAGCGTCGACGTTCAGAACCCCCACAATGCGACGGTTTACGGTCAGAGGGATTGCCAGCTCGGCCACGACTCCGGGTACCGCTTCGCGATATCGAGCATCGGCGGTCACGTCCTGCACCAGCACGGACTCAGCCCCCGCAAAAGCTGAACCGGTCAGGCCCACACCACCCTCGATCCCGTCCAGCACCTGCCATTGACCGCGCCCGGAGAGAAATCTCAAGATTCCGGCTCGCTCCACGTAGACGCTGGGCAGGAAGGCAAAGTGGTCGTACAGATGAGCGGTTACTTCGTCGGCGGCGTCGATTGGGTCAACCATCCTCTCGACACGATCGCGTAGCGCGCTGAGCGCGTTCGGGCCAGAGTCCTTTCGTCTCCTGGGGACGGAACGAGGGGAACGCCAGTGGCGGGCTTCGGGCCAACCATCGCCCGGTTTGGCCAACAGATACCCCTGCACGAGATCCACGCCCACGGCACGAAGCGCACTGAGTTCCTCATTCGTCTCCACGCCCTCGGCGAGGGATGCAACGCCGCATTGCCTAGCGAACCCGGCGAGGCCACGCAATATAGCCAGTTTGTTGGAATCCCGGTGCACATTCTGGACCAGGCTGCGATCGATCTTTATGAAGTGCGGGCGCAATTGAAGGACGTGCGACATCGACGAGTAGCCGGCCCCCACATCATCGATCGCGAGTAACTGAGATGCGGCAGGCCAATTCTGAAGTCGCCGACGCAGCCCCTGATAGTCGCTCACCGGTTCGTGCTCGGTGATCTCGATCACCCGGGGCGGCAGGTCACCAAGGATCGGTTCAACCCTAGGGTCGAGAAGCGTACTCGTGCTGAGATTGACGAAAATCCTTTCACCCCCGGGTGGGCCACCTCGTTCGCAGGCTGCCTGCAGGCACGCCAGCTCGAACTCCGTGCGGATCCCGAGATAGCTGGCATGTTCAAGCCACTGTTCGGGACCGGTACTGCATTGCACCGAGGTTCGAGCCAGCAACTCGTAGCCCACGGTCGTGCCATCTGCCACGCTGACGATTGGCTGGGCAGCCATTTGAAGGGCGCCGGGGCGGAGCAGCTGTTCGATCAATCGGGTCAGCGAGTCACCCCGCGGGCCGGCGGTTTCCGGGCTCAGGCGCGTCGCAGTGTGATGCGGGTGTGGCAATTCTGTATGAACCGTCATGTTCCCCCGTAGGCGCGAAACAGCCGCGGACGTCAAGGAATCAGAGTGTTGACCAACCCGGTGGTAATTCCGTCGCGATCCGGTTGCGAAATGGGTGCCACCCCCCGGAATTCGCTGGCTGAGCGCAGGAAGCCAGGAAACGCGGCCACCGGCGTCCGGAGTTGTGCTTGCGTTGGGTTTCAGATGGCTGGCCATTGTCAGAAGCTGGAGATGCTTGTGTCTATGGACCGAGCCACTCCTCGCATCCTTTTGGTCTGACGATGATGAAAAAGATCTCCGAAGAGCCCTTGCCGGTCTCGGGTGTTCCGTCCGGGGGCGACGGCATGGGCCCGCGCGGAAACTCACGCCAGCTGTGGATGGTGATTGCCGCTCTCATCGTGGCGATCGGGGCCGGTGCTTCGGCCTTCGGGTTCAGCGCGATCCGTGCCACTTCCGCCAGATCCCACAAGGCATTCCAGTCGTCGGCGGTCCAGATCTCCGGGACGCTGCAGTTGGCGATTCAGCATGAGCAGGATCTGATCGTGAGCACAGAGTCGTTTATCATCGGCAACCCCCACCCGTCACAGGCAGAGTTCACGCAATGGGCCGACGACATCGGCGCGCTGAAACGATACCCGGAGCTGTTCGGACTTGTGGCTATCCAGTTCGTGCCTGCCGCACAACTCGAGGCATACGCGCAGAGCGTGTCCGCCAAGGGTTCGGCACCATTCACCGTCAAGCCAGCGGGCCCACCGCTACCCTTCTACTGCTTCGTGAGGGTCGGGGTGGAAAAAGCTCCCTTTCCAGACATCCCGGACAATTACAACCTCTGTGTGGGGACATTGGCACAGAACGTGCTGGCCGCCCGGGCTTCCGGAAAAAGCGCGGTCTTGCCCTTGACCGCGCCCGGCTCCAAGACGCTGGCGCTCGATGTGCCGATCTACGGATCGGGGTCGACACCTTCGACCGTTGCCGGTCGTGACAGCTCCTTTGTCGAACTAATCGCCATGGATATTCGCCCGAACGTTCTCCTGGAGACGGCTCTGAGGGGTCATGCCAATACGGCGGTCGCTCTGCGTTTCGGATCGGGCAAGTCTGCTGTCATGTTCCAGGGCGGGCATGCTCCCGTCGCCCCACAGATCGAGTCGATCAACCTTGGACAGGGCTGGACTGTGGAAGCGCTCGGACCCGACGACAGCGGCGGATTGATCGGCACTATGGGAGGGTTGCCACTGCTCTTGGGCGGCATCGCTCTCAGCTTGTTGTTAGGGGCCTCCATCTACGTGTTGGGTTCCGGACGAGCTCGTTCACGAGCACTGGTCCACGAGCGAACTGACGAGCTCAAATTCCAGGCTATGCATGATCCGCTTACGGGTTTGCCAAATCGCGCCTTGATACTGGACCGCATCGATCAGCTCCTGGCGAGGGGTCGACGCAATGGCACAGTCGGCGCCGCGCTGTACATCGATCTCGATGACTTCAAGAACGTCAATGATTCTCTTGGTCATGAAGCGGGTGACGAGTTGCTGGCTTCGGTGGCGATCCGAATGGCGAGCACGCTGCGCGGCGCGGACACCATCGGAAGAATGGGCGGTGATGAGTTCGTCGTGCTGATCGATGGGAGTGAACCCATGGTGGCTCCAGAGCTCGTGGCGGAGCGACTTCTGGACGTGATGCGACAGCCGTTCGAACTGAATTGCGCGTCGTCATTGCCGGCCAGCGCGAGCATCGGGATCGCCGTGGGAGACAGAGCCACCCCTGGAGAACTGCTCCGGGACGCAGACATCGCTCTCTATCAGGCCAAAGCGAGAGGGAAGAATCGATACGAGTTCTTTCATCCTGAGATGCAGACGGACATTGGTCGACGCATCCGGCTGGAGTTCGACCTGCGCTCGGCATTGAGTGCACACCAGTTCCGACTTGTCTATCAGCCCATTTTGAATTTGGCCGATCTTTCGGTTATCGGCGTCGAAGCACTCCTGCGTTGGGAGCATCCTGCGGACGGTCTGCTCGCGCCGGACGAGTTCATTCCGATCCTCGAGCAGAGCGGTCAGATCCGTGAAGTCGGTGCGTGGGTGTTGCGCCAGGCATGTGCACAAATGGCGGTCTGGCGCAGGCAAAGTGACGAGCTCACTTTGTCGGTCAACGTCTCGGGCCGCCAGCTCGACGACGACCGGATCGTTGAGCACATTCGGTGTGCGCTGTACGAGAGCAAGCTACATCCGACTGCGTTGACCATCGAGGTGACTGAGACCGCTCTCATGCGGGATACCAGTTCGGCCGTGCGGCGGCTTCGAGCCATCGAGGAACTGGGAGTCGGCATTGCTGTCGATGACTTCGGCACCGGCTATTCCTCCTTGGCGTTTCTCCAGCAGTTTCCCGTACATTGCATCAAGATCGACAAATCGTTCGTCCGAGCGATGGTCGCCTCACGGGAGTCGGCGGCCCTCATCAAGACTTTTGTGCAGCTCGGTCGGGATCTCGGCCTCACGACGCTGGCCGAGGGCGTCGAGACGACTGATGAGATGGATCTTCTCAGGGCAAACCATGTCGATGAAGCGCAAGGTTTCCTGTTTGCCGCTCCGCTTGAGGCTGGTGACTTCGAGGCTCAGTTAATCGATCCTTTACGCTTTGGCGGCCACCCGTCTCCGCCTGAGCAATGAAGCCCTGCTAGTGGAGCGCGTCGATAGCAACCTGTGGCAAGTCCTGAACGTCCTTCTTGGACAAGCTGAGTCGAATGCCGTCGTCGATCCCAGTTATGGCGCGGATCGGAACTGCGACCTCCTTGTGGCCGAAGAGGTGGCCCTCCTGAAGAAGGAGATGTGTCACGCGATGGCTGCGAGGATCGATAACGAGCCCCTGGACTCTCCCAATTTCGCCGTCGACGGCATGGACCTGCTCGTCCCGCCGCACTGAGACCTCGCCCATCGGGAGACTGTCCTCGGTAACGGGTGGTGAGGTATTGCCCGGACCGAGCCCATAGTAGGGGAGCGCGAGCAGCTCCTCTGGGACGTATCCCAGGTATCCAGCACTGGCCGGCAAGAAGTGTGTCTCTTCAGCCCTCTCCAAGTTCTCGAATGCTTTGACCGAACAGCGGAGGGTGATCTGGTCCGCGGAGGCCTGGAGCACCAGATCGAGGGGAACAAGTCGGCCGAGGCCCTGTCGATGCTCTGGCTCGACCACCAGGTGGGTCAGGGTGCGAGCGACGGGGTCCACGACGGCACGGATCATGCGGCCGCATGTTCCGTCGGTACCGACCACCTCGACGCCAATATTGAACTGAGTTGCCCCGGTGTCTTCCATCGGTTCTTGAACCCTCCTCTGCCGATCCTTGCCCTGTCCACCCTGCCATAGCTTGTGCCATCGTGCCCAGGCGGGACCAGATCCCCCAGGGACGGGCCGTTCCCCGAAAGCTACGATTGCGCACGACCCATCAAATGTGGCGTGAGCTCGGAGCGGGCCTGCAGCGGGAGACGGCCACAGGAGAAAAGGTAGGAAAATCAAGATGTCCAAAATGCGCGAACTACCCACCGTCCACCGGCTTGCCTATGACGGAGCGATTGATGCCGACGGGCACATCTTGGAACCGCCAGATATGTGGGAGCGGTACCTGGAGCCACGCTTTCGGCACCTCGCGCTGCGAATTGTGCGGGATTCCGATGGTCTTGAAGAACTTGAGATCGGGGGTCGGCGCTCATCCGTGAGTACGCATGGCATGCCCTCGCTCTTGGGGGTCATGGGCGCGCCTGACCTGATGACGATAGCGCTTGATCCAGAGCGAACCTATGTTTCTGAAGCCGCTTACGGCAGTATGGATCCGGCTGATCGGGTGCATCTGCTCGATGCCGAGGGACTCGATGCCGCGGTCTTGTACCCCACTCTCGGTCTGCTGTGGGAAGCCGAACTCGATGATCCTGAACTCAGTCAGGCTTATACGCGCGCCTATAACCGGTGGATCTGTGAGTTCTGTGCTGACTCAAGTGGACGACTGATACCTGTCGCACACATATCGTTGTCGGATCCGGATGCCGCGGCCCAAGAGCTTGAACGGGCAGTGTCGGAGGGTGCTCGAGGATGCTTCGTCCTCCCCTTCACCCATGCTCGCCAACCGCTCGGTCATCCGGATCACGACCGGGTCTTCGCGGCGGCGCAGGATCTCGACGTCGTATTTGCCATTCATCCGGGCTTCGAGCCGGACTGGGCGAAGGGCGAACGGTTCACCGGGAAGAGCTGGACGGAGGACCGGTTGCAGCTCCTCGAATCGGTTCGGGGAGGCGACGGAGTCCGGCATCAGTTCGCCACGCTCTTCGATTTGGCCGTATTCGACCGGTTTCCCCGGCTCAAAATCCTGGTCCTGGAGTCCGGCGGTGGCTGGGTAGGGCATTTCATGGATCGAATGGACGCCGTATATGGGCACACCCCGATTGGAGTGGGCATGAAACTCAAGGACAAGCCTTCCAGCTACTTCCGAGAGCGGTGCTGGGTGTCGTGCGATCCGGATGAGCGCTCGATCGCTCCGTTGATGCAGCGCTACGGTGCGACGCAGTTTCTGTGGGCCTCCGACTATCCCCATGCCGATCACTCTCCTGATTACCTCCAGGACCTCGAGTCCTTGGCTCGTGAGCTTCCGGAGTTGGATCGCAAGTATTTCCTCGGAGGAAACGCCCGGGCACTATTCAAGATCCAGGCGGCGCAGGCGAGTGCTCGCTTGAAATGACCACAATTCAAGGATGGTCCGTTCTGGTCACCGGTGGCGGAAGTGGCATCGGGTTGGCGACGGCGGAGCGGCTGGCCACTGACGGCGCGCACGTCACCATTTGCGGGAGGACTGAGAGCAAGCTGGCTGCCGCCGCCGATCGCATCCGTGCGGCGGCCTCCGAGAATGCAGCGGTCACCTACGTGGTCGCAGACGTCACGGTTGACGAGCAGGTGGCCAATGCAATCAAGGTGGCATCTGAGGTGACTGGACGCATCGATGCCCTCTTCGCCTGTGCCGGCGGCTCGCTGCACATCGGGCCCGTCCTTGACGCTGACATCGAAGCCGTACGAGCGACGATCGATCTCAATCTCATGGGCTCCATCATCTGCGTGAAGCACGTTGGCGCGGCGTTGCGATCTCAGGGCACGCCAGGCTCCATCGTCTTGATGTCCTCGGGGGCCGGTCGCTTCCCTCATCCCTTTCTGTGGGCGTACGGTGTCGCCAAGGCTGGCATCTGTTTCCTCACGCAGACGTCGGCCGAAGAGCTGGGACCGCTCGGTATTCGAGTCAATGCGGTGGCGCCCGGGATAGTCGACGATGAACTGATGTCCTTCATCACGGGGGGTGGTCCATTGCTCGACGACTACATCTCACAGATGCCCTTGGGCAGGGTAGGCACCGTGGATGACGTCGCCGCGGCCGTCCGTTATCTGATCGGCCCCGAGTCCTCCTTCGTGACGGGGGAGGTTCTCGGGATCGACGGCGGACACCATCTACGCCGTGGTGCCGATTATTCCTTGCTCTTCCCCAGCTGACGTCGCTCCGCCCTCACAAATCGACAGGCACGGAGCGGTCAGAGGCGATCAGGTCGATTAGAAGGTGCTGATCAGACCCCTCGGGAGGCAGCAGAGATGTGCCCCACTCAGGCAGTACTTCGGGTGCAGTCGGTTGGGAGCGCGAGTGAGACAACGAGCGACGCTCAGCAGTCGATCGTGGTTACAAACTGATAGATCCACGCTTCAATCGGACCATCGTCGACAATGACGTAGAGCCCGCTCTTCTCCTGAATCTCGATCCGCGGCGGGAACGTCTAGCCGACTGAGGCATGGCCCTCCTTTGCATCTGATGAATATTCGGTCACCACGTTGCGGTGGAATATCGCTGAGGGCGTCCCCGTACCATACTTCGGAATGCCTTGCTTCTGAGTCGCCAGACCACTCCGCAAGCGAAAAGGCCATATCTCAACTCTGACTCCGTGCGGACGCCCTGTCCAGAGTGGATGGGATCGTCATCTTGCGACATTAAAGCGTCCGCCACAAGGGGCCGGGCTACGGAGCGACGACGTGACGACGTGTGCATTGACGGCCATGTCGGCAGCCCCAACGGCGTAGTCATGCGGAGGGCGGCAGGCTATACGGTCGGAATCGGGTTATGGGAACGTCAGGCTTCTCGGCGGCTCCGGTCATCCGGTCGGTTGTGCCTCCGGGCGAGCGGCCTGTGCGAGGACCGGACCGGCGCCTGTCATGGGCGCTCGGCGCCGGCGCCCGTCGGGTCACGACCCTGAACCTCGCGCACGGCACTGATCTTTCAGGAGGACAGGACTGAACCGAAAAGGTTCTCCATAGCCTTCCAGTGACGTTCGGCGGCGGCCTCGTCGTAGCTCGCGTTGTCGGGGACGGCGAAGCCGTGGTGGGCGGAGTAGGTCTCGATTGTGTGGGCGACTCCGGCCTCGGTCAGGGCCTTCTCGAGGAGGTCTTTCTGCTCGTCGGGGAACGACTGGTCCTCGATCGCTCCGCCCACGTAAACGGTGGCCTTGATGGCGGCCGCTTTGTGGTGGGGGCTGTCGGGGTCATCCTCCTTGGCGATGTTCCCCCCGTGGAAGGCGGCGGATGCCGCGATCGACTCGCCCAGATTGGCGGCGGTGATGAGCGAGAGCCGACCGCCCATGCAATAGCCGGTGGTCCCGACTCCGCCTGGCTTCTTCTCGGGCATCGTGTTGAGGTAGTCAACAAAGGCCTTGGCGTCGCGAACCACCATGTCAGCGGTGTAGCCCCGCATCATGCCCATGATCCGCTCCATGGATTCCTTGTTCTGGAACGCGGTGCGCATGTCGACCGGCTCGTAGGGGCCGTTGCGATAGTAGAAGTCGGGTACCACAACGACGTAGCCCAGTCCGGAGAGCCGCTCGCCCATCTGGCGAATCGTGTCGCGCATCCCGCCTGCGTCGGCGAACATGATCACCGCCGGCCACGGTCCCTCACCGTCGGGAATGCTCAGCGCCGCCGAACAAGTCCCGTCCGCGGTGTCAATCTCCACGCTGCGTTGCGCCATCGGAAAGCCTCCCGTCGTGTGCCTTTTCTGCGACCGTATCAGCCTATGGCCACGTCAACGAGCCGAGCGCTCCGCCGCCGCCCACAGAACCCTGGTATCGAAACGTGCGGCCGCAATCGCCCAAAATCAGGGCACCCAGCTGCCACTTACCGCCGGTCCGGAGCGCGTCAAACCTCTCGTGAGGGAAGATGCGACGATGGCAGCCACAACACGCAAGATGCCCCAAGTCCGTCACCTGACGCTCGAGGAGGCGCGGCGCACGGTCGAGGCGGAAGGCTTGCCGTTCACCGTTCACCTAGCGCATTCAATGACCATCCTGTAGGGCGAGGTCATCGAGCGTGGATGAAGGAACTGAGGTGGTTCCCATGGTGAGCTGTGTCGAGCCGGACCCGACGGGCGTCACGATCGAAAGGAACCTCTGTACGGTGCGGACGGCCACCTCGCATGGGCAATCAGGAACGACCGATTCTGATGACGATTGTCCCAGAGACCTTGTCGTGCAGTGTCTGATTCCTGGGGTCCCATAGCGGGAACAGCATGTCGAGGACCCAGGGTAAGAAGAAGACAATTGCGAGCAACCACTCGAAAAGGGCGCGCCCTAGGGCTGCGGGAAAGCCGATAGCCGCTCCCGTGGAGAGCTTCACCGCTTTGGTCCCCGTAACCATCATGCCGATCGTCTGCGCCCGATTGCTGCCGCACATGAGCGTCCCGTAGACAACGACGATCAGAGGGGAGAGAAGGGCCCCTGGCATGCCTAATCTGAAGCTCCGGTTGTCTGAGTAAAATCCGTTGACGTTTGTGGCAACGTGACTGTAGTGGAACGAATGCGTGACTGCGGAGATCACACCGCATACAACAAGAAGGATCAGCCAATCGATCACCCAGCCACCGAGGCGCAGTCCGTAGTTCGCCAGTTGTGGCCCAGCATAAGAAGATGAGCTCAGATTCGGATAGAACGGCTGACCGCCGGGATATGAGCTGAGCGCCGTAAGGTTCGGCGGCGGCGGTTGGTAGCCAGGGTGCGACTCCGGCGGATACCACTTGTGGTCCGATGCCATCCACCAGCCCGGTCCCTGCGACACGTTCGACATATGTCTCCCCTTCTCGTCAGGACGACCCAGCCCAGCCGCTCCCTCGCCTCACCGGCGAAGCCTTTTCTGCCATCAGGAGACCCGCCAGCCCATGACCCCAACAACGACCGAATGGACCCATGTTGCCAGAATCAAACGTCGACCCTGAGTCGCGAGAGTGCCCCCAAGCGCCAGAGCGGGACAAAGCAATCCGATTGAAACCGGCTGGCAACCGCTGACCTTCAGTCGGTTCGCCGCTTCCACGTACGCGGGAATCTGAGCCGCGTGTCGCGGCGGCGAGGGACAGCGCTCTCAGCGAACTAAATTAGATGATCTGTCCTCCGTTGCCTTCAGCCCTGACGGGACGTAGATGGCCGGTCGCCGCGCCACCGAAGCCGCGGCAGGGTGGCGCCAGCGCATCACGCGGGCCACCGATGGCGGCCCGGCTCGCCAGAATGCCTGAACTCAGATCGGGTCGTGGACATGCCTCGCCACTACCTTGACGGCGAAGGACGGTTATAGGATCGGTCGGTGATGATGCGGCTAGTCAAGTACCTGTCGGGTCCGGCCTTGGCTCTCGTTCTGGCGGCAGGCGGCTCGACTTCTTACTCCTTAGTCGGATCCTTCTCCATCGGAAATTCTCGGCTGTCCGGCGACAAGGCGGCCCAGGCTGATCTCGAGACGGCGCTACGAGTAGCGATGGCGCAGCATCGGCAGTTCCACAACTTCAGCCAGGCCGGACCCCCAGAACTCGAGCAGTTCAACTCTTCCATCAAATGGGTCGAGCCCGATGCCGACCTGATGCCAACCAATCGCCAAGTCGGTGTGTCGAACGGAGGCGACAACACGAACCAGACGGTGACATTGGCTGCTGTATCAACCACCGGCACGTGCTGGTATCTCGTGGACGTGGCGAGCTCGAACTCGGAGACCCTTACGGCCCACCTCGGTATCCGCTCTGCCGGTGTGTGGTACGGGTACCAGGACGACGACGCGACGACGTGCAACACTCCCGACAGCGGGCCACCGACGGCGTCTTCGCTTTCGGGCGGTTGGAGCAAGAAGGGTTTTTCACACTCAAAAAACACCAGGGCAAAGTAAGTGGTTTGACGACGACCAGCACGTCGGTGACCGTTCTCGCGATGCTCGAAATGTTCCGCACCGCAGCGGCCTGAGTGTCGGCCAGGTCGGTGCCGCTGGCTTGGTCTCGAATGTCGATTTGACTCTCAACCGCGACCACATCACGCCCCTTGCGGATGCACCCAGAAGGCGCTACCTTCGATTTCGTCGCCCAGCAGACGAGTGAAATAGGGGGCCGCCGTGGAGGACTTGTCGTACCCCGCGTGCACGCGTGAACTCTATGAGAGCGAAATCTTGGGGGAGACCCTGTTTCTCGCCCTTGTCCAGGAGGCAAAAAGCCCAAGGGATCGTTACCATTTGGGCACACTGCTTCAGTTGGAATCGGAGACGAAGGCAAGACTTCGGCCATTGCTGTTCAAGCATGGCCTATCCCTGGATGAGGTGACGGATCTGTCACTCATCGAGCTTGCCGTAGGGGCGTATCGCGACATGTCATGGCCGGAATTCGCAGGACTCAACGTGCCAGTCGTTGAGGGTTTCCTGACTCGATTCGAAGCCATCGTCAATGTGGGCGACGAAGCCGATCACGAGATCTTGGAGTCAATGGTTCGACACGAGGCCTCGATCCTCAGATGGGCCACCATGGAGCGAGACGGCACCATCGACGGGTCCCTCGACGACGTCATTGCCCAACTGAACTACCCACTGCCGGTGACGTCGTAGCGGACCCATGTTCGAGATACTGCCCCGAGTGAGTGCCCTTGGGGAGCGGTCCGGCAGCGCAACCTTCATCCGACATGCAGCAGCTCAGTCGAAGAGTTGGCCGATCGCGTCATCACCTTCATCAAGGACCACAACCGAAGAGCCGCCCCATTCCGCCGGACCTATGACGGCAAGCCCCTACCGGTGGCGTAAGTCACAATGAATCCCGCGGGAGAGCACCAGGGCTTGACACACATAACTACTTAGGTAGAGTTATGGCCATGGCCCGGACGCGTGCTTCGTCTCCGCAGGCGATCAGGGTCCTCCAGGCACTCGCCGCTGATCCGGCGCGGTGGCGCTATGGCTACGACCTCGCCACAGAAGTCCATCTGAAATCGGGCTCCCTCTATCCGATCCTGATCCGGCTCGCCGATCGTGAACTGCTCGAAACGTCCTGGGAGCCAGGACCGCCCGGCCGGCCGCCCCGGCACCTGTATCGACTAACCCCGACGGGGCGGGAGTATGTGGCCACTCTCGACGTCGCCCTGGCCGAAAGGTCCGTGCCGCGCCGGCGCTTGGGCTTGAGCGGGGCGTAGTGCCCTCCGTCCTGGCGATCTTGCTGCTCATTGGCGGGGGTCGGCTCTCGGTCCTCGCGATCTTGCTGCTGGCTGGCGCAGGGGCGGTGCTGTGGAGCCTCGAGCACCCACCTCCAGACACGCAGAAGGTGCAAGGCGACGTGCCGCTCCGGTTGTTGCAGTGGGCGGTCGGACTGCTCCCCGCCGACCGGGTCGATTGGGGCCAAGCGATGCTCGGCGAGTTGGACCGGATCGAAGGTCGTTCGGGGCGGTGGCGCTTCTCTCTCGGCAGCGTGGCCGGCGTCGTGCTGCTGCCACCATGGGGGCCGGTCGGACCGATGGCAGCACTGGTAGCCGTTGCACTGGCCAGCGCGGTCGTACTCGACTTTGGGTTCGTCCACTTTGGGCTGGCTGCCAACCCTTGGAACTGGGTGTTGCTGGTGATCCTGGCCGCTCTCGTGATGGGTTCCATCGTCGCCGTGAGCCTGCTGCTGCGCCGGCCCGGTGTGACCCGTCTGGGACTGGTGGGTGGGCTCTTCGTCGCGGCGACGTGGTTGGGGTTCTCAGGGTTCACGTGGGCGGGCATCATCAGTCCTTATTCGGCTGGCGCTTGGTCCGGCCCGGCATTGTTGATCGGGGTGCCATTGGTCGTGGGGGTGGGTGGCGCGTGGCGCAGCGAGAGCGCCCTGGTGGGCCGGCGCGCCGCTCGGCTGGCCGGCGTCAGTGCAGGGCTGGCCATGTTCTTCGTCTCGACGATCGCGGTCGTGGCGATCGACGGAGGACCGCGCGACCCGGGGGTGGGGGTTGCCGGGGGCGTGAGCGAGGCGTTCTCCAACGTGGCGATGCTCTTCCTGATGTTTCTCCCCTTGGCGACGACAACGATCGGCTGGGTCGTTGTGACGGCCAACGCCCGATTCCGATCTGTGGACCTGGCCCGACGGAACCATGACTCGATGAGCACGCCGAAGGCGGCTGGACGAGTTGCCGAGGGAAGCCAGAGCCGAACCATTGGACGCTTGCTGCTCCGCGCAGCAGTGGTCGTGGTGGTCGTCATGGCCGTTGCACTCTTCTTCCAGGCCAGATAGTTGAGCCGCTCGCGGGGCTGTCGGAAACACCGAAGACAGAGGGGGGAACTTCTGCATGAAACCGGAGCGCAACGATACATCTCCCTGTGATCAGCGTGGCACTCGCGGCGGCATTCTGATCCTGCGTATGCCCTCTCGCGCGCATCGACAGGCGGAATGCCCAGGCAAGGTCCGAGGTCACTCGGCGCCTCAGCTTGGTTCTCCAAGGGCATGACCGACCTTCTTGCTTCGCCGAATCGGACTGATGAGTGGGCAGTCGAGACGCATGGCCTGACCAAGCGATTCGGCGAGAACATCGCCGTCAACGACGTCGAACTCCTCGTTCCCCGCGGCAGCGCCTTCGGCTATCTGGGGCCCAATGGTGCCGGCAAGACCACGTTGATCAGAGTGCTGTTGGGCCTGACTCACGCCGATGCCGGCACAATGACCCTTCTTGGCCACGCCATCCCACGACACCGTGATGTGGCACTGGCCCGAGTCGGGGCGATCGTGGACGAGCCCCGTTTTCACGGCCACCTGACCGGCCGCCAAAATCTGCAGATCCTCGCCGCGGCGCGTGAGCGGGCGGCTAAGGGACGCATCGACCCGGCACTCGAGCGCGTCGGCATCCTGCATCGAGCCGACGACAAGGTGTCGAAGTACTCCATGGGCATGCGCCAACGGCTGGGTGTAGCCGCCTGCCTCCTCGGGGACCCTCAGCTGCTGATCCTCGACGAGCCGATGAACGGCCTGGATCCCGCTGGAATGCAAGACATGCGCGAAATGATCACGTCTCTCGTGTCCGAAGATCGCACGGTGGTGCTGTCGTCTCATCTCCTCGATGAGGTCGAGCGCACATGCGACGCGGTCGCCATCGTCGATCGTGGCAAGGTAATTCGGCAGGGACCGATCTCCCAACTGCTCGCTGGTTCCCCATTCGAGGTACAAGTCGAGTGCTCCGACCCCGACCGGGCGCGCAGCCTGCTGGAAGGGACGACGTTCGTATCTCATCTTCAAGTCGGGCCGAACGGACTCGCGATCTCCCTCCCGGAGAATACGCAACGCGACGTAGTGGCAGAGATCAATCGCCTCCTGGTTGAGGGGGGGATCTCGGTACACGGGATCCAGCAAATCCAGGTCTCGCTGGAGGAGTGGTTTCTTTCCGTGACCAGCCGATTGGGAGCTCCGGAATGACGAACATCCCCGATGTGGACGCACCGGATCCGGGTTCGGCCCCCGCTCAGATCCACGCGGAAGCGCCGGGCGATCACCGTGGTTCGTGGATCCCCACTCGGGCAATGATCGCAACCAGGTTCATGGAGCTGCGCAAGCGTCGGGGCCTCATGATCACCCTGATCGCATTGACGATCGGGCTCCCGACACTCTTCCTCGTCATCAAGCTGTTGCTGCACGCCTTCGTGCCGCACTCGTACGGGCCGGCTGGTGGGTTCGCCGTGTTCACCTCCCTCATCGCCGGCGTGCTCTACATCTTCGGGTTCATCGCCGCCATGACCTTGGGAGCCACTGCAGGCTGCTCCGACCTCGCCGACGGGATGTTCAGGCAGCAGGTGGTGACCGGACGCTCGAGAGTAGCGCTCTACCTGGCCCGCATCCCGGCCGGCTTGGCCATCATCATCCCCATGGTGGCCGTCGCATTCACCATCATCTGCGCGGTCTGCGTTTTCTCCGCGCCGTCCAGTTTCGATTTCCAGGACACCACCGTGCCCCTCGGCCTGTCCCTCCATGGATACCAAACCTGGGCGGCCGATCATCCGAATCTGATCATCTGCGACTTCCCCTACAACGGGCCATGCCCGGGGAACGAAGCTGAGCCAATCACCCCGCTGCCCAGGGCGCTGGCCCAGCGACAGGCCGAGCAGAACTATCCGACCTACGCCGTGACCTACGACTCGCCGCCCTATGGCGAGATGATCAGGGCGGGACTGTGGCTCGAGCTCGAGGTGATCATCGCCTACGTCTTCGGTCTCTGGTTCGCCTCTCTCATGGGACAGCGAATGGTTCCGATCATCCTGATGATCGTCTACGAGATCATCTTCCGACCGTTCCTGTTGTCGACCAAGATCCAGATTCCCCACCTGATCAACCTTCAGCGACCCCTGGTCATCGAACTGGCTGTGGCCCATTTCGAACCGGCCGGGATTGGTATCAACTATGGGATCGTGAACGGACCCGCCGGGCTTCAAGACTCGTCGCATTTGGTGCCGGAGTCGACTGCCATCGCGGTCGCAGTGATCGCGGCCTGGCTGGTGGGTTGGACGGTTCTCGGCGCGTGGCGGATGGCGACCAGGGACGCCTGAGAAGCGGCTGGCTCGACTTCGCTGTGAGTTCGGTGATCTCGTAAGTGTCAGATATCGAGCTGTACCACCGTGGATGTGCTGACACCGATTCGGTCCAAGATTGTCCCCGTACATTGCCGGTCCGGGGCACCCGCTTCGGTGGTGACAGCTGGACACCCGCCGTCATTGGGCGCCGACGATGGGACAACCTACATTTTCAAGGTGACGCGCAACTGTAACAGCGGATTCGCAGACTCTCATGAGAGAGTAATGGGCTGCGAAATACGCAGCTGACCATCATTGCCCGGGAGATTCCATGTTTGTGTCTGTGATCCATCGAATCCATGACCCCGAAGGTTTTAAGGCAGCAGAGGCCAAAGCGCTGGAGGCGGGGCTTCCTCCAAGTGTGGCGCTGCCAATCCACGCGGCTACCCCCGATCACCGACTCGGCATCTGTATATGGGAAGGCGAATCAGTGGCGGCGGTGCGCGAGGTCGTTGAAGGTGCAGTCGGACCGTACGCCGAAAACGAGTACTCCGAGATGGAGGTCGACGGTCTCACGGCGCAACTTCGGAACTAGTCTGCTTGCTCTCAGGGCTTTGAACTGAGCCGCTACAAACTCAGGGATCCTTGAGCAGGTCACCGGGATTTGGAGTGCGGCATAGGTCTGGCGTGCCCTCGGCACGCCGGACCGGGCGCCGCCATGCGGCACTTCGGGGCACCCCAGATTGCGGGCGAGACAAGTTGGACGAGATCAACCTTCGGCAACGGGCTTGTCGAACAACAGGATCTCCTCCTCGCCGGGAGGTTGAAAAGTCGTTGCCCACCTTTCAAAGTGAGCCCGTGTCATAGGCGAGGCTGTCCACTCGCCCGACGCATTGCGACGTTCAGCTCGCTCGATTAACTCCTCCAAGGGCGCATCGAGGTAATGCAGCTCGACTCCCACCCCCAAAGCTCGCGCCCGAAGTCGTTTCTCATCCCGTTCGACTCGCGCCCAGTGGCCCCACTCCAAAATCACGCTCTGGCCCCGGGCGAGGAGATCCTGGGAAAGAACCCACAGCTGATGTTCGAGACGCACTCGGAATGCTTCATCCCACAAATCGGCGCCCAGTTGAGTCGCCCATTCGTCCTTATCCAACCTGATGGCGGAGATTTTGGGTGCGAGCTGACAAGCGAGTGTCGACTTGCCCGAGGCTGGAAGCCCACAGATCAGCACGAGCCGCGTCCCTGCGAGAAGATCGTCAGCCCGGTCTGAGGTCACGGAGAGAGGCTACGGGCTCTGGAGCCGCCTGCCCCAGTACGCTAATCGGGACTGAGGCGAGGTCGGATTGCCCAGTATCCGGCAATCCTGAGCGGTCAGCCCGAACTATCCTCGGTTCGAGGTCCCGGTCGGAGGCATCACCATGGCCAAGCTCATCTACGTGGCGAACACGTCGCTCGACGGTTACTCCGAGGACCGGGACGGTGGCATCGATTGGGGTGCACCTGATGAGGAGTACTTCAGCTTCATCAACGATCTTGAGCGCTCGGTCGGCACCTATCTCTACGGACGCCGCATGTATGAGGCGATGATCTACTGGGAGACCGCTCCCATCACTGACCAGCCGCCCTGGGTCGTGGACTTCGCCAACATTTGGCGAGCGGCCGACAAGGTCGTTTTCTCGAAGACCCTGACATCGGCGTCAAGCGGTAGGACGACCCTTGAGCGGGAGTTCAACGTCGAGGCGATTCGGCGGATGAAGGCTGGGGAAACCCACGATCTCACGGTGGGCGGAGCTGATCTCGCTGCCCAAGCGTTTGGGGCGGGCTTGGTGGACGAGTGCCACTTGTTCTTCTGGCCAATCGTGCTAGGAGGCGGCAAACACGCCCTCCCCAGGCACGCGCGTCTCGACCTTCAACTGCTCAATGAGCGGCGCTCTCGCAGCGGAGTTGCCCACCTTCACTACCGCATCACCCAGTGAGGACTTTCCGTCTGGGACCATCCGCAATGGCCGATCCCGTGTGGTCTCAGCGGGATCAGGGGGGTGTCACCTAATACCGGGGATTGTGTGCGGCTGAGCGGCACTTATGCGCGGGGCGGTTGGCGGTTTAGTGCGACGTGGGCACGGCGTGAGAGGGGACACGTGTCGGCACAGGCGTTTCGCCTGCGCGGGCCGAGGACCGTCGTGACAACTTTTGCGTGCCCCAGGAGACGCTTCACCTTGTAGATGTCCATCCGGGGGCCGCCGCGGACCCGGCGCACGAGGGGGAGCATGTGAGTAGGGTGCTGTTCGCGGTACACGAAACACGAACCCGAGGAGAGCGAACATGTCGGTATTGGCGAGGTTGTCTGCTTCAGGAATGACGACGGACACGTACGACAAGGCGTCAGAGCAGCTGACGCCCCGCGTTCTGTCCGCGCCGGGATTCGTCGCCCACGTGGCCTTCGTGGTAGACGGCGAGTTTCACGTATCTGAGATATGGGAGAACCGGGACGACTTCCAGAACTGGTTCGACAACAATGTGAAGCCAAATGTCCCCGGTGTCGAGATCGACGAGGTGAGGGAAGTTCACAACGTCATAATCAAGAAGTAACGAGAAAGCACCCATCCGCTAGGTGTGCTTTCGGGCGCGTGGCTAAGCGCAATGCGAACTGAACTTACTTGGGAAGGGCCAAGCAGGCACGGTGATCGGAGTCTCGCGTGCGTCCCCTACCGTTCAGCATCCCGGACACCGAACGCCGGGACGGTGGATCACTTCCTTCCCTCGGGGGTCGTCCTCAATCAACCGAGGTAGTCGGTGAATAGCTCGTGAAGTCCTTCGCCGAGAGAGCTGCCATCCGGACCAACAAGGTGAATCCTGCCGATCTCGGCGGACTGCGACGCCCCATCGATCGTGGCCAAGAGGGAGTGGACGCAACCCTCAAGAAGGTGACGGACTAGAGCCCTCAACTGGTCAACATTCTGCGAGCCGGTCACGAGGTCGGCGAACTGCCTGAAGCCCTCTTCATCATCAGTCCACCACAACCTGGAAATGGGAGATAGTGACTCGATCCCTTCACGCGTCTACGCGTCGATTGAAGTCGCAAAGTCCGCAAACACGGCGTCACGTAGTTTTGTCCATCGTGTCCTCCAGAAAGTCCCTCTCGCCAACTCTAGAGCTGGACGAAGTTCGTCGACGGTAGCCCCGTTCGTAAAGGAGCTTTCTTCAAGAGGGTCGGCCGGTGCCCCCCATCGGGCGAGCGGCGGATCGTTACCTCTTCTCGATAGCGTCCGGGCGCACCTCAACTGCCTGATTGCCACGCAATCGACCCACCATGGAAACTGGTCGTCGCCAGAAGACGTTCTTGCGGATCCGCGCCGTTCCATATGGTGACCTTCAGCTCGGCCGGAGCGTACGTCTCTGGATTCGGTTCCAGTCTTAGCCAAGCGGCGAGTCGGGTCGTGCCTTTGCTCCTGCCTCAAGCATCGCTTCGGTGATGGCCGCGGCTGTTTCTAGTTCGAGGTATTGCCAGACAACCGAGTGCATAATCACCAGGACGGTTCCCTCAGATCTCTCGGAAAGCTCATGCGGCACCCAAGTGGCCGCGTCCGCTTCATCGATGTCGACCGGTGTCCGCCGGGCTATCTCAATGGCGTGATGAATTCGGACGAATCGCTCCTGAGGTTCCGGCCACACATAGGACAACAAGGTCAAGGCACCGCTCGGTGAAGTCGCATCGATCGGATGCCTGTCACACCCGCGCCGATCAACTATCTCAGCCCCCTGCGAGAATGTCGGAGTTCCACCTTCCCAGAGGTTCTCGAACCGGAGAGGCGATTCCTGGGCTCCCCAACCCTCGCCGTCCTGTTCATACCAATACGAGTCCAGCCGCAGATTCAGACCGCCGCTTGATCCGATCTCACGGAGATGGATCGGCATCCTGGTGTGGCCAGAGATTTCGAGGAGTCCTGACGCCAGTGCAGGCGACCGACCGACCTCATTGGTCTGAGGAGGGATTCCAAGGGCATCTCGAATCGCTTCTGGAGACTCTTCCAACAACTCAATGATGACGGCCATAGCAGCACGTGCATCTCCATCGCCGCCCATCGAAGGGAAATGCGCAGCCAGGCTCGGCGCAGAGCCACCCAACACCAGCTTGTGTATTCCAGCGAAGAAGCGCAGCACGTAGGCATCTTCAAACGGTGCGTCAGCGAAGGGCGCCAAGACACTCCAGACCGGCCCGTCGTTGAGAATTGCTGTCGCCAGCTCGTGGCCCAGCCGGTCGTAGAAGGGCGATCCGAGATTGCGAAACCCCAGACGCTGTAGCTGAATGTTCTCGATGAAGTTTGCCCTCATGTCTTGGATGCTCATCCTGTCTACTGCGGCCACTTTGTAATGCTCGCCGATTGGATGCACGACAGGACTCGTTGGCTGTGTCGACATGTCGAGTTCTCCATTGCATCAGCATGAGCGAAGGGGGCGAGGTGGTCAATCTTGACTAAATCAACCAGTTGCGTCGGCGGGGCGGCCGCTTGTCATGTTCCTCATATTTCGCACGGTTCTTCCCCTATCCCAAACAGTCGATCGAGGGTCAGCCCGCTGAAGGGAAGCACTGTGTTGCGGCGTACGTTCGCAGCCGGGCTTTCAGGTAGTTTCCTGGCTATGACGAAGGCGGAGGCTGCGTGGGCATCTTTATCGGAGCCGTGGCAGATTGCTTTCGGCGAGGCGTGGGAGTCGATCCGCTCGGGATCGGCGGGTGTGGGGGCTGTAGTGACCAGCGGAGACGACGCGGTCGTGGCCATCGGCCGCAGCCGGGTGTTCGACGAATCCGATGGCACTGCACCTCTGGCCGGGACATGGATGGCCCATGCCGAGATGAACGCCCTGGCTCTCCTAGGGCGCGACGCTCGAGACGGACACACGCTCTACACCACGTTCGAGCCGTGCGTGATGTGTGCGGCCACGATTCGCATTTACCGGCTCCCAAAGGTGGTCTACGCCGCCGCGGATCCGGTGTGGGACGGCATGCACGACCTGTTCCGTCAACTTGAACCAATCGCTCGTGGGTTGCCGGACCGAGAACTGTTGGGCGGCCCATGGGGCGCTTTCGCTCATCTTTTGCATCTCAGCTGGCTCGTTGATCACGCTCCTGAACATGTCCTCGAGGCTCATGGCAGGATGGCACCTCAACACCTAGCCGTTGCGACGAGGGTGGCGGGCGACCGTGACCTTCACCGCCTGGCGTTGAGCGGAGCGAGCGTTGTCGACGCTGCGAGCGTTTTGTGGACCGATATTGAGGGCTTCGCCGGCTGACCGGCACGAAAGCTCACGAAAGGGCCCGTGATCTCATGGTTGGAGTTCCTGGAATGTCGCTGATGGTTCTCATGGGCACCGGTGTGAACTGGGTGTCGATCTCCTCATTCGCAACCGCCGTGGGCACCCTTGTGCTGGCTATCGCCACTTTCTCCGCCGTCAGATCCTCCAACCGTTCGGCACGAATTGCCGAGGTGGCACTGCAAGAGCAGCGACGACCGATCCTCTCCCAGTCGCGTCTGGATGATCCCATGCAAAAGATCATGTTCCTGGAGGGAAACTGGGTCAGCGCGAACGGCGGCCGTGCCGCGGTCGAGCACACGGACGGCGTCGTGTACCTGGCGATCAGCCTGAGGAACGTTGGGAGTGGGATCGCCGTGTGCCAGGGATGGGCTGCCAGGCCTGGGACGTCGCGGGACTATCCCAGCCATGTCGCGCTGGAGGAGTTCCGGCTCCAGTCGCGGGATCTCTACGTTCCCTCTGGCGACATTGGCATGTGGCAAGGAGCGCTGCGTCACCCTGATGATCCGGTCCGTGCCGCCATCGTCGACGGCATTGATGCGGGACGCCCGATCACGGTGGAGCTCCTCTACTCGGACCAGGTCGGCCGGCAGAGGACGATCTCCCGCTTCGGCTTGACGCGTGCAGGCGACTCGTGGATCGCCAGCTTGAGTCGGCACTGGTATCTGGATTGGGAAGGTCCTCGGCCAGAAAGCCTCACCCAGGCGGCGACCGAGATGATTCTGCGCGAAGAGGAGGCTGCGGCCGATATGCGCGCCGGAGCAGACGCAGCGCGCGATGTGAACGGTGACGCCGCCGTCCAACCGGACGACCCGCCAGGAAAATGAGGAAGGGTCTACCAGGCCCTCGAGCGTGACGACATGGCCCTCCCTGTACAACGGCCGATGGAGAACGAGCCTGTGTGGACGGGAATCACCTCAGGGCCGACCACACCAGACGATTTGACCAGTGCCGCCGTCGTTATCGCGATGGACCGAGACGCAAGACGTCGACCATGACTGAGGCCGTCGGCTCTGCGTGCGGTCACGCGGTACATATGGGGCACCTCTTTATGCTTTTCATTTTGCCTGGCCATGAGGATGCCGACCCATCAGTCGCGGACGGTACTGCGCCTTCTCGCGGACTCGGCCAGAGAGGGTGGCTCATAGCCGGCATCGGACCAGGTGAAGTTGGTGCCGGGTTTGACGATCTCGTCGATCCGATCCAACACCGCATTATCGAGAGTCACGTCGATGGCTCCGATCTGGCTATCGAAGTGCTCCTGGGTGCGGGGACCGATGATGGCCGAGGTTACGGCTGGATGCTGGAGCACGAAGGCCAGCGCCATGTGAATGAGACTGATCCCGGCCTTCTCCGCCAAGTCGCCGAGAGCGGTGGCCGCATCTAGCTTGGCCTGGTTGCCCGGAAGCGACAGGTCGTAGCGCTGGGGAAGTCGCTCGGCCCGGCGGCTTGTGAGGTTCTCCGCACCCTTTCGCCATTTGCCGGAAAGCCAGCCCCCAGCCAACGGGCTCCATGGTATGACGCCCATCCCGTACTTCTGGCACGTTGGTAAGACCTCACCTTCGATGCCGCGCACGAGCATCGAGTAAGGCGGCTGCTCGCAAACGAACCGCTCCCGTTGGCGCCGTTCGGCCGTCCATTGGGCCTCGACGATGGACGACGGTGGGAAGGTCGAAGAGCCCAGGTAGCGGATCTTGCCTTGTCGGACCAGGTCCGTCAGGGCGCCAAGCGTCTCGTCGATGGCAACGTCGGGATCGGGACGGTGAATCTGATAGAGGTCGATATAGTCGGTCCCGAGCCGCCGTAGGCTGTTCTCGCATTCCTGGATGATCCAACGCCGTGAGTTGCCCTGTTGATTGGGGTCAGTGCTGACCGGAAAGTGCACCTTGGTGGCTATCACCAGACTGTCACGCTGCCCGGTTATTGCCTTGCCCACAATCTCCTCTGACTCCCCGCCCGAGTATGCGTCAGCAGTGTCGATGAAGTTGATCCCAGCGTCGATCGCCGAGTGGATGATCCTCGCCGAGTCGTCATGATCGGGATTACCCCAACCCCCGAACATCATTGCCCCGAGACAAAGCGGGCTGACCTTGACCCCGGTCGAACCCAAGTTGCGGTACTTCATCTTCCCTCCTCACATAGCGTTAAAGAACAGGGACAGCCTACGTGCCAAGGACGAGGGAGCAACGGGCTCAACCCACTCAATCAACTCTTCTCGTTGTTCCCAGCGGAGACCAGGTAGTCGATTGTGGGCAGTATCACAATCGAACCTTGGGTCGGCACCGGTGCCGACGACTTGATCCCAAACCGTTGGGTCTTGACGGGGACGGGCTACAGGCGCACGCAGTTGCTCACGCCATTGTTGCCGGATTGACGCCAACGCCACCAGCGGCACTGCTGGCGTAGGCAGCGAGGGCGAATCTCAGCACATCGACCGCCGCATCTCCGCTCCAAAGCAGTGGTCCCTCGCCGCTCCGCAGCCATCGCAACCAGTGACGACCGGAATCGCGAAAGCTGCTGGCCCAGTCGTCATCGAGGGCATGGTAAGAGCGCATCTGACCATCGGCGTAGACCTCGAGACTCGGCTGCTGAATGCCACGGCCGGTGCACCGGTTGACCCGCGCGTAGCCTCGGTGCGCAGTGACTTCCCACCGTTCGTCGTTCGTGTAGTAGTCGGACCGCAGGTACATGTCGGGAGCCAGCGTGATGTCCCACACTCCCCGGATGCCGTTGTCGTGCTCCCAGGCGATCGTCGTGGGGGCATCGATTTCTATGGTGGGAAAAACCTCAGTCAGGCCGATCCATGCCCGCACCTCTTTGATCGGGCCAAAGAGCCACAGGGCAGATGCGAGCTTGTGCCAGCCGTCGTCGAANNCCGACCATCTTCATGTGGTAGCCGCTTACCTCGCCGATCTCTCCTGACTCAACCACCTCTTTCAACTTGCACAATGGCTCGTAGAATATGTAGTTCTCCATGACCCGCAGAACCCGGTCGTTGTCGAGCGCCGCGTGGAGCATCTTCTGCGCACTTTCGAGGTCGTTGCACATGGGCTTTTGAAGGTTGACGTGCCAGCCATGGTTGAGTAGTTCGATGACACCGTCGACATGCAGAGGAATAGGGAGCAACGCTTCGACGGCGTCGACCTTGAGACCACTCGCCGCAAGTTCCGATGTTGACGCGAACGTTCGGGCGTTGGGCCAGTCGGCCTGACGTTGCGCGCGGCGTTCTTCACTGGGATCGACTAAGGCGACCACATCGACGTCGGGATTGTCGATGTAGGCCCGTATGTTCAGGTCGTAGATTCGCCCCAGTCCAATGATTGCGGCACGCACCGGGCGGCCGTATGGACTGAAGCTCATGCCGGTTGGTCCGACCTCAGCAGGAAGGCGGCGTTTGCTCCAAAGAATCCGTTCTCGTGCTCACCGACGGCAAGCCCAGCGGCGGCGTAGTCCTCGAGGGCAGTCTGGGTGCCTTCGGTATGCGGATAGTCACTACACGCCATGAAGATGTCGCCGGAGGCCCTTATGAGACGCTTCGGGAGCTCGTAGGAGAAGGCTGCCACCCGGACCTGCCGGAGGAAGTACTCGCTCGGCATCATCGAAAGGCCGGTGGACTCGCCGTTGAAACGTGCGGTGTGCCGATACCCGCCATCCATCATCTGCAGCTGTTGAGGGACCCACGTCGCCGACAGTTCCATGATCCCCATGCGAAGGTCAGGGTGGCGTTCGAACACTCCATTGAGTATGAGATCGCTCAGCGCGAGGGCAGCCCCGGTCCAGATGAAGACCACGCTGAGTGGCGAGATCCCACCCTCCATGTCCTCGCCGTACCAGGCTTCATCGAATGGGCGCGGCTGATTGGCCACATGGAAGACGGGGGAAATGCCGTGGTCCACGAATGCAGCCCAGGTGCGGTCGAGCTCGGGATGCGAAAGGGGCCGCCCGTCGACCAATGACGGTGGGATCAATGCCAGGCGGATTCCACCATCGGAAAGGGCCTGGAGCTGAGGCTCAAGCCACGCTGAGTCCCGCAGGCTCAGGTGGGCGACGGGGAAGAGCCGGCCTTCACCTTGGGCAGCAACTTCCACGATCCAGCGGTTCCACGCGGTCATATTCGCCAAGGTGGCACGGAGATCGTGCTGGAGTGGTCGCTCCCAGCCGATCCCATAGTTGGGAAACATGATCGACGCGTCGAACCCGGCCTTGTCGAGTTGAAGAAGGCGCGCAGCGGGGTCGGAGTAACTCGCCGTGAACTCGGCCAGGTTGAATTCCGCCGGGAGGCCGTCCAGCAGGCGTTTGCGAAAGATGCCGATTCCGTCGACGTCGCCGGGGCGATGGGGCGCTCCGAGGCTCAGCCTGCGGTCGCCGAACATCAGCCACGTGTATCCCAGGTCATCGGTTGTCATGTGCAGTGCGACATCGCGGTCCGATGGGTCGACGTACTCCCGCCACATCTCCGATGGTTCGAAGAGGTGAGTGTCGGAGTCAATGAGAAGATCCACTTCGCCCTCCCTTCCAAGTCAGCGGTTCCGCTAGAGCGTAGGTCGCAACGCGCGTGGAGGTGGAATGTGCTGCCCGCGGTTTGCCTCCCCAGATCGGTTCCTCTAAGGTAACCGTTGCTTATGGGTAACCAATCAGCCGAGAAGGTCTTCGCGGCACTCGGGGAACCCGCTCGGCGGCGGATCTTGGAACTACTGCACGACGGGCCATCGGCGGTAGGCCAGCTGGCAGCACGCCTTCCGATCGGGCGGCCGGCTGTGAGCAAGCACCTGCGGGTGTTGAGCGATGCCGGGCTCATTGCGCATAGAAGTGTCGGGACCCGGAACTTGTATGCCCTGGCGCCAGATGGGATTCGTGCAGCACAGCGTTGGCTTGTCAGGACGTGGGACGCCGATCATGACCGCGAGGTGGACGCATGACCCGAACGCTTGAGCCGCATCTCGTAGAGAGGTTCCGGGACGTCGTCGGTGGCGACAACGTGCTACTGGAACCCGATGCCATGGCTTCCTATGCCATTGACTGGACAGGGCGATTCAAGGGGGAGCCGTTGGCCGTCGTCCGCCCGGCTGACAGCGCCCAGGTGTCCGCCGTGGTGGCCCAGTGCAAGGACAGTGGCATCGCGATCGTGCCACAAGGAGGCAACACCGGCCTTGTCGGTGGCGGTGTCGCGCTGTCGGGCGAGGTCGTGGTGAGTTTGCGGAGGCTTTCTTGGATTGTCGATGTGGACCCAAAGGGTGGGCAGCTCACGGTTGGCGCCGGGACCTCGATTGCCGACGTCCGCGCCGCAGCCTCCCTCGCCGGGTGGGACTACGGAGTCGATCTCGGCAGTCGCGACAGCGCGACGATGGGCGGGACAATCGCCACCAATGCCGGCGGTCTCCAGGTGCTCAGGCACGGTCCCACGCGCGCCCAATTGTTGGGCGTCGAGGCCGTGCTGGGGACCGGGAGCACGGTGGCGCACCTTGGCGGTCTGTTGAAGGACAATACGGGGTACGACCTGGGCGGATTGCTCTGCGGCAGCGAAGGCACGCTCGGCGTGGTCACGGCCGCCCGCGTGCGGCTTGTGCCGCCGGCTCCCGAACGGGTCGTTGCCCTCCTGGCCTTCTCCACCGCGGGCGCCGCCGTAGATGCGGCGTTGTTGCTGCGAAGGGGCCTGCCCGATGTGCAGGCCTTGGAGTTCTTCCTCGAGGCGGGTTTGGCACTCGTATGCGAGGTGACCGGTATGCGCCCGCCATTCGCGGAATTCCATCCGGCGTATCTGTTGGTCGAAGTGGCCGCGCAGCATGACCCCATGGTGGCGACGTCCGAGGTGCTCGAGTCCATCGACTCCGTGTCCGATGTCGCGGTGGCGGTGGACGCACAGCGGAGAGCCCAGTTGTGGCGCTACCGCGAGGGCCATACGGAGGCGATCAACACACTGGGTGCGCCGCACAAACTCGACGTCACCCTGCCACTGCCCGTCCTGGCGGATTTCATCGACGAGATCCCCCGGGTGGTCAGCGGTGCGGACGAACGAGCACGTACGTGGCTGTTCGGGCATGCCGCTGATGGGAACGTCCATGTGAACATAACCGGGGTCGGTTCCGACGATATGACGGTCGATGACCGGGTTCTGGTCTTTGCAGCCGGGCTTGGTGGGAGCATCAGCGCCGAGCACGGCATCGGAGTTGCCAAGCGCCCTTGGCTCCACCTCAACCGAAGTGTGACGGAAATAGCGACATTCCGCGCTCTCAAGAAGGCGCTTGACCCGGCTGGGATCCTGAATCCCCACGTATTGCTGCCGCCGCTCTGAGCAGCAACTGCCGCCGAGCCACTTGCTACTCAGGTCGTGTCGTGGATGTGGTCGGCGACGATTGAAGCCAAGGTCGCCGGACATTGCCACGCACCAGCGGCGTTGTCGTTCACTCCCATGAAGTGCACCACGAGACAAGACGCGACAGCGTCAGTGGGGGACCAGGACGTCCCGACTTCGGCGGCGCCGACCTCGCCCAACAGACTGGGAACGGCGTCGTTCTGTGTCTCAGCGTTGGCGAGCTCGTGGGCGACAAGGGCGAGAGTGGGCGAGCCGGCAAAGACTGTGTATTCGAGCCCGGCCGCGCCGAACGTGCATCCGGTGCCCGCGCCGGTGATCGCTCCGCAGTGGATCGCCGTATCTCCCATGCTCCAGCTCCAATTCGATCCCGGCTCAATTCCGGCCGCCTCAACCTGTGCCACCAGCGTCGCGACGGGAACGGTTGCCGGTGTCACCACCACTGGGTCCGGTGTTGTTGCGGCCGACGCGGCGGGGGCTGGGGCGGTCGCCGCTGGGGCGGTCACTGCCGCGACAGGGGCGGTAATCGTGGCCGTCGGAATGGTGCCGACGGCCCCATGGCGCACCGCCCTCGCCCGGAGGGAGTGTCCGGGTGTGATCTTCCTTGTGTCGGCGACCAACGCTCGACCGGACCGTGCCCCAGGGGGGCGGCTCACCCATGCGGCAGCTGCGGCGAGGATCACAATCAGCATCACAACAACACATCGTCTCCATGTCGGGTGGTTGCGGGCAGGCCGGTGGTCGATCCTCAGGGGGCTTTCAACCATGTGTTGAAGACTAGTTCTTCAACACATGGTTGTCAACACATGGTTGAAAAAGAGCGTTGCAGCGCCTACACTGGTTCAATGCCCTCTGATCCAGAAGAGATTTCCGTCAAGGTGGTGGAGAGCGGCCGCCGAGAGGTGGTCAGCGGATTGACGGAAGATTTGGCGCGCGCACTCGCCTCACTTCGATTTGCCGACCTCCTGCGACGTTCGGCAGAACGTCTTTGCCAGAGTTCGGCGGAATCGGCCCGGCGTCACGGGGCCAGCTGGCGGGTGATTGGGGAGACCGTGGGTGGCATCACACCGCAAGGAGCAGAGCATCGCTTCAGTCCTGCGGCCAAGGAGCGCCGATCGAAGGCGTCGAAGGTAGTGTGGGCCGGGAAGGAACGCCGGGCTGTTCCGCGCTGAGCCGAGTTGAGCGAATTGGTTACGGATGCCTCTCGGATCGGCCCGCCTTGAATCGGAGTGCTTCATGTGGACTGTCGATTCCCCGAAGAACGACTGCAATCAACGCGGTGTAGCGGATACCGCTGGCGTCCACGCGCCGAGCGCGATGCCCCCGCGCTCCGAAAATAGAGAGCCGCGAAGATCCCGATAGCGACGAAGTAGGACAGCGGCACGCGACAGACCGCGGCTGTGACCGGCCCAAACAATGGTGGAGGCTTCGGCGAGCCAAAAGTCCTGCGCCTTCCTCGTGCCCGACGCTGGCCCGGCGCGCTCGGATGGGCGAGAATGTCGTGGCCGGCGACGCGGAGGTCAAAATGACAGTCTTGACGGACGCGGATCTCCAACCAGCGTTCGAGGCATTGGAGCGGGATGGATTTGCCGTCGTCACCGACGTCCTGTCGGAGCGGGAAGTGGCGCGAATAAAGGCGAGGCTCGAAGAGGTCGCCCGCTTCGAGCGGGAAGCGGGAATTGATCACGATCCTCGATGGGAGGATGGGCCGCGGAATCAGCGCGTCTTCGGCCTGCTGAACAAGGGGATGGAGTTTGTCGACCTGGTCGCGCACCCGGTGGCCCTGGCGTTGATGGCGCATCTGCTCGATCCGATGTTCCTACTTTCGAGCATCACGGCCAACATCACAGGGCCGGGGGGATTCCCCATGTATTTGCACTACGACCAGGACTACGTCCCCGGGCCCTGGCCCACGTTCCCCCTCGTGGCCAACCTCATCTGGATGCTCGACGACTTCACCGAGGACAACGGGACGACACGCTTCATTCCGGGATCGCATCACGAGGATCATGCGGGTTGGACCTCTGACTCCATGAGCGAACGGGCCGGCGAGGCCGTTCCCGTCGGTGGCCGTGCCGGCTCCCTGGTTTGTCTCGACGGCCGGGTCTTGCACCAGACGGGCGCCAACACGACGACCGATCAGCTCCGCCATGGAGTAATTGCGTATTACTGCCAGCCGTGGATCCGCCAACAGGAGAACGCGTCCTTGTCAATCCTTCCCGAGGTGTGGCCGACCCTCTCGCCGACGGCGCGCGACCTGGTCGGTCTCAGGATGTACCACGGCTTGGGCTGTGTTGCGGGCCCGACCCAACGCGGCTTCCGTTACGCCTAGACCGGTTGCCGGCCTGTGCTCCGGGCTATCGCCCTGCGCCTGAAGATCGCTCCAAGGGACAGGATCACGTCGTGGTGCCGGGAGGGGCTTGTCGACGCGGCACCGGACCGCGGCCGCGGGCGGGCGATCGGGCCGGTGCTTGGTCGTTCGTTCACAGAGCGCACACAGATCCCTCATGAATGGGAGCCATAATTCATCCGTGCGGACGAGTACGGAGGAAATGGTCGACTCCAGCTCTCTCTTCGGGGATGGAGCGGCGTTGCGGCAACGTATCGCCCGCAACGGCTACGTGCTGATGCGGGGACTCTTGCCACCCGTGTCGGTGCGCGCCGTGGGGGCGGCTGGTTTGGCATGCCTGCAGGAAGCGGGATGGACTGCACCGGGAGAGGATCCGATCTCGGCACCTGCGTTGCGCCCCGTGCGTGCCGTGCGGATGCGCGACGCCTTTGGTGACCCTGGCTACCGCAGGATCGTGGCGGCACCCGGCTTCAACTGCATCGCCTTCTCCTCGCCGCTTGCCGACCTGATGGTGCAAATTCTGGGCCCGCAAGGATTCTGTTATCCCCTGAAAATTCCGCGCGTCGTCTACCCGGTGGATCTGGTACCGCGCCAACCCGGCGGATTCGTGCACAAGGACTACGGATCGGTGCAGGACATGTTCACCTGCTGGGTGCCGCTCGGTGACGTCCCGCGCACGCTCGGTGGGCTGGCGCTCCGCCCAGGTAGCCAGTGCACCACCCGTGTCCGCCCCCGTCCGCTGGGGCGCCTCGAGCGCGGATGGGTGAGCGCAGACTACGCAGCGGGTGATGTCCTGGTGTTCCACTGCCTCACCACGCATGCTGCCCTGCCGAATCACGAGGCACGCCTGCGGTTCTCGGGCGAATACCGCTGGCAACGCAACGATCAGCCGGCACCTCGCCGGATGGTGATCGGGCCCTATGGCCACGAGATCGGGTCACGCCTCTTCGGGCGCGCGCCGTGGTGGCACTCGGTCATGGACGGCCTTGCGTTGTTCGACGGGGGCGGCATCGAAGACGGGCCCGTCCTGCCCGCCGGCCCGTCGCGCTTCGTCGACTTCAGGGGCTAGCGCGAGGGCGGGCCCGGATTGTCCTTGGCGCGATCCGAAGCGTGGGTGCTTTGGGGATTGTGTGCCCAATCGCTGGGTCGCGCCTCCGGGCCGGGAGGGCCTAGTGACCAGGGCTTTCCCCGCGCCGGTCGACAATCGATCGCCCGGCGCCCGGCGGACCAGGGCCCAGGAAGGTGGCGCGCGTGCGCTCCGGCTTAAGCGGGTAGGCCGAGGATCCTCCTTGGGTTTGAAGCTCTCCCTCCGAAGGTGTCGCTATTGTCGTCGAGTGACCAGCGACCAGGCATCAGCGCCGACTATCAAGGCCCGGTCCGAACAGGGAGTACTCCCGTGGAGAACTTAATCGTCAACTGGGGTTATCTCGCACTTTTCCTGATCACCGCCCTCTCCGCCTTCGGCATCCCGGTTGGTTCGGAGCTCGCGATGGCCTACGGCGGGGCGCTGGCGAGCGGGCAGATCGGGCCCCATCATCACTTCACGCTCGCGCTGGTGATCATCATCGCGCTGGCCGGCGAGATGGTTGGCTCCCTGCTCGGGTACGGCTTCGGGAGGTTTGGCGGCCGCCCGTTGGTCGACAAGGTCGGCAAGTACCTCCTTCTGACCCACCGCGATCTGGACCGCGTCGAGGCGTTCCTGGCACGAAGGGGAGACCCGTTCGTCCTCGTCGGGCGGTTGATCCCGCTCCTGCGCTCCTTCGTTTCCATTGTCGCGGGTCTGGCCGAAATGGCCCTCTGGCGCTTCGTGCTCTTTTCCATAGTGGGTGCGGCGATGTTCACCGCAGCACTCTCGAGCATCGGCTACGCGCTCGGCGGCAGTTGGCACAAAGCCGTCAAGGACTTCTCCGACGTGGGATATGTCGCCCTTGCCCTGGCGGTGATCGCGATCGCACTCGGGATCTACCATCGGATCAGGGTGCTGCGCGAAGAGCGGGCCACGGGGATCGCGGCGAACTCAACCCAGCAGAGCCTGGCCGCGGATGATCGCGGGGGCAATCCGCACGCTCCGTAGCGACGTCGTCCACCGTACCTTCGACTCAGGGATGAGGTGATGCCCGCGGATTTCATTCCCGGGTCGCCCCACAGTGCCCGTCGTGCCTCCCTAGCGTGAAGAACTCCATGGTCATCGGAGACTTTGCTCCCGCCGCACCCCACCCCCTCCAGTGAGGATGCCCTCGCAGCTTGCCGGATGGGGTCCCCAGCCGCCTTCAGCCATCACGGCACCCTCCGGCGCGCCGCGTCGTCTCCAGAGCAGGCCCTCCGCTGTCAGCCCCGTGGAGGTTGTCACCGAGTTGGCTGCAGGGGTGCTGCTGCTGGGTGTCGCCGCCCTGGCCGGGCTGGTCTTTGTCCATCGCCCGTGGCCCAATCGACTCGATGCGTGGGGCGACCTCCTCCTCCCCGCCGCCCCGAGTGCGCGCTGGGCGCTCGACCTCGCCGATCTTGGCTCAATGGCCGCGGTGATCGTGGGCGTCATCGCCGTCTTCCTCATCGGCGCCCGCCGGGACTGGGTCCGTGCCGTTGCCTGCGCGGCAGCACCCGTGCTGGCGGTGTTGCTGGTCCAGGACTTCGCTAAACCCCTGGTCGGCCGTCATTACCTCTCGACGGGGGGTCTCTCGTATCCCTCGGGCACCGTGGCCGCTGTGGCCGCACTTGCCACTGGGCTCACGTTGGTTACGCCCGCCCGCCGACGTTTCCCCACCGGTGCGCTTGGCCTGCTGGCCACCCTGGCGGTCGGCGCGGCGGTCATCGTGTTGCGGTGGCACTATCCGACGGATGTCGTCGGGGGTGTGGCGGTCGGGGTGGGGTCTGTCCTGTCGATCGACGCGCTGGTGCACGTTCCCTGGATTGTCCGATCTGTGCACGGGAGGCGGCCGGGAGTCGATCGACTTCACCCATCCGGCCCAGGTTGTTACCCTCATTCGTCATGAGTGACCCTCACCGGCGAGGCCGGGCGCCAGGCGAGCCTCGCCACCTGGTGCGTCGAGGGTCCACGGCCAACCAGGAGGGACTGCGCAAGCTGGGTGACCAGCTGGAGACGACGGCCGAGGGCGCCCCGGAACCGGCGGCCGGCGGATCCAGTGGAGCGCCCAGGGTGCCCAACGAGTCCGGGTTGGTCGCGCTCGGCGAGGAGATGCAGCGCGCGCAGGGCGGGCGAGGCCGGCACCGCCACAAGCCCGTGCGGAGCAAGCGGCGTCGCCGCATACGGCGAATCGTCTTCTCAACGTTGGGCGTGCTCTTGGTGGTGATAGCGGGTGGCGCCGGTTACGCCTACTACATCACGCACGACCTCCACCGGGTCGATGTGCGGGGCCTCAAAGGAGCGCTCACGACAGGGGTCGAAGCCGGTACGGAGAACATCTTGATGGTGGGTTCCACCTCGCGCTGTGCCCTTACCGTGCAGAACCCGGACTTCGGGATCTGCTCCCAGGGCGTGAACGGCGTGAACAGCGACGTGATCATGATCCTGCACGCCGACCCTTCGCACCATCGGCTCGCATTGATCTCCATCCCGCGGGATCTGTTCATACCCAACGCCCGCAGCACCGGTCCGAACAAGGTCGACGCCGGTCTCTATCAGGGGATGAGCCAGCTGGTCGCCTCCATTCAAGAGGACTTCGGGATCCCCATCCAGCACGCCGTGTCCCTCAACTTCGATCAGTTCGCCAATATCGTGGAAGCACTCGGCGGCATCAACATGGCGTTCCCCGAGTCCGTCTTTGACGCGGAGACAGGTCTCAACATCCACTCGGCGACGTGTGTCCACCTCGACGGCGGCCAAGCCCTCGAGGTGGTGAGGGCCCGCCACCTGCAGTACGACGCGCCCGGAACCACGAGCCAGTATGCCGAAGACTGGCCGCAGGAAGCCCAGAGCGATCTGGCTCGCATCAACCGCGATCACGAGTTCCTGCGCGTGCTGGCGACGGCCGTAGCCCAGAAGGGGCTCGACAACCCGATCAGTGACATCGACCTCATCAATTCGGTGAAAGCTGATTTCACCTTCGACCAGTCCTGGGGCGTCACCGATATGGCGAACCTGGTGCTCGACTTTCACGCCGTCAATATCAATGCCGTGCCCCAGCTCACCATCCCGGTCGCCGAGGTGACCGACCCGGACGGTAGCGGCGGGAGCTACGTGTACGAGGGGTCGTCCTATGGAGATGTCGAGTTCCCATCGCAGTCGCAAGACCAGGCGGTCATCGATCAGGTCCTCGGCGTAAATATGAGCACCGATTCCATGACCGGGGACCCCCTGCCGGCCCCCCCATCGGTGACCGTGTCGGTGATGAACGGCACGGGCGCGTACAACCAGGCGACGACCACCGCTGGCGCGTTGAGCGCATTGGGCTTCCACACCGTCGGGGTGGGCGACACCGCTGCGGTTGGGGATGTGGCCGAGACCGTGGTCTATTACGGGTCGCTTTCTCCGGGCGCCGAGGCGGCGGCCGAGACGGTGGCGCGCTCCATGACCGGGGCCGTCATCATGGCCTACGACCCGAGCCAGGTGGTCGACGGCGCCCAGGTGACCGTGGTGACCGGAACCCAGTTCGCCGTGAACGCCCCGGCGGCGACCACGACGACACAGGCGGGACCCGCCACGACGACGACCACCGCCCCGGCATCGGGGGTAATCGCCGCTCCGTCGGCGTCCAACCCCGGCCTGGCGCCCTGGGACCCCCGGGCCTGCCCGACCGGCGCCACGCCGACCGCCCCGGTGCCCAATCGGAGGTGATCGCTCCGCGCGGCCCTGCCGTTGGCGCCTGCACCCTAGGGATGAGATCGAGCCCGTCGGTCATACTTGCGGGCGATAACGGGCCCGGTGCTGGCTCTCTACCCTTGAGGCATGGCAGCCTCATCTGACTCGGTCGACCGCCTGTTCGCCGCGTTGCATATCGAATTGGGCCCGACTCCCTCGCACCGCCAACCGCGGCAGTTCAGGCTGGTCCTGGCCACCGTGCTGTCGATCGCGGGTTCGCTCGGCGCCGACGCGCTGTTGGTGGTCGTCGCGACCCATGTGTTCCCTTCGACGAAGGGGTACGGGCACTTTCAGTTTCATGACTACGCGCGACTGACGGTCATCGGAGTCGTCATCGCCTGCATCGGCTGGCCCGTTGTGGTGCGCATCAGCACTGCACCCCGCTGGCTATTCTTCCGTTTGGCCATTGCCGTCACCGTCGTCCTCTTGCTCCCCGACCTCTATATCTGGCACCAGGGTCAGCCCCTCAGGGCCGTGGCCTTCCTGATGCTGATGCACCTGGCCATCGCCGTGATCACCTACAACGCATTGGTGCGCCTGGCACCCACCCGGCGGCCCCGGTCGACACCGTGGAATACGGTGCCGCCCCTGTCCCAAGAGAGTCAATGACGCGGGGCCGCTGGCCCGCCATTAGGTCCAGCGCAACGCGCCACGCTCAGCCCAATAGTCCCGCGGGTCACGTGCGAGCGATGAGAGCCCGTCAAGATCCTGCCCGGTGCTCTCGGTCAGCGCGGCGACGTTCGACCACAGGTGTGCCACGGTGGCGGCGCCTGAAAGAACGACGTCCGCCCACGGTTGGTGCACAGCCGCGGCGAGGGCGGTCACATCAGGACGCGCACCGAGGAGTGCCGGTGCCCGCCCGGGTTCGGCCAGGCGCCCGTTGGCCAGGGCCTCCTTGACGATGATGGTCCAGCCGGCCGCCTTGGCCTCGGCCAGAGCCGCCCCCACGGACGTCTCGAGGAGGTTCCAGGTCGCCTGCACCGCGGAGAACAGGGGAACGCCCTCGACCTCGATGGGCAGGGCCCGCCGCAGCGTCTCGGCCTGAAGCGGGCCGCTCACGCTGAGCCCGATCGGCACGCCGAGTCCCGCCAGGTCGCGGTGCACCCGAGTGTCGGTGAGGATCCCGGAATCCAGAGTGGCCGAATGGACCTGGTACAAGCGGAGCCAAGGACCCAGCAGCGCGTCGGACTCCGGCCACTGGCGTGCCAGGGCGGCGGCTGAATGGTCCTTCACCTCGGGAACCTCGACGTCGACCTTCCAGTCGGCCGTATAGGTGTACCCCCATTTGGAGGACACCGTTACCTCTGCGGGGCCGATGGCGCGGCGGGTCAGCCAGCTGGCGAGGAATTCCTCGGCCCTGCCGTAGGAGCGGGCGGCGTCGAACCACCGGATGCCGGCGGCCCAGGCGGCATCACAGACCTCATGGCAACGTTGTTGCAGGCCATCGACCGAGCGGTCTGCTCCGATGGACTCGCCGTGGCCCAAGGTGAGATAGCCCGGACGACCCAGTGCGGCGAGCCCCAAACCCATAACTGCCGTCACCGTGGCCCCGCCTACCGTGACCCCGACCCGGGCGACATGCGGCTACTTGGCCTTGTCGACCTTCCGCATGACGCCGTAGCGGCCCGAGGTCGCCGCCACAATGATGTTCTCGAAGTCCTTGTCGGTCAAAATGTGCGGCGTACCGAGGGACGAGGCTCGCCAGTACAACTCGGCCAGCCATTCGAGCAACTCGAGCCGTTCGACGGCCTGATCCATGGTGCTGCCATAGGCAATGGACCCGTGGTTCTGCATCATCGCCGCGTTCCGGCCCTCGAGTGCCTTGATGACGTTGTCGGCCAGTTCTTTGGTCCCGAAGGTGGCGTACGGGGCGGTGCGGGGGGCTCCTCCCAGGCCGAGGCAGCTGTAGTGCAGCGGTGGCAACTCGTCGTGACAGCACGAAAGGGCCGTGGACGCCATGGCGTGGGCATGGGTAATGGCGAGGGCGTTGGTCGCGGCATAGATCCCGGTGTGCAGCGGCACCTCGGACGTGGGGGCCAGATCGCCGTCCACCACCTCACCCTCCAGGTTGATGATCGTCACCATCTCCGCGGTGACGGTGCCCAGGTCTGCCCCGGTCGGCGTGACGGCGATGAGATCCTCGTGCCGTGCCGAGATGTTGCCGGCGGTGCCGATGACGAGCCCCTTTTGGGCCAGGTGGCGGCTGGCACTGGCAACCGCCTCTCGTTGATCGGCCAAGAGCAGATCGCTCATTTGTCGTTCCTCTCCTAAAGATCGAATGGTAGGGGTGGGGTGGGTGACGCCGTGGTGGAGCACTCTGGCTGCACGGCCCCAAACTAGATGCACCAGCACCGCTATTGCAGATCCGGGAGACCCCGTCGGCGTCGGGATCAACTGCCCGGGCACGCGCTCCTGTCGCAGCCAGCCGCCCGAGGGGGGCAACTTGGTGCCCTACAAAGTCCAGGTCACGAGGCGACGCCTGCACCCGTACGATCGCGGGGCGCCGGTGGCCAGCGTAGGGTTGCAGCGATGAGGACGAGTGGACGTCGGGCAGGGGAGGAAAGCCGGTGGTTTTGATCGCGGTGCAGGTCAATGGGACCGACCATCAGGACGAGGTCGAGCCGAGGCTGTTGCTGGTGCAGTACCTGCGCGAGACCCTCGGCCTTACCGGCACGAACATCGGGTGCGACACCAGTTCGTGCGGCGCATGCACGGTGCTGCTCAACGGCGAGTCGGTGAAATCGTGCACGTTGCTGGCGGCCCAGGCCGATGGCGCCGAGATCCAGACCATCGAGGGACTGGCTCCCGCCGAAGGTCCGTTGCACCCGGTCCAGGAGGCATTCCGCGAGAATCATGCCCTCCAGTGCGGCTACTGCACCCCGGGGATGGTGATGGCGGCGGTCTCGTTGCTCGAAGAGGAGGATCAGCTGACCGAGCGTACGGTGCGCGAGGGACTCGAAGGCAACTTGTGTCGCTGCACCGGCTACCACAACATTGTGAGGGCCGTCCTCGCCTGCGCGGCCGAGCGCGGGATGGTCCCGGGGTCGGTGTCATGATCCCGGCGCCTTTCGACTACGTCCGGGCCGGCTCGGCCGAAGAGGCGGTCGCGCTGCTCGTCGAGCATGGCGACGAGGCCAAGCTTCTGGCGGGAGGACATTCCCTGCTGCCACTCATGAAGCTGCGGCTCGCCATCCCGTCGGTGCTCATCGACGTCGGCCGGGTCCACGAGCTCTCGTTCATAGAGGAGCAGGGGGATGAGGTGGCCATCGGCGCACTGACGCGCCATCACGATCTCGAGACCTCGTCCTTACTGAAGGAGCAAGTCCCGATGTTGCCCTACATCGCGCACCAGGTTGGCGATCCACAGGTACGCCACCGCGGCACTCTGGGTGGCTCCCTCGCCCATGGCGACCCGGCATCGGATCTCCCGGCGGCGATCCTTGCCCTGGGTGGCACCCTCGTGGCCCAGGGGCCCGGTGGCCGGCGTGAGATCGCCGCGGTCGACTTCTTCAAAGGGTTCCTCGAGACTGCGCTCGCCCCCGACGAAATGCTCGTCGAAATCCGGGTACCGAAGGCGCCCGGGGCAGGGTGGTCGTTCCAGAAGTTCAATCGGCGGGCCCAGGACTGGGCCATCGTCGGTGTGGCGGCCGTCGTCAACGGGACGACCGGGATCGCGCTCGTGAACATGGGGTCCACGCCCCTGCGCGCCACGGCGGTCGAGGCGGCGGTGGGCGGTGGTGCATCGGTCGTCGAGGCGGCCCTTTTGGCGGCGGAGGGAGCCGACCCACCGAGTGACATCAACGCCTCGTCGGAGTACCGCCGCCATTTGGCCACCGTGCTGGTGCGCCGAGCGCTCGAGGAGGCAACGTCATGACCATGGGAGCTGGCGCCTTCTCGGGCAAGCCGGTGCGTCGAGTCGAGGATCCCGCCCTCCTGCGGGGCGAAGGCACCTACGTGGACAACCTGAAGATCGAGGGTATGCTCACGCTGCATTTCGTCCGGTCGCCGATCGCGCACGCCACCATCCGGTCGATCGACGCGAGCGCGGCGCGCGCCATGCCGGGCGTGGTGGGTGTGTACAGCGCCACCGATCTGGCGTTCCCCCCTGCGCCGGCTCTGATGACCCTGCGCCCCGGGGCGGTCCGCCCCGCATTGGCCGAGGACCGCGTCAACTTCGTCGGCGATCCCGTCGTCGTCGTCGTGGCCGAGTCGCGCGCGCTGGCGATGGACGCGGCCGAAATGGTGGAGATCGACTACGAGCCGCTCGGCGCCGTGGTGGACATGGAGGACGCCCTCAGTCCTGACTCGCCTGTTCAGTACGAGTCGATTGGCAGCAATGTCATGATCGGGTTGCGCTCCGGCAGCGACGATCCGCTCGCCGGGGCCGACGTCGTCGTGCGCGGACGCTTCGAAAACCAGCGGGTGGCCGTGGTCCCCATGGAGGGCAGCGCCATCGCGGTCGATCCCACCGGGGCCGACTATGACCTGACGGTGCACCTGGCCTGCCAAATGCCACACATGATCCGCGGCGTGCTTTCCGGCTTGCTCGAGCTCGAGCCGGACCGGGTGCGGGTGATCGCGCCCCACGTCGGTGGTTCCTTCGGGGGGAAGCACCTCTCGGCCGAGGGTGTGGTGGCGGCCAAACTGGCCCTCGAGCTCGGCCGACCCGTCAAGTGGGTGGAGACGCGCTCGGAGAACATGGTGGCGCTTCCGCACGGCCGGGGTCAGGTGCAGTACGTGGAGCTGGGCCTCAAACACGACGGCACCATGGTCGGCCTGCGCTGCCGTATGGTCGGCGACGCGGGCGCGTACGCGGGCTTCGGCGGCATCCTCGTCCTGGGCCAGACCAAAATCATGGCGCAGGGCGTTTATCACATTCCCGAGATCGCATTCGACGTGGGGATCGTGGTCACGAACACCACACCCATGGGTGCCTACCGCGGTGCGGGGCGTCCTGAGGCCGCCGCGTTCCTCGAGCGCATCGTAGACATGGCCGCTGACGAATTGGACATGGACCCCGTCGAGCTGCGGCGCAAGAACTTCATCCAACCCGAGGAGTTCCCGCTGACCACGGTCATGGGCGCCGAATATGACAGTGGCGACTACGAGGTTGCACTCGACGAGGCCTTGCGCATCTCCGACTACAAGGGGCTGCGCGACGAGCAGGCCCAGCGACGCGCGCGTGGTGACCGCATGCTGCTCGGGATCGGCCTGGCCTGCTATGTCGAGGTCACCGGCGGAGGCGAGGAGTTCGCCGAAGTCGAGGTGCACGACGACGGGATGATCACGGTCAAGGCGGGCACTTCGGCGCACGGCCAGGGTCATGCGACTGCGTTCGCCCAGATCGCGGCCGATCAGTTCGGGGTGCCCATCGAGCAGATCCGCTATGTGCAGTCCGATACCGCACGCGTGGCGCGGGGCGGCGGGACGGGAGGCTCGCGCTCCGTACAACTCGGGGGGACCGCCGTGTTGCAGACCTCCAAGCTGGTGGTCGAGCGGGCCAAGGAGCTCGTGGCGGACATTCTCGAGGCCGCCCCCGAGGACATCGTGGTGACCGGCGACGGCAGCGTGGGCGTGGCCGGCGTCCCGAGCAAGGCGATCACCTGGGCGCAGGTCGCGCGCACCGCGTCGGAGCGGGGAGCGCCGCTCCAGGTGCAACACGACACGGAGCGGGCCGGCTCGACGTTCCCGTTCGGCGCCCATGTCGCGGTCGTCGAGGTCGACAGCGAGACCGGTCGGGTGGTGCCGGTCCAGCACTTTGCCGTGGACGACTGCGGCGTGATCGTCAATCCGCTCCTCGTTGACGGCCAGGTGCATGGTGGGCTGGCTTCGGGCATCGCACAGGCGCTGTGGGAGCAGTTCCTCTACGATGCCGACGGCAACCCGATCACATCCACGCTGGCGGAGTACGCCATGCCCAGCGCAGCGGAGCTGCCCTCCTTCACGACCGCGCACACCGAGACGCCGTCGCCGGTGAACGACCTCGGGGCCAAGGGAATCGGCGAGTCCGCCACGGTGGGCTCGACTCCTGCCGTGCAAAATGCCGTCGTCGATGCACTGAGTCATCTCGGCGTGCGTCATATCGACATGCCGTGCACTCCGGAGCGGGTTTGGCGCGCCATTTCCGATGCGCGGATCGGCACGTTGCCCGATCCGTGGCGTGAGCCACGGACTGAGATGGCGGCCTTCCCCAAGGAAGGGGCGTCGGAGGAGGAGCTCGAGCGTGGGGCCGAAAGCGTCAACCTCTGATCCCCAGAAGGCGCAGCCGGCCGCTCCCGAAGATGTGCGTCGGGCGCTCGAGGCCCACGGGTACCTGGCCGACGAGGGCCTCGCCACTGCGGTGTTCCTGGCCATGGTGCTGCAGCGCCCGCTTTTTCTCGAGGGCGAGCCGGGCGGGGGCAAGACCGAAGTGGCCAACGCGCTGTCCCGATGGACGGGCGGGGAGCTGGTCCGGCTGCAGTGCTATGAGGGAATCGACGTCAGCCAGGCCGTCTACGAGTGGGACTTCTCCCGCCAGTTGCTGCACCTACGGGCGGCCGAGCTCGGCCAGGGGGGCCGTGACGGATCGGGCGGCCTGCGCGCCGCGGAGGACGAGCTGTTCTCGGAGAGGTTCCTGGTCCGTCGGCCACTCCTGCGCGCCATAGCCGACTCCTCGGGGATCGTCGCCCCTCCTGTCCTGATCATTGACGAGGTGGACCGGGCGGACGACGAGTTCGAGGCCTTCCTCTTGGAGATCCTGGCGGACTACTCGGTCACGGTGCCCGAACTCGGGACTTTCCGCGCCGCCGAGCCACCGCTGGTGGTGCTGACATCGAATCGCACGCGTGACGTGCACGACGCCCTCAAGCGGCGATGCCTCTACCACTGGGTCGAACACCCGGATTTCGAGAGGGAGGTGGCCATCGTGCGCCTGAAGGCGCCCGAGGTCGGGGAGCGGCTGGCCCGACAGGTCACCGCTGCGGTGCAGGCCATAAGGGGTATGGGCCTCTACAAGGCGCCCGGGGTGGCGGAGACCATCGACTGGGCCCATGCCCTGGCCGCGCTCGGCAGCAGCACCCTGGACGAGACGATCGTCGCGCGTACCCTCGGCAGCGTCCTCAAATACCGCGAGGACGTCGAGCGCGTGCTCGGCTCGGACTTGGGTGCGCTGGTCGGGGACGCCGGTCTGCGTGGCTGAAGGAGCGGAGTCGAGCACGCGACTCCTGGTGGCTTTCGCCCGTGCACTCCGCGGCGCCGGGCTGATCGTCCCGGTGGACAGCGTGGTGCACTACCTCCGTGCCGTGGAGGCTCTCGGGATCGACCGGCGGGACCCCGTGTACTGGGCCGGAAGGACGGTCCTGGTCCACCGGCACGAGGACGCCGGGATCTATGACCGTACGTTCGACGCCTTCTGGTGGGGTCGGACTCCGTGGCCCGAGCTCCCCGTCGAGACGGCCGAGTTGTCGCGAAACGAGGAGCTCGATGGCCTTGGTGTCGGCCCCGCGGTGCCGACGGACGCGCCAGCCCCGCCGGTCACGCGGGTGAGCTACAGCGCCCAAGAGCGGCTGCGGTACAAGGACTTCGCCTCCTGCACGCCGCAGGAGCTCGACGAGATCGCGCGCCTCCTGCGCGACGTTCGTTTGCGCGCGCTGCGCCGGTCGCGACGCATGCGTCGCTCGACGAGGGATCACGGACGTCATGACGCCCGGTCCACCGTGCGTCGGTCCCTGCGCACCGGTGGCGAGGTCGTCCGGTTGGTGCGCCGGGAACCGAAGTCTCGGCCCCGGAGGATCGTGCTCTTGTGCGACGTGAGCGGCTCCATGGAGCCCTATAGCCGCATGCTCTTGCGCTTTCTCCATGTCGCCGTGGTGGGCCACGGGCGCGTCGAGGCGTTCGCGGTCGGGACCCGGCTCACCCGCCTCACCCGCCAGCTGTCCTCCCGCGATCCCGACGCAGCCCTGGCCAGTGCGGCGGCCGAGGTGCTCGACTGGTCGGGCGGCACCCGGCTGGGTGAAGGCATCGGCACCTTCAACGATCGCTTCGGCATGCCGGGGATGGCCCGTGGTGCCGTCGTGGTGGTCCTCTCCGATGGCTGGGACCGGGGCGATCCGGCGCGCCTGGCCGAGGAGATGGCCCGGTTGCACCGGGCGGCGTATCGGACGGTCTGGGTCAACCCGCTCAAGGCGTCCGAGGGGTATCAACCGTTGGCGCGGGGCATGGCGGCCGCGCTTCCCCATGTCGACCAGTTCGTCGAAGGCCATTCCGCCGCCTCCCTCGAAGCGCTGGTGCACGTCATCGCCCAATGAGGGGAGGGGGTTCCTGACCTCGTCTGTACAATGCGGGGAATGAGCGACACCACAGAGGTGGGAACTCCATGAGGGGCGTCCTGGCCGACATCGACAGGTGGCAGCAATCGGGCCATCGGGTCGCGCTCGCCCGGGTGGTGGGTGTGATCGGGTCCGGGCCGCGCGAAGCGGGGGCGACCATGGCGGTCAACGACGAAGGAGAAGTTGCCGGCTCGGTTTCCGGGGGATGTGTGGAGGGCGCAGTGGTGGCGGAGGCACTCGAGGTGCTCACCGAGAGCAGGCCCCGGCTCTGCACCTTTGGCTACTCGGACGAGGAAGCTTTCGCCGTCGGTCTGACCTGCGGTGGCACCATCAAGGTGTTCGTCGAGCCTCTGGACTGGTGAGCGAGCTCTTCGCCGTCCTGCGCGACTGCCTCAGGGCCGACGAGCCGGTCGCTCTGGCCACGGTGATCGAGGTGTCCGGCGATGCCGGTGGGGACGCCGCTCCCCCCGGAGCCGTCCCTTCGCTGGGAGCAAAGGTGTTGCTGCGTCACGGGCAGGGCGCTCTCGGCACTCTCGGAGGGCCCGAACTCGACCGGGCGGTGATCGACGACTTGCGGGATGCTCTCGAGTCGGGCGTGACGGCCGATCGTCACTACGGGTGGCAGGGTCAGGCCCGCGGCACCTCGGTGACGGTCTTCATCGAGGCCTTCAACCCGCCGCCGCGCATGGTCATCTTCGGGGCGGTCGATTTCACCAAAGCCCTCGTGCGGGTGGCCAAGGTCTTGGGCTACCGGGTGACGGTGTGCGATGCCCGCCCCGTGTTCGCCACCCGGGCGCGCTTTCCCGACGCCGACGAAGTGGTGGTGGACTGGCCGGATCGGTACCTGGCCCGCGCCGGCGCGCGCCTGGGCCCGGGCGACGCCGTCTGTGTGCTGACCCATGACGCCAAGTTCGACGTGCCCGCGATAGTCGGAGCTCTGGCCACGCAGGTCGGCTACATCGGAGCGATGGGTTCGCGACGGACGAAGGAGGACAGGGCCCAACGCCTGCGCGAGGCAGGCGTTTCCGAAGGGGAGTTGGCGCGCCTTATGGCTCCCATCGGATTGGACATCGGGGCGCGCACGCCCGAGCAGACGGCGGTGGCCATCTGCGCCGAGATCATCGCCGTCCGTTCCGGGAGGGCCACCGTGCTCCCCTTGCGCGATGCATCCGGACCGATCCACCGGGCCCCTTCGGGTCGACCGGTCGGGGTACCTTTCGGCTTGTGAGGCGAGCCGCACCGCAACGGCCCTACTCCTCCTGCGCCACCCGGTGAGCACGGGCGCCGTGGTCTTGGCCGCAGGGGGCGGGACGCGCTTCGAGGGGCCCGGGCACAAATTGCTCGCCCCTTTCCGCGGTCGGCCGCTCGTCGCGTGGGCCCTGGCGGCCGCGTCCGGTGCCGGTCTCGACGAGGTGGCGGTCGTCGTCGGCTCGGTCGACTTGCGCGACGTGATCCCGCCCACGGTCACCGTGATCGCGAACGACCGCTGGGCCAGCGGACAAGCCTCCTCGCTGCAGGCGGCGGTCACCTGGGCGCGCGGGCGTCAGCACGACGCCGTCGTGGTGGGGCTGGGCGATCAGCCCCTCGTCCCCTCTTCGGCCTGGGCGGCCGTGGCGGCCACCGATAGCCCGATTGCGGTTGCCACTTTCGCGGGCCAGCGCCGCCCGCCGGTGCGCCTTGCCCGTGCCGTGTGGCCGTTACTCCCCGAAGAAGGCGATGAAGGCGCCCGCGTCCTCATGGCCGGGCGTCCGGACCTGGTCGGCGAAGTAGCGTGCGTCGGGCAGCCGGCCGACATCGACAGCGAGGAGGATCTCACCACATGGAGCTGAAGAACCAATTCCGGGTCTCGGTGCCGATCGGAGAGGCGTGGGCGGTGCTCACCGACCTCGAGCGGGTGGCTCCGTGCATGCCCGGCGCTGAGCTCGAAGAGATCGACGGCCAGGAGTACCGGGGAGTCGTCAAGGTGAAGGTGGGCCCGATCACCGCCCAGTACAAGGGTGCCGCATGGTTCGCGGAGAAGGATGACGCCGCGCACCGGGCCGTGCTCCGGGCCGAAGGGCGGGACACCCGGGGCCAGGGCAACGCGTCGGCGACGGTCACCGCCACGGCCACGCCCGATGATGGAGGCACGTCGGTGACCATCGTCACCGATCTGGCGATCACCGGGAAGGTGGCGCAGTTCGGGCGCAGCATCATGGGCGACATCAGCACCAAGCTCCTCGGGGAGTTCGCCGAGAGGCTCGAGGCGGACCTCGTGGCACACGCCTCGTCGGCGGATGGGAACGACGGGGAATCCGAAGGGCAGGAGCGTCCGGCGCCTTCGGGGGCGCGGCCGATCCACTCGGCGCCCGCGGAGCCGGTCGATCTGCTCGGCGCCGCCGGCCCGTCAGTGCTGAAGCGTCTGGCACCCCTCGCCGGCGTACTGGTGGTGGTCCTCCTGCTGAGGCGCCGCCGCCGGCGCTGAGCGTCCACCGCCCGAAAGGAACGCGGCGCGGGGCCATTGCGGTTCCGTAACAATCCAACAATTGGGATTTCCCTCATCCGCGCGCCGGCGCGCGCCGAATACCAGCCGAGTCATCCGCACGTTGAAGCTACCGGCGAGGGAGTCCAATGAAGGCGCGAAAGTCTGGAGCGACGAAGCGATCACGGCACGGGGTAACGTTGGCCGCCGCGGCCATGGCGGTGTCCGTGGGGACGGTCGGCCTGCAGGCGCTCTCGGCGCCGGGCACGGGGGCGTCGTCGGCCAACGCGAAATCGCACGCCAACGCGCGCCTCGGGTGCGCCGGCGCGGACGGTGAGGGCTATTGGGAGGTGGCCGCCGACGGCGGCGTCTTCACCTATGGCGCCGCCAACTTCTACGGGTCCCTCGGTGGGACGAAGCTGAACCAGCCGATCGTCGGCATGGCCCCCAGCGTCGACGGCCGGGGCTACTGGCTCGTCGCTTCCGACGGCGGGGTGTTCAGCTTCGGCGATGCACCGTTCGAGGGTTCTGCCGGCGCCATCCGCCTCCACTCGCCGATCGTGGGCATGGCGCCGACGCCCGATGGGCAGGGCTACTGGTTGGTCGCCGCCGACGGCGGCGTCTTCAGCTATGGCGACGCCGCCTTCTACGGATCGCTCGGTGCCACTCCGATCAACAAGCCGATCGTGGGCATCGCGGCCACCAAGGACGGCCGGGGCTACTGGCTCGTGGCTTCCGACGGGGGCATCTTCGCCTTCGGTGACGCATCGTTCTACGGCTCCCTCGGTGGCACCAGGCTCAACGCGCCCATCGTCGGCATCGCGCCGGCACGCAACGGCAACGGCTACGTGCTCGCCGCCAGTGACGGCGGCGTCTTCACCTTCGGCGCCTCCGCCTTCTACGGCTCAGCGGGCGGCGTGCACCTCAACCGCCCCGTCGTGGGAGTGGCGGGGACCTTCACGGGCAACGGCTACACGCTGGCCGCGGCGGACGGCGGCATCTTCACCTATGGGGATTCCTCGTTCTGCGGCTCATCGGGGGGTATCAGCCTCCACAGTCCGGTCGTGGGTCTGGCCTTCTATTGATGACCTCGATGATCCTGATCGACTCCCTCCAACCGCAACGACAAGGAGCACACCATGCCTAACATCAGCCGGCGCATCTTTCTCCGGAACGCCTCCATCGGGGCGGCCGCCACCGGCGTCGCCGCCGCAGGCGGCCTCGGACTCCTGACGGGCCCCAGCGGCGCGGACACGCCGGTGAAGCCGTCGGGGACGACCCCGGACGCACCCCTCCTCGAGGGCTCGGGCGTCGTGGCGCATGTGGTCGACGCCAAGTCAGGGCAGATCTCGCTCTACGTCGGCACCAAGCACGTCAGCTACACCAACCAGTCCCTGGCCCAGGAGCTGCTCAAAGCAACCCGCTGACGCCGTCCGCTCCACCATCTTGTCCCTACTCTCCATGAGGTGAACGCATCATGTCGTCGCACAAGGAAGCCCCCGCTATTGCCAAGGACCCGGCTGCGGACAGCACGGATCTCTACGCATTCGTCAGCCCGGACGCACCCGACACGGTGACGATCTTGGCCAACTACGTGCCGCTGCAAGATCCTGACGGTGGTCCGAACTTCTTCGAGTTCGGCGCCAAGACGGTGGTGGGTTCGGCGGCCGCGGTCGGCGACGACGTGCTCTACGAGATCAACATCGACAACACCGGGACCGGAATCCCCTCCATCACGTACCAATTCCAGTTCACCACGACGATCCTCGATGCGAACACGTTTCTCTACAACACCGGGCCGATCACCTATTCGTCCAGCGGCGGCTACAGCTCTTCCTGGAACCGCCGGCAGACGTACACGGTCACCAGGATCGACACCGATCCGACGATGGGGGCGAGCACGTCGACCCCCATCAGCCCCCCGGCCGGGAGCAGCGGCGCCTTCGCGTGCCCTCCCTGCAACGTGGGGATCCGTTCCACGCCCAACTACGCTGGGCTGTCCGCTCCGGCCATCTATCGGATGTCCGATGGTCTCATCGTCTTCGCCGGTCAGCGGGCGGACGGCTTCTTCGTGGACCTCGGGTCCATCTTCGACCTCGCGGACCTGCGGCCTATTTCGAGCGACCAGCTGATCCCCGGCTCCAACGCGCCCGGCATCAACTCCCTGGCCGCCAAGAACGTGCACTGCATCGCGCTGCAGATACCCATCAGCTCGCTGACGCCGGATGGGGCAGCTCTGACCATGGGCGCCAATGACACGAATGCGGTGATCGGTGTGTTCACCACGGCCCGGCGCCAGACGGTGCGCATGTTCGACCCGACGACCGGGATCACCACCCCCACGGGTCCCTACGATCAGGTCTCGCGCCTGGGCAGCCCGTTGGTGAACGAGGTCGTCGTCCCCATGGCCTCCAAGGACTACTTCAACAGCCAGGCGCCGGTCAACGACAGCCAGTTCGCGGGGGCGGTGGAGCATCCGGAGCTGCAGGGGCTCCTGCCTGCCCTGTACCCGGGTGCCTTTCCGAACCTGGCGGCGTACTCCAAGGCGCGCGCGGACCTGGTGGCCATTTTCGCCACCGGGATCCCCGGAAGCGTCATCGGCCCCGCCTTCGGCGTGGGGACCTATCAGGGCGGCAAGGTGGTGGCCGAGATGCTGCGCCTCAACATGGGCATCGCCCCCACCTCGAGCGACGGCACGCAGGCGGGCACGAGCAACCTCGGCCTGCTCGGGGACGACCTGGCCGGTTTCCCCAACGGCCGGCGGCCCACCGACGACGTGGTCACCATCGCCCTGAAGGCCGTGGCCGGGGCCACCATCCCCTTGACGGACCCGTCGTTCACCCCCGACGCCGCCGTGGCGCTCGTCAGCCAGGGCGTCACGGCCAGCCCGCGCGCCTACCAGGCGAGCTTCCCGTATCTGGCCGATCCCCACGGCGGCTTCTCGAACCCTCCGGCCACCCCGTCGTACAACCCCGATCCCGAGCTCTGATCCGACCGGTCGCGCCATGGAACTCCACCAGCATCCTCACGCCCATCATCACGGTGGTACTCCCGTCGAGCTGCCGTTCGTCGACGAGGGTCCGACGGTCGGCCCCGCGGAAGCGCTCGTGCTCGACATAGGCGGGAGCATCGGCGCCCTCATCCTCTATGCGGAAGAAGAGTGCCTTGGGTGCGAGATTGATCTGACGCCGGTCGGAGCCCCGCGCTCGCACCACATGCACACGATGATCCGGCGCCGGCGGGCGGTCGATCGCGAATTCATCGCCGGTGTCTATCCCGAGCTCTCCGAGGGCGTCTACACGCTGTGGGGTGTCGATGACCACCCGCTCGGCGAGGTGGCCATCGTGGGCGGCCGCGTGAGCGAGTTCCGGGCGGGGGACTGCCGCGCCCACGCGTAGCCCGTTTGCCCGCGCCCAACCGCTCAGGGGCACGAAGGCGCCGACAGGCGGTCCAAGCGGGCCCGCACCTCGCGCCAGGCGGCGCCGCGCGGATCGATCATGTCCATGTGCCCCGCACCGGGCAACGGCACGTACTCGGCCGCGTCCCCCCGTGCGTGTGCCCGCGCGGCATAGTCCGCGCTGAGCGACGGCGGCACCGTCGTGTCGTCGAGCCCGTGCACCAGGAACTGGGGAACGCCGATGGGCAACAACGACGCCGGGGAGCCCATGGCGTAGCGCGCGGGGTATTCCTCCGGGCTGCCGCCCATGAGCGCCGTCACCGCACCGGCGCCCACATGGAGCTGGGCCGCCGCCACGAGGTCCACCACGCCGGCCAGGGAGAAGGCAGCACACACCCGCACCGGGTCACGGCCATCCGAGGCCGGCGGCCCGGTCGCCCGTGCCGTCGCGGCCCACAGCGCGAGGTGGCCGCCGGCAGAGTGTCCGCAGGTCACCACCCGCCGGCGGTCGATGCCTTCCACTCCGGCCAGGGCGTCGATGGCAGCGGAAACGTCGTCGAACGTCTCGGGCCACCCGCCACTGCCCAAGTTTCCGACCCTGCGGTATTCGATGTTGTAGGCCACCCAGCCGTGTGCCACGACGGCGCCGCAGAGCCGGTGCATCAGGCGCTTCGTATAGATCTGCCGCCAGAAGCCTCCATGGATGACGACGACGACCGGCAGGGGGCCCGGCACGCCCTCGGGGCGCCAGAGCTCAGCGACCTGCGCATGATGCGCGCCGTAGTGCAGCGTTGCCCGCTTCACGCTGTGCCCAGTGCGGCCCGGGCGCTGTCGACCACCGCCGCCCGGTGTGCCAGCACAGCCTCGAGGGCGCCTCGCTGCTCCCGGACGATCCGATATCCGGCCAGCACGCCGCCGATCCGTTTGACCCGTTCGGCCAGCCGTACGGCCACGTACCCGCACCACGGCGCCGCGACGGAGGCGGCCAGACCGGGCGGGGCACCGTAGGCGCGGCCGACGAAGAACCCCAGGGCTGCATAGACGACGGTGAACGAAGCGAAGCAACCGAGGAGCTTGACCGTGGCCTTGATGCCTTCATTGCGGGGCAACTTGGCCAGTTGCTTGATGATCTCGAACGGGATCACGTGCACCGCGGCACCGATGGCGGCGAACGGAAGGGCCGCCAGCACCTTGACCATCGACCACGCCAACGATCCGCGCAATCCGGCCCGGGAGTACCGGGCCGACACCTGCGCATCGCGCAGCCCCAACAGGTCGAGGTCCCGCGTGTAGACGGCATACGCCGCGAGCACGTCGCGCAAGCGCGTGTCGCCCGGATCGTCCTGCTCGACACGGGCGAGTCGGCCGGCCACTTCCACCTGGTCGGCCAGGGTGGTCTCTCGCGGCCCCGCTCCGTGTGCCGGGCGCACCACCACTTCGGCTACCCGGGACACCTGCTCGGCCTGCTGCCACGATGCATAAGAGGGGCTCACCGCGGACAGGCGTTCGGCGAGGTCCACGGTGAACTGGCGCACGGCCTGTGGCTGTCAGACTGATAGGTCGCTCGCCACACGGCGACGGCGGCAGGCTTCCCGACGTGCACGAGTGCCCGCGATCGGAAGCGGGCCTTGGCGTCGTAGGTCAGGCCTACGGGCAGCGTCTGCACGTCCCCGACGTCACCTTCGAAGGCGGCGTCGAGCGCGATGCGGGCGGCACCCGTCCGGAGCGGTTGCAGTGACAGTTCGTCGTGGCTGATCCCTTCAGGGAAAAGTGCCACCACCTCGCCGCGGGCGAGGATCTCCCGGCAGGTGGCGAAGGCCGACGCGTTGCGCTCACCGGTGGCGCCGTCACTGGCCCGGAAGACGGGGATGACGCCGGCGAATTTCAAGAAGGGCCACAGGGGCGGGATCCGAAAGAGCGTCGACTTGCCCAGAAATCGGGGATAGCGACCGAGGGCAGCCATGAGGAGGAGCCCGTCGACCAGCCCGTTCGTGTGGTTGGCCGCCACGACGAGGGGACCTTTACCGGGCAGGTTGTCGCCGCCCTCGAGCTCCACGCTCCGGAAGAAGATGCGTACCAGCAGGCGGGCGAGCTTCGCCATACACCGGTCAGCCGTACGGCGCATGCGACGATGCTACGCACCCCCTATGAGGGTGGGGCGGAGCGGGCCACCGGACCCACGAAGATCGTCTCGTGGCTGCCGCTGCACGTTGCCGGCGCCGCGGCGCCGGCGGTGGGTACCCATGGCACGGTCATGGGACCCCTCCAGCCTGCGAAGTGGATGTCGAGGGCGAATGATCCCCGGGCACACGACCAGGCGGACCAGGTGATGCTCACGGCGGCGTCCGGCCGCGGCGCGGTGGAAGAGGAGCGCGCCAACGTGACCGGGCGCGCGGTGTGGGGCACACTCGATTCCTGATAGACCCCGAGCGCCTGCCCGCTCGGGCTGACCACGCTGACCTTGGGCACCCCGCGGAGCGTGCAGGCGCGTCCCGATCCGTTGGCAAACACGACCGCCCCCGCCACCGCGGTGGAGGCGCTGCCCACAGGCGAGAGCACCAGTGTGGCCGAGAGCGTCGAGGGACTGCACGCCACGGCAGACACGGCGCGCGAGGCCTTGGTGGCCGCGACGACCGCGTCGGCGCGGGGAGCAACGGCCAGCACGAGCACCGCGGCCAGCAGCGGCGCCCCGGCCACCACGCGCAGTGGGGTGCGGCGAGGCGTCACGCCGGCGTCACCGCACTCGGCGGGGGGATCTGCCCCGGCCCGGTGGTCAGGCACGTGTACGAGCTGACCGGGTTGGCCGGATCGGGCAGCGTCGGCGCGTGCAGGAAGTGCGGCTTCGCCGTGAAGTCGACCATGTCCAGCACGTGCTGGGCGTTGGCGTCACGCCGGGTGAGTGCCGGCAGGTTCCACTTGGTCTCCACCGTCTTCAATATGGACGTGTGGTCATAGACGGTGTGGGAGACGAAGTCCGTCTTGGCATAGGGCGAGATGACCCCGGCCGGCACGCGGAACCCGTAGCGGTCGAACGCGCCGGGGAGGCTGCCGGGCGGGAGGTCCGGTGGCACATCGTCGGGCGGCACGGCCGCCGGGGGCGGCACGTGGTCGTACCAGCCGCCCCACTCGTCATAGGTCCAGATCATCAGCGTCTTGGGCCACTGGGGGCCCCGCATGACGGCGTTGACCACGTCCGACATGAACTGGTCCCCGTACTGTACGTCCTGGGGATTCTCCTCTGACGAGATGGAGTAGTTGGGCTCGAGCAGGGTGAACTGGGGGAGCGAGCCGGCGGCGGCGTCGATGAAGAACTGGTCGATTTTCACGATGTTCTCGTTGATCGCGCGCTCGCCGAGGAGGGGCAGGTACACGCCCAGGCTCGGGAGGTCCGAGTAGTAGTCCCGCCACGAGATGCCGTACTTGTTGAAGGTGTCGAAGATGGTGCCGTTGGGAGGGAGGGCGAGAGGGAAGCTGTCGCTCACCAAGCCGAGCGACGTGCCTGAGAACAAGTAGCGCCGGTTGGGATCGGTCTGGCCGAGCAGCGAGCAGAACCAGCGGTCTGCGATGGGGAAGGTACGGGCCAGGCCCCAGGTGAAAGGCATGTCGGAGTCGAGGAAATACCCCATGGTCTCTCCGGTCGACGCTTCCACGAAGCCCTGGTTCGTCCCGTTGTCATAGGAGCGATGGCCGGTGTTCCAGTCGTTCCCGACACCGTCGGTCTGGCAGTCGCTCGGCATGTGGAAGGCATGCACCAGGTGCCCATGTCCGTCCGGGCAGGCGGCCGTGGGCCTGCCCTGGGCGTCGAGGGGGAAGCCGTCACCCCGGCCCAGCATGCCGAGCATGTTGTCGAAGGAGTGGTTCTCCATCATCACCACGACGATCTGCTCGATCTCGGGAACCAGGTCGGCACCGGCCGGTCGCCGGGGATCGGGGAGCGAACCAGGCTGGCGCACGGCGGCCGAGGTCAACGTCGGGTACCGAATGCGGGCCACTCGCCGGGATCCCTTCGTCGTCGAGGCTCCGGCTCCCGACGATCCCAGGACGACGCCTCCCACCCCGAGGGCTGCCGCTTCCAACAGCTGCCGGCGCCCGAACCGCTGGGAAGTCGCCCCCGCGTCGTCCGCGTTCTCAGGGGGCGTCACGACACCGTCACGCGTTGCGGGGTGGGCACTGGACGCCGGCGATCTGCATGAACTGGCAGAATGTGTCCCTCGTCACCTTCCACTCGTCTCCGGCGAGGACTGCCCGCCCGGCTCGATCTCCTAGCTGCATGCTATGCCGACCGGCGATCGTAACCGAGTAGGTGACCCAGGCCTCGCGCGCGTTGATGAACTGGACCAGGTCGGCGTGCACCGTGGCCGACGTGCCGGCCGCCATCACCCCGTGCCGTAGGGCCGCCTCCGCGAGGCAGTCGCCGAGGTTGTCGCCGCCGTCGACGCTCGGGATGGTGACGCCCGCTTCGTCAGGTGTCAGCATGGCGCTGAAGGCGGCGCAGATCTGTGCCCGTGCCCCCTGTTCGTCGGCCGGCGGTGGGCCTCTGCGTTCTGTCACCGGCGGTCCCAGGCGACGGCTCGCCGCCGGCTGCCGGCCCGGCCGAGCCGCCTCCGGCTCCTCCTGGCGCAACGCCCGCAGTGCGGCGGCATGTTCGGCTGTGATCCCCCGGGCTCTCTGCTCCGCCGCCTCGGCGGCGCTCAGGCCCGCGCCGAGCCAGTCGGCGAACTCGCCAAAAGGGATCCCGGCGCCCCACCACTCGCCGACGACTTCCCCGGCCGACCTTCCCTGCAGGACGAGGCGTCCCGCCTCGCTCGGTGTCAGGCCGAGCTCGTGCCAGGTGTAGGCACCCCCGGCATCGATCCCATGGGTGGCCCATGCCAGTGCGCTCTCGTCGGTCCACTGACATTGGAGGTACGAGCGCATGATCATGTGGTCGACGCCCGACTCGAGGAAGCGTCGCATGCCCGTCGCCCGCCCGCCTGAGGCAAGCACCAGCCCTCCCGACGACCTGCCGATGTTTCTCGTCACCGCCGTCTGCGGATGCGAGAGGGCGAAGGTCTGGTCGGGACCGCGGCCTTGCTGCCTCTCGGAGCGGGCCAGCTCTAACCCGTACCCGAACTCGTGCCAACGGACCGCCTCGACCGCGTCGATTCCCGCCGCCCGCCAGGCCGTCACCGTGTCCGGCGCCACGGCGGCGGTGGACCACTGGGCGGCCTGGAGACCATCGTCGACGCCCGCCGACTTCCACGACCGGGCTTGGGCGATGGAGAACCGCCAGCGCCGCCAGATCTCGGCCTCTTCGGCCGCGAAGCCGGCCGTCAGCCAATGACCGAGATCTTCGGGCCCGCCGTCATCGGGTTCGGACGCATCGATACGGGTCTGCATCAGTGTCCCGGTGACCTCCGTCGTGTCGGCACGATCCGCAAGGATCTCATGCCGCCCGCCCCGGACGGATGTCGATCGCCCGGGCCCAGGCGGGGACCGACCCGCTCGGATCCATCAGGCCCACGATGACCCGGATCCGCGGGGGCGCCGCGCCCGGCCACGGGGTGTGACCGTCGGTGAGCACGATCACGAGGTCCGGCCGCGGGCGCAGCGCTGCCGCCTTGGACAGACCGGCGCCCATGTCGGTCCCCCCGCCACCGAGGAGCGTGACGTCGCTCGCCGCCATGACCTTTTGTGCGTCGAACGCCTTGGCGTCGCAGCAGATGATCCGGAGATGTCGACGGCCGACCCCCATGCTCTTGAGCACCCCTTGCACCTCGGCCAGCGATTGCTCCAGCAGGTGGTCGTCCATACTGCCCGAGGTGTCGAGCACCATGGCCACTTTGGGGAGTGGCTGGCGCAGGCTGGGGAGGATGACACCGCCCGAGACCGAGGAACGCCGCGATGGCTTGCGGTAGGTGAAGTCCACCCGCCCGGCGACATCGGCCACCCCGCGGCGCACGGCAGAAGCCAGCAGCCGCTGCCAGCTGATCACCGGCTCGAGTATCTCCGACGCCCAGCGCTGCCAGCCGGCCGGGACGTTCCCGTACCGGCGCCGATGCTCCTCTATGCGCCGGGCGACGTCACGCTCGATCAGGGTGTGGCCCAGCGTGCCGAGGCCGGGCTTCCCGCTGTCCCACGAGCGCCGCCGGCCGTCGCAGCCGCTGCCACAGTCGTGCCCGCTCGCGGCGGCCGGCCGGTGCGGGGGCGTCGGCGCGTTTTCCCTGCCCCCCAGGGCGTCCCAATAGTCCTCGGCCGTCAGGGAGTCGGCCAGCCCGAGTGCGGCGGGGGTCACGGCATGCTCGGGGACGACCGCGCTGCCCGCGACCAGGTCATCGTTGATCTCGGCATCGGCTGCCATGTTCCAGACCTGTTCCTCCGCGCTCGGGGCGCGGCCCGCGGTCGAGGTCGCATCCGGCGCGCCCAGGGGACACCGGTCGGCATGGTGCCGCAGCAGATGGCTCACCTGGTGGACGAGCCAGAAGCCGATCAGCGCGACGTCGGTCGCCGCCACCGCCTCGGGGTCCAGGTAGACGTGCCACGCCGGATCAACCGGAAAGGCGCGCAGGTCCAGCCGGCCCGCCACGGGGTCCCCGGACTGGTCGACCACCACCGGGTCCAGAGCCAGGAGGGCGCTCGCCATGTAGGGGGACTGATGGGCGGCCCAGACGCGCGCCGCCGCCCACTTCCGCCGCGGCTCCGCCCCGAGCGCTTCAAGCGGGCGGAGGATCACCTTGACCCTCCCGGCCCATCAGCCCGGCCGTGCGCAACACGGGGGCGATGTGCAACAGCCCGGCGGGCAATTCGGCACCCGGTGGGCGAGCGCCGGCGAGGTTCCGGGCCGCCAGTGCGGCGACGTCGGGAGCCTTATCGGCCACCCGGGCGACCACGCGCCAGGCGGCGGACCACGATGCGGCATCTCCGTGCGCGATGGCGACCGAGGCCACCGCGGTGAGCACGGCGAAGGCGCGGTCGCTCCGCTCCGGCAGTTCGAAGCCGTCGGGGTCGGCCAGCACTTCTTCGGGATTGGGCAGGTCCATGTGCACCAGCCAGGAGAGCAATTCGATCCCGGCGCCCTCGCCCACTGTCCCGAGCACCAGGAGGGCCCGGGCATCGTCCGAGGCTCCCGTCGCGTCGCAGGCGGCCAGGAGGCGGGCAACCGACTCCCAGCTGCGCGGGCTCGGCCAGGCGCGCCCCGCGTGTTCGGCCACGGTGGGGACGGCGAGCACCAGCGCGGGCCGCACCTCTAAGAACGCGCCGACGAGGGCGCGCGCGGCGAGCGTCTGCGCCGCGTCGGGTACCCGGTCATCGAAGCGAGGGGGTGCGGGAAAGCCCATGGCGATCCCCTGGGAAACGGACTGGGCGTCGACCGGCCAGTCCAGGTGCACCAGCCGGTTGGCCAGCGGCGCCGAAAGCTGCCATCCGTCCGCTGCCTCCTCGGGCGGGTTGGCCGCGGCCACCACGCGGACCGCGGCCGGGAGCGTGAGGTCGCCGACAACTCTCTCGAGCACGACGCGGAGCATGGCGGCCTGCACCGCGGGTGGGGCCGTCGTCAGCTCGTCGAGGAAGAGAAGCCCGTGTCCGGCGGCCGCCAGCCGTCGTGCCCACAGCGGGGGGGCCATCTGGACCGCTCCGTCGATGACCACCGGGAGGCCGGCGAAGTCGGCCGGCTCGCGGATGGAGCCGATCACGATCTCGGTCGGCCAACCCAGCCGCTCCCCGAGGGCGCGCACGACCGATGTCTTGCCGGTGCCCGGGCTGCCCCACAGAAGGACGGGTACCCCGGCCTGGACCGAGATCGAAAGCGCTTCAGCTACCGATGCGACGCCGATGGCGAACACCTCCCCGCCCATTCTCCCAGACCCGGGCGGTGGCCGATACCGCAGTGGTAGTACTGCGGCAATGGCTCCGCAACTCGTCTTGGCCTCGGCATCGACGGCGCGCCGGCGCGTCCTGCGCGCCGCCGGGTTCGACCCCCAGGTGGCCGTCAGCGGGGTGCGCGAGGACGTGGGCACCATGACCACGGCGCGCGCCGTCGTCGTCCTCGCGGAGCGCAAGGCCTCCGCCGTGGCGCCCGGGTTCCCCGAGAGCTTGGTGCTCGGGTGCGATTCGATGCTCGATCTTGACGGGGTGGCGCTCGGCAAGCCCGCGTCGGCAGAAGAGGCGGTGGACATGTGGCGCCGGCTTTCGGGGAGCCATGCCCGGTTGCACACCGGGCACTGCCTTATCGACACGCGGAGCGGCGTGCGCCTCTCCCGCCTGGCCACCACCTTGGTGCGTTTTGGCGAGCCGAGCCGGGCGGAGGTGGATGCCTACGTGGCCAGTGGCGAGCCGCTGGCGCTGGCCGGGGCGTTCAGCATCGACGGACTGGCCGCCCCGTTCGTCGAGGGTATCGAAGGTGATCCAACCAATGTACTGGGCCTCTCCCTGCCCCTCTTTCGCCGCATGCTCAACGAGCTGGGGCTCTCGATCACCGAGCTGTGGCGTCACACCGATGCGGCCGGCGCATGAGGGGCGGCGCGACTATTCGAGGCCCAGCACCCGCAGCGCGTTGGTGCGGAGGAACTTCGGCCACACGTCGTCTTTGAGCCCGACGTTGGGCATCTCTGTCATGATCCGCTCGAGCGAGAGACCCATCGGGAAGTACCCGGCGTAGATGATCTTGTCGGCGCCCCGCGTGTTGGCATAGTTGATCACGTCCTTCGGGTAGTACTTGGGGGCGAAGGCACTCGTGGAGTAGTGCAGGCCGGGCCATTTGAGCATCAACTTGACGGCCAGCTCGGTCCACGGCTCGCAACCATGACGGGTCACGAAGACGAGCTCGGGGAAATCGAACATCACTTCGTCGATCAGCTCCACGTGTTGACAGGCGGCCTTGAGGCGCGGGCCCGGGATGCCGGCGCAGCAGAAGAGGGGGATGCCGAGTTCCACGCACTTGGCGTAAATCGGGTACATCTTCTTGTCGTTGATCGGGACCTGGGGAAATGTCCCGGCCGGGAAGACGCCGACGGCCCGCACGCCGAACGTCTCGTATTCGCGGACGATCCGACTGATGCCCGCCATGCCTTCGTTGGGGTCGGCTGATGTCGAGGCGATGAAACGGTCCGGGTGGAGCTGCAACGCCTTCGTGCCGGTGCCGCCCACGCCGATCATGCCTCGCTCGATCCCCCAGAGGTCCATCTCCCGCAGTGTCACGCCGATGGGATCGTCGGACCCTTCCAGCGCCTTCTCGGGCACGTCCTTGAACATGTACTCGACGGGGAAGTCGAACTCCTCTTTGGACTGGGCGTCCCGGGTCTGGCGGGTGATGAACCGGTAGACCTCCTTCATGTCGGGATGGGGGAACCCCAGCATCGTGTCGATGATCCCGATATCCGTTGGCATGCCCATATGTGGTCCTTCCCCGGCGAGTGGCCACCCGAACAGTGGCGTGGCCCCGTGACACTAGTTCTCGCCAGTGGCACCGGTTCTGGCCCGTGCGGCGCAATCGGGTGCTGCCGATCAGTCGTAGTCGAACGTCAATGCGTTGGAGGTCCCGGCGTCGGTGGTGATCGTGACCGGCACCACGCCCCCCTGGGCGACGTTGGCCGGCACAGTGACCGTGCACGACGTCTGGACGGGGCAGCTGGTCGGCGCCTCCTGGCCGCCGAACCGAGCCAGCACCATTCCGTCGGCGCTCATCAGGTTGGCACCCGAGACCACCACCACCTGACCGGCGCCCCCCGTGTGCGGGCTCAGCGCGGACAGCAGCGGCGCGTTGCCCACAACTGGGGGTACCGACGCGGCCGGTGCAGCCGGGGTGGTGCCGCCGGGCGCCGGGCTCGCCGCCGCCGCCGTGGAGTGGTGTCCGCCCTCCTGGTGCCGGGCCGGGGGCCGGGCTGTGGAACCGCTGGAGCGCGGCGGTGCGGCGGGACTTCCGTGGTCGCCGAGGGACACACCGAGTGCGATCGCGGACACCAGCACCAAGATGGCGAGGACCAGAATCGATACTTCCAACTGGCGCACGCGCCCGGCGTGCTCGGGTGGCTCGTCGTGGGGGATTCGGATCGGCCCGGGTACCGGCGCTCCCGGCACCGGCGTCGTCGTGCAGCCTTCGGGTTCGGTCCGCGTGCTCACCTCCCGGGCCCGGCGGGCTGCCTCGGCCATGGCGCCGAGGGCGCGTTGCCCCGGCAGCATCGCGTCCAGCCTCGCCGTCTCGTTGCCGTTCCCCCGTGAGGACCCGGGGGCTCGGGAATCTTTGCGTCCCATGTCGATCACTCCTGCCCTTGACCTTTCCCGGGTCAGTCGTTGCCCACACCCGCGCCACGCCGGAGCAGGCCCCGAGACCGAGCGGAATCCGGCCCTCCGATTGGTCCAAGGTTGCAGCAGCGTTGCGATCGCTGATTTCGGTCACCAAATTGCCAGTTACGCGGCGCGCCGTGCCCGCGCGCGTCGGAGGAAGCACCGCGGCACCGATACCATGAGAGCAGGCGCCGCACATCCTCGAGATATCGAAAACCCGCCTGCGCTGCCGCGCGGGAGCCGACGGAGGCCGGCCCGCAACCCGGTTCGTTTGTGCGTAGAGAGGGCCGGGTAAGAAGCTGACGAGAGAGGTGGTATCCGACGTATGGCGACAGGACACACTGCTCCTCGCCGTGCCGTTGAAGAACCAGCAGGCCAGGAAGCCAGGGACTCTAGGGCGGCGCGGTCCCTGCCGATGCCGGTCAACCGGGTGCGACCCGTCATCAGCGGTGTGCGTCCCCAGGTGGACTGCGGTCGCCGGCCGGCCAAAGCGGCGGTGGGCGACACCGTGGTGGTCGAGGCGGACGCCTTCACCGACGGGCACGACCTCATCACGTGCGATCTCCGCTACCGCCAAGACGGGGAGCACCGTTGGGCCGCGACCCGGATGGAGCCGATGGAGAACGATCGGTGGCGGGCGGCGTTCGCCGTCGAGACCATCGGCCAGTACCGCTTCGTGGTGCAGGCGAAGATCGATCGCTTCATGACGTGGCGCCGTGACTTGCGGGCCAGGGTGGATGCCGGGCAGGACGTGGGCGTCGAGCTCCGCGTGGGTGCCGAGCTGATCGACGCGGGCTCCCGGCGGGCCCAGAGCACCGAGCATCGTTTGCTGACGCTGGCGGCGGCGGATCTGTGGTCTGCATCGGGCGGGCTGGAGAGCACGGTCTCCGACGAGGCCGCCGAGTGGGCCGGTGTCGCCACACTGGGAGAGCTCATCTTCTCCGATCGCCTGGCCGGGTTGATGTATCGGTGCTGCGATCCGGACCAGTCGATGACGTCGGAGGTGTTCACCGTGGTGGCCGACCGGGCGAAGGCCCGCTTCAGCACCTGGTACGAAATGTTCCCCCGGTCGGCTTCCCCCGATCCGACCCGTCACGGCACGTTCGCCGACGTGCGGGCCCGGCTGCCCTACGTGGCCCACATGGGGTTCGATGTGCTGTACCTCCCGCCCATCCATCCCATCGGATGGACGGGCCGAAAGGGGTGCGATGGCGCGACGCGCGCCGCCAAGGGGGATCCGGGCAGCCCGTGGGCCATAGGCTCCTCCGAGGGCGGCCACCGGTCGATCCATCCCGAGCTGGGCTCGCTCGAGGACTTCAAAGAGCTCGTCACCGCGGCCGCGGCGCGGGGCATCGACGTGGCGATCGATCTGGCCTTTCAGGCTTCGCCCGACCACCCCTGGGTGACGCAGCACCCCGAATGGTTCCGCCATCGACCCGACGGGAGCATCCGGTACGCCGAGAATCCCCCCAAGCGCTACGAGGACATCTACCCGTTGGACTTCGACACACCGGACTGGCAGTCCCTGTGGGCCGAACTGCTCGAAGTGGTCCGCTTCTGGGTGAACCAGGGCGTGAAGGTCTTCCGGGTGGACAACCCGCACACCAAGCCCCTTGCATTCTGGGAGTGGATGATCCGGCAGGTGCGGGCGGAGAACCCCGAGGTGATCTTCCTGTCCGAGGCCTTCACGCGTCCCAAGGTCATGCAGCAGCTGGCCAAGGTCGGGTTCACCCAGTCCTACACCTACTTCGCCTGGCGCGTCTCGAAGTGGGAGCTCGAGACGTACATGACCGAGCTGACGCAGACCGACATGGCCGAGTACTTCCGCCCGAATTTCTGGCCGAACACGCCTGACATCTTGACGGAGACGCTCCAGACCGGCGGGCGGGCGGCATTCTTGTGCCGGCTGGTCCTGGCCGCCACGCTCAGCGCCAGCTACGGAATTTACGGTCCGGCCTTCGAATTGCAAGAGCACCAGCCCCGGCTCTCGGGCTCCGAGGAGTATCTCCACTCCGAGAAGTACGAAGTCCGTTCCTGGGATCTCACGCGCCTCGACAGCTTGTCCGAATTCATCGCCCGGTTGAACAGGATCCGCCAGGACCACGCGGCGCTGCAGTTCAACGACGCCCTGCGGTTTCACCACGTCGACAACGACCAGATCATGGCCTACTCGAAATCCCGCCAGGGGCCGGGTGACGCCGGCGCCGGGCGTGACGTGATCGTCGTGATCGTCAGCCTCGACCTCGCGCAGGCGCAGTCGGGCTGGGTCGACCTCGACCTCGACCTCCTGGGCGTCGACGCGGAGCGGCCCTATGTGATGCACGACCTTCTCACGGGCGCCCGCTACCAGTGGCAGGGCCGTCACAATTTCGTCATGCTCCAGCCGTCGGGTTTGGCCGCCCATCTGTTCTCGCTCGAACAGGGCGAGGCCGCGTTGGCGGGTGCGGCGGCGTGACCGCGCTCGATGACCTGCGAGCGGAGGCCGAACCGCTGGAGAGCATGCTCGTCACACCATCGTCGAGCCTCTGGTACAAGGACGCTGTCATCTACGAGGTCCACGTGCGCGCCTTCCATGACGGCAACGGCGACGGAGTCGGTGACTTCCGGGGGCTCATAGAGAAGCTTGACTACCTCCAGGAGCTGGGCGTCACCGCTCTCTGGCTCCTTCCCTTCTACCCGTCCCCGCTCCGCGACGACGGCTATGACATCTCCGATTACCGCCAGGTACACCCTTCCTACGGCTCGCTGCGGGATTTCCGCCTGTTCCTACGCGAGGCCCACCGGCGCGGCATGCGGGTCATCACCGAGCTGGTGCTGGCACACACCTCGGACGAGCACCCGTGGTTCCAGCGGGCCCGGCTGGCCAAGCCGGGGTCGGTGCACCGGGACTTCTACCTCTGGAGTGACACGCCCGACCGCTTCTCCGGCGCCCGCGTCATCTTTCAGGATTTCGAAGCGTCGAACTGGTCATTCGATCCGGTCGCTCAGGCTTACTTCTGGCACCGCTTCTACTCGCATCAGCCGAGCCTCAACTACGACAACCCGACGGTGCGACAGGCCATGCTCGACGTGGTCGACTTCTGGCTCTCCATGGGTGTGGACGGCCTGCGCCTCGATGCGGTGCCCTACCTCTACGCGCGGGAGGGCACGACGTGCGAGAACCTTCCGGAGACCTTCGCCTTCCTGCGCCAGCTCCGGGCCCATGTCGACGAGAGGTTCGAGGACCGCATGTTGCTGGCCGAGGCCAACCAATGGCCCGAGGATGCCGTGGCGTACATGGGCAACGGCGATACCTGCCACATGGCCTTCCATTTCCCGCTCATGCCCCGGATGTTCATGGCGGCCCGCCAGGAGGACCGGTTCCCGATGGTGGACATCCTGGCCGAGACGCCGGCCACGCCACCGGAGTGCCAGTGGGCGTTGTTCCTGCGCAACCACGACGAGCTGACCCTCGAGATGGTCACCGACGAGGAGCGGGACTACATGTACCGGGCTTACGCGCAGGACCCCCAGGCGCGGATCAACGTGGGGATACGCCGGCGGCTCGCACCCCTGCTCGGCAACGATCGCAAGCTGATCGAGATGATGAACGGCCTCCTGTTCTCCATGCCGGGCACCCCGATCATCTACTACGGCGACGAGATCGGGATGGGCGACAACATCTACCTGGGGGACCGCAACGCGGTGCGCACGCCGATGCAGTGGAACAGCGACCGCAACGCAGGGTTCTCGGCGGCCAACCCCCAGCGCCTGTTCCTGCCCGTCATCATCGACCCCGAGTACCACTCCCAGGCCGTGAACGTGGAGGCACAGCAGGAGAACCCCAACTCCTTGCTGTGGTGGATGAAACGGCTCATCGCGCTGCGCCAGCGCTACAAGGCCTTCGGGCGCGGCACGCTCGAGGTCCTACGCCCGGACAACCGCAAGGGGTTCGCCTTCATCCGGCGCTACCAGAACGAGCGGATCCTGGTGGTGGTCAACCTGTCCCGCAACGTGCAGTGCGTCGAGCTCGACCTCTCGGAGTTCTGCGGTGCCACGCCGGTGGAGCTGTTCGGGGACTCGGAGTTCCCCTCGGTGGGCGACCTGCCCTACTTCATCACGCTCGGCCCGCACGGCTTCTACTGGTTCTCCCTCGAGTGCGAGCCCCCCGAGGCCATTCCGCTGCGACCCTCGTTCGTCGTGCCCGGTGAATGGGACGACCTCTTCAACGGGCTCAACGGGCGGGCGCAGCGCGCCTTCGAAGAGTTCCTCCCCGTCTACCTGGCCACGCGCCGGTGGTTCGCGCAAAAGGCGCGGACCATCACCCGGGCGACCGTGGTGGACTCCGTGCCTCTGCTGGCCAACGGCCGCCGGTCGGCGCCGGTGGCGCACCTGCTCATCGTCAACGTCGAGTTGGACCACGGCAGTCCCGAGCGCTACTCGCTCCCGCTCGCCTTCGCCACGGGGACCAGGGCGGACGAGTTGAAGAAGTGGCACGGCGACGCCGTGGTGGCCGATCTGAGGGCGGACGGGATCCCCGGTGTGGTCTTCGACGCCGTCTTCGAGCCTTCGTTCGTCACGCTGATGGTCGAGCTGCTCGCCCGGCGGCGCTCGCTCGGAGGAAGTGGCGGCAAGCTGGTCGGCCTGCCGTCGCCGATCCTGCGCCAATTCGACGGGTTCGTGACCGACGACTACGTGCCTGTGCCCCTCTCCGCCGAGCAGTCCAACAGCTCGGTCCAGCTCGGGGACCAGGCCATCATGAAGTTCATCCGGCGCTTCGAAGAGGGCATCAATCCCGGAGTCGAGGTCGGCCGCTTCCTGAGCGAACGCGCCCGCTTCCCGCACGCACCGAGAAGCGGGGGCAGCGTCGAGTACCGGCCCGACGCGCCGGGAGCGGCCCCCACCACGGTGGCCGTGCTGGAGGAGTTCATCTCGAACGAGGGCGACGGGTGGACCTACGTCGTGGACGCGCTCGTCCACGGGTTGGAAGAGGCGCTGGCCCATCGCCAGGACGCCGAGCTCCGCCTGGCCCCGCCGCGCAATCTGTTCGCACTCGACAGGGGCGAGCTCGAGCCGGGCCACCTGCTGGTCGGCGCGCACCTCGAGTGGGCCTCCCTGCTGGGCCGGCGGACGGCCGAACTGCACCGCGCCCTGACCTCGGATCACCGCGATCCCGACTTCGCCCCCGAGCCCATGACCGCGCTGGACCGCCAGGCGCTCTACCACGGCGCGCGCAGCCTCACCCGCAAGGTCTTCAACGAGGCGCGGTCACTGCCGGCCCGGTCGGTGCATCTCGATCAGGTGCTGCAGCGGGAGAACGAGATCGTCGACCGCATGCGAAAGATGAGCATGCTGCCGATCACGGCGGACCGCATCCGCTGCCATGGTGACTACCACCTGGGGCAGGTCCTGTGGACCGGCAAGGACTTCGTCATCATCGACTTCGAGGGCGAGCCCAGTCGCTCGCTGGGCCGGCGCAGGCTGAAGCGCCCCGCCGTGGTGGACCTGGCGGGCATGGTGCGCTCCTTTCACTACGCCGGCCGCACGGCGGCGATCCGCTTGACGCGTGATCTGGGTACCTCGACCGCTTCGTTCGACCGGCCGACCATCGACAATTGGCTCACGTTCTGGCACCGTTGGATCTCCGGCACGTTCCTCGCCTCGTACCTCGAGGTCGCCGACGACGCCGCCTACCTGCCGCCCGACGTCACGCAGCTGGCGCAGCTCTTCGACTTCTTCGTGCTCGAGAAGGCCATCTACGAGCTCGGGTACGAGACGAACAGCCGGCCGGAGTGGGTCGACATCCCGGCCCGGGGCATCCTGGACGTACTGGACATCAGTTCGTGACGCCACGCGGGACCCCGATGACTGCGCTCGCCGATCTCGCCCAACTCGCCGCACTGCGGGGCGTGCAGGCATCGTTCCGGGGGACCGACGGGCGGGAGCACCGGGCCGACGAGGATGTCGTGCTCGCCGTGCTGCGCGCGCTCGGGACGCCGATCGGCTCCGCGGCAGAGGCCTCCGACGCGCTCGCCGAGCTGCAGCGCGCCCGGGCGGACCGCCCGCTCGAACCGGTGCTGGTCACGAGAGTGGGGATGGGTATGGGGATGGCCGGTTCGGCCACGGTGACGTTGCCGGCCGAGGTGCACCCGCGCGACGTGTGGTGCACCATCGAGCTCGAAGAAGGCGGTGTCGTGCGTCGCCGCCTGACGTCGTCCATCGTGGGCATGGTCGCCGGCGTCGATCCGCGCGGCCGGCCCGCGCACCGGTACCGGTTCGGGCTCGAGCCCGGCGGCTCCGCACCGCTGAGGCCGGGCTACCACCGGTTCGTCGTGGAATGGCCGTCCTCCCGCGCCGACGCGTTATTGATCTGCGCTCCCCGGTGCCCCGCTCCTTCCCGGGGTTGGGGCGCCTTCCTCCCCCTGCACGCGGTGCGGACCGAGCGCGACTGGGGGGTGGGCAGCTACAGCGACCTGGCCGATCTCGGGAGGTGGGTCTGCGGTCTCGGCGGCTCCATGGTGGGTGCCCTGCCGCTGTACCCGGCGTTCCTCGACCCGCCGGCGGATCCCAGCCCGTATCTCCCGGTGAGCCGCCTCGCCTACAACGAGCTCTTCGTCGATCCCACCGCCCTGCCCGAATTCGCCGCCGCGCCCGCCGCGCCCGGCCTTCTGGCCGATGCGGAGTTCGCCGGCCGCCTGGCACGGGAGCACGACGCCCCCGTGGTCGACTACGAGGAGGTCGCCCGCTTGCGCCGGCAGGTGCTGCTCCCGATGGCGGAGGCGCTCCTCGCCACCGGCGGGTCGCGCCGCAACGCCTTCTGCGCCTTCTTCGACGCGCATCCCGAACTGCGGGCGTACGCCCAATTCCGCGCTGGGGGCGAGCGCGCCCGGTGCCGCGGCGAGGCGGCGCCCCATCGCCACGATGCGCCGGCGGGCGCGCCGGCCGAGACGCCGACTCTGGCGTACCACCTCTACGCGCAGTGGGCTGCCGCGCAGCAACTGGCGTCGGCGGCCGAGGCGGCACCGCTCTACGCCGATCTGCCCATCGGCGTGCATCCCGACGGGTTCGACCCGTTCTGGGCGCCGGGGTCCTTCGCCACCCGGGCGCACGGCGGCGCGCCGCCCGATCTCTTCTTTGCCGGCGGTCAGGACTGGGCGTTCCCACCCCTGCACCCCGACGGCATGCGGGACGAGGGCTACGACTACTTCATCGGCACGCTGCGGCGCGCCTTTCGCCACGCCGCCTACGTGCGGATCGACCACGTCATGGGACTGCAGCGCCTGTACTGGATCCCCGAGGGCTACGACGCCCGCCACGGCGCGTACGTGTCGTACCGGGCGGAGGAGCTCCATGCCATTGTGGCCCTGGAGGCACACCGGGCCGGCGTGGTCGTCGTGGGCGAGGACCTGGGTACGGTGCCCGACTCGGTCCGGGAGCGGATGGCCCGGGACGCCATGTTGCGCTCCTGGGTGCTGCAATTCGAGTCGACACCGGAGGATCCCCTGCCCGCCCCACCCGAGGCGGTGCTCGCCTCGTGGGGGACGCACGACCTGCCGCGCTTCACCGCCTTCTTCTTCGGGGACGACATCGACGAGGAGGAGGCCGCGGGGCGGATCCCGCCGGCAGCGGCGACGGCGGCGCGGGCGGACCGGGCGCGCTGGCGGCACAGCCTGTTGCAGGCGACGGGCGTGGGGGCCGAGACCCCTGACGCCCCCGGGCGCGCCTTGCGGGCGTGTCTCGACCACCTGGCGCGCAGCGATGCCGCCCTGGTCCTCGTCGACCTGGAGGAGCTGTGGGGCGAGCGCCAACCCCAGAACCACCCCGGGACCGGGACCGGGGGCATGAACTGGCGCCGCCGCGCCGCGTACACGCTGGAAGAAGCGCGCCGCGACAGCGCCGACACCGAGTTCCTGCGCCGCCTCCAAGGGTTGCGCGCGGAGGGCGGGCGCCCGCGCCCGGTGGCCGCGAGCCGGTGAGCGCGGCACGACGGGCGGGCGATCAGGTGGCGGCGTCGCCGGCCAGCCTCCTTTCCGAAGAGGACCTCCACTGGTTCAACGAGGGCACGCACCGGCGCCTGGGCGAGAAGCTCGGCGCGCACCCGCGACCGGACGGGGGCGTGGCCTTCGGCGTGTGGGCGCCCAACGCGGAGAAGGTGTCGGTCGTCGGGGACTTCAACGGGTGGGACCCGCGGGCCGATCCGCTTCGAGCCCGCGGTACCTCGGGCATATGGGAAGCGGCCGTGGCCGCGGCCGCGCCGGGTGACATCTACAAGTTCTCCCTCACCACCCGGTCGGGCGAGGTCCTGACCAAGGCGGACCCGTTCGCCCGTTGCACCGAGAACCCGCCCGCGACGGGGTCGGTCGTGTGGGACCTGGCCTATGAATGGGGTGACGAGCAGTGGATGCGCGGGCGCGGCGCCCGGGCGGGCCTCGACGCGCCGTTCTCGGTCTACGAGGTCCATCTCGGCAGCTGGCGGCGCGATCCGGCCGACTCGGGGCGGCTGCTCGGCTACGCCGAGGTGGCGCAGCCCTTGATCGACCACGTGCACAACGCCGGGTTCACCCATGTGGAGTTCCTGCCCCTCATGGAGCACCCGTTCTACGGCTCGTGGGGCTACCAGACCACCGGCTTCTTCGCCCCCACCCGGCGCTACGGGACGCCCCAGGAGCTCATGTACCTGATCGACCGGCTCCACCAGGCCGGGATCGGGGTGCTCTTGGACTGGGTGCCTTCGCACTTTCCCGCAGACGCCTTCGCGCTGGCCCAATTCGACGGCACCCATCTCTTCGAGCATGCCGATCCGCGTCTCGGCTTCCACCCGGATTGGAAGAGCTTGATCTTCAATTACGGCCGCCACGAGGTGCGGAGCTTTCTGGCCTCTTCGGCCGAGCATTGGCTGTCGCGCTACCACGCCGACGGGCTGCGGGTCGACGCGGTGGCCTCCATGCTCTACCTCGACTACTCCCGACGACCGGGGGAGTGGATACCCAACGCGGCGGGAGGGCGCGAGAACACCGAGGCGATCGAATTCCTGCGCCTGCTCAACACGGGGATCTACGCCGACCATCCCGACGTGCAGGTCATCGCCGAGGAGTCCACCGCGTTCCCGGGGGTCTCGCGCCCCGTCCACCACGGGGGCATCGGCTTCGGCCTCAAGTGGGACATGGGCTGGATGCACGACACGTTGCTCTACTTCTCGCGCGATCCGGTGCATCGGCGCCATCATCACGGAGAGCTCACGTTCCGGAGCGTCTACGCCTTCAGCGAGAACTTCATGCTGCCCCTGTCCCACGACGAGGTGGTGCACGGGAAGGGCTCGCTGCTGCGCAAAATGCCCGGGGACGACTGGCAGCGCTTCGCCAACCTCCGGCTGCTCTACGGCTACCAGTACGGCCTGCCCGGCAAGAAGCTGCTCTTCATGGGGGACGAGTTCGCCCAAGGCCGGGAGTGGAACCACGAAGGCAGCCTGGACTGGCATCTCCTGGCGTACCCGGCCCACGAAGGGATGGCGCGCTGGGTGCGCGACCTCAACCGGCTCCATCGCGACGTGCCCGCCCTCCACGAGCTCGACGCCGACCCCGAGGGCTTCGCCTGGACCCAGCCGGACGACCCGGATCGCAGCCTGCTCGGCTTCCTGCGCCGGCCGCGAGAGGGCCCGCCGGTCCTGGTGGTGTGCAACTTCACCCCGGTTCCCCGGACCAACACCCTGGCCGGCGTGCCCCGCGGCGGCTTCTGGCGTGAGCTCCTGAACAGCGACGCCACCCACTACGGGGGGAGCGGCGTGGGCAATCTCGGGGGCGTCGAGGCACACCCGGCGCCGATTCACGGGTGGCCGTGGACCCTCACGGTGACCGTGCCGCCGCTGGCCTGCGTCTTCTTCGGACCGGAATGACCTCCGCGCTCAGGGTGGGAGCGGACCCGCTCGAAGGCGCGCGCACGCGTTTCGTGGTGTGGGCACCCGAGCGACGGCACGTCGCCGTCACCTTTCCCGGCACCGGCCGCGTCGTCGACTTGGCCGCGCGGGCGGACGGGTACTTTGCCGGGGTCGTCGACGAGTGCGCCGCCGGCACGCGTTACCAGTTCCTCCTCGACGACGACGGCGCCTACGCCGACCCGGCGTCGCGCTCCCAACCCGATGGCGTGCACGGGCCGTCCGAAGTGGTGGACCTCGGCGCCCACGCGTGGGCGGATGCCGGGCACCGCACACGGCCACTCCACGAGCATGTCCTCTACGAGGTCCATATCGGCACGCTCACCCCGTCGGGGACGTTCGACGCCGCCATCGAGGTGCTCGATGAGCTGGTGGAGGTGGGGGTCAGCGCGGTGGAGCTCATGCCGGTGGCCCAGTTCCCCGGCGTGCGCAATTGGGGATACGACGGCGTGTTCCCTTTCGCCGTGCAGAGCTCCTATGGCGGCCCGGCCGGCCTGCAGCGCTTCGTCGAAGCCTGCCATGGGCGCGGGCTCGACGTCGTCCTCGACGTCGTCTACAACCACCTTGGGCCCGAAGGCAATGTGCTCGAGGCCTACGCCCCTTACTTCACCGACCGCTACCGCACGCCGTGGGGTCCGGCGATCAACTTCGACGGGCCGGGATCGGACGACGTCCGGGCCTTCTTCGTGCAGAACGCCCACCAGTGGTTCTGCAACTACCACGTCGACGGTCTCCGGCTCGATGCGGTCCACGAGATATTCGACCACACCGCCCGCCCGTTCCTCGCCGAGCTGGCCGAGTCAGTCGGGGCAGCGGGGGAGCACCTGGGCCGGCCGGTGTTCCTCGTCGCCGAGAGCGCGGACAACGACCCCCGCCTGGTGCGCCCGCTCGAGGCCGGCGGCCTGGGACTGGGGGCCCAGTGGAACGATGACTTCCACCACGCCGTGCACGCAGCCGTCACGGGCGAGGGCGCCGGCTACTACGTGGACTACGGCGCGGTCGCGGACATCGCCCGGGCCATGGACGAGGGTTTCGTCTACCAGGGCGAGTACTCGTGCTTTCGAAGGCGCAACCACGGTGCGCCCTCGGGCGCCATCCCGCCGGAGCGGCTCGTCGTCTTTGCCCAGAACCACGACCAGATCGGCAACCGCCCCCGGGGTGACAGGCTGGTGTCCTTGGTGACATTTGCCCAGGCCCAGTTGGTTTCCGCTCTGGTGCTCCTTGCCCCCGGCGTGCCGCTGTTGTTCATGGGCGAGGAGTACGGCGACCCGGCCCCGTTCCCCTACTTCATCGACCACGGAGACCCCGCCCTCACCGAGGCGGTGCGGGCGGGCAGGGCGCGCGAGCTCGCCGTGCTGCCCCAGTCGGGCGAGATGCCCGACCCGGCCGCAGACGCGACGTTCCGCGCCGCCCGCCTGGACCGCTCGCTGCGCCACCAGGGCACCCATCGGGCGCAGTGGGCCCTCCACCGGGCCCTCATCGAACTCCGGCGCGCCAATCCAGCCCTGCGCCGCGCGCCCCGCGCCGCGGCACGTGCCCAGGCCGACGGCCGCGTCCTCACCATGGTGCGCTCCCACCCCGACGATGCCGTCGTGGCGCTCTTCAACGTGTCGGCCGAACGGGTCGAGGGCGTGCTGCCGGCTGTACCGCAGGGCTGGGCGGGAGACGAGAGCGCCTGTTGGACAAAGGTGGTGGAGGCCGCCGCGCCCGAGTTCGGGGGCTCCGGGGAATTGCTGCCCGCAGCGCGCCGGCCCGGGGAGCGGACACGGCTCGGCCCATGGGAGTTCTGCGTCTACCACCTGGCGCGGGCCGCGCCACAATGAGGGTCTGGCCCGGCAGCCCCCACCCGCTCGGTGCCACCTGGGACGGCGAAGGGGTCAATTTCGCCCTCTTCTCCGAGAACGCCACCGGGGTGCAGCTATGCCTCTTCGACGACGCCACCTCGGGAGAGCCCACGGCCACCATCTCGCTGCCCGAGAGGACGGACAACGTCTGGCACGCCTACCTTCCCGACGTCCGGCCCGGAACCCTGTACGGCTACCGGGTCGACGGACCCTACGAGCCCGAGAAGGGTCACCGGTTCAACGGCGCCAAGCTGCTCATCGACCCCTACGCCAAGGCGGTGAGCGGGCCCATCCGCTGGAGCGACGAGCTGTTCGGGTACACCATCGGTGATCCCGCCGAGGACCTCTCCTTCGATGCGCGCGACTCGGCGGGCGCCATGCCCAAGTGCCTCGTGGTGGACCAGGCCTTCACCTGGGAGGACGACCGGGCGCCCAACACCCCGTGGAACCAGACGGTGATTTACGAGACGCATGTGCGCGGCATGACCCTGCGCCATCCGGGCGTGCCCGAGCACCTGCGGGGCACCTACCTCGGCGTGGCCTCCGACCCGGTCATCGACCACCTTCTGGACCTCGGCGTGACGGCGGTCGAGCTCATGCCGGTGCACCACTTCGTGGCCGACCGCCACCTCGTCGAGCAGGGCTTGACCAACTACTGGGGCTACAACTCCATCGCCTTTCTGTCGCCCCACGTGGGCTATGCCACCGGAGGCCTCGGCCAGCAGGTGAGCGAGTTCAAGTCGATGGTGCGCACCTTGCACCGGGCAGGGCTCGAGGTGATCCTCGATGTCGTCTACAACCACACGGGCGAAGGCAACCAGCTGGGCCCCACGCTGTCCCTGCGCGGCATCGACAATTCGGCGTACTACCGGCTGATGACCGATCAGCCCCGCTACCACCTCGACTATACGGGCACCGGCAACAGCCTCAACATCCTGCACCCGCGCGCGATGGGCCTGGTCACCGACAGCCTGCGGTACTGGGTGACCGACATGCACGTCGACGGATTCCGCTTCGACCTCGCCCCGGTGCTCGTGCGCGGTTACGAGGCCGGACAGCCGAGCGCCTTCTTCGAGATCATCGGGCAGGACCCGGTGCTCTCCAAGGTGAAGCTGATCGCCGAGCCCTGGGACGCCAGCCCCGACGGCTACCAACTGGGGCAGTTCCCGACCGGCTGGTCGGAGTGGAACGGGGCCTTCCGCGACTGCGTGCGGCGCTTCTGGCGGGGCGACCCCGGCCAGGTACCCGAACTGGCGTCGCGCCTGACCGGCTCCAGTGACATCTACGCGCCGAGCGGACGCCGGACCTACGCCAGCATCAACTTCGTGACCTGCCATGACGGCTTCACCATGAACGACCTGGTGTCGTACGACCACAAGCACAACGAGGCCAACGGCGAGGACAACCGCGACGGGAGCGATGCCAACTTCAGCCGCAACTGGGGCGCCGAGGGACGCTCCGAGTCCGCGCGTATCGAGCGGACCCGGGACCGCATGAAGCGCAACTTCTTCACCACGCTGTTCTTCGCCCAGGGGGTACCCATGCTCCTCGGCGGCGACGAGATCGGCCGGACCCAGCAGGGGAACAACAACGCCTACTGCCAGGACAACGAGAGCAGCTGGTTCGACTGGGATCTGGGCGAATCGGGGTTGGACCTCTGCCGCTTCGTGCGCGACCTCATCGGTGTGTTCCAGGACAACCCGGTCCTGCGCCGTCGGGCCTTCTTCACGGGCACCGAGGTGGCGGGTACACAGACCAAGGACGTGACCTGGATCCGGCCCAACGGCCAGGAGATGACCGAAGGGGAGTGGTCCGATCCCAACAACCAGAGCATCGGCATGCTGCTCTTGGGCAGCGCGGCCGACGAGGTGGACATTCGGGGCCGCTCGGCGACCGGTGACACCCTGTTGCTCTTGCTCAACGCCGGCGCGCGCTCGCACTCCTACACGCTGCCCCGCCTGGAGCAGCCGGGACGCTGGGAGGAGCTGCTCAACACGGCCCGCCCCGGGCCGTGGTCACGCCTGGTGCGCAACGACGCGGTGAACCTCGCCGCGCACTCGAGCCTCCTGCTCCGTCACAGCGAGCGCCTCCTGGCGTGAGGGGCGCCGGTGCGGGCCGTCGACCACTGGGCTCGACGTACCGGCTGCAGCTGGCGGAGCTCGGCTTTGCCGGCGCGACACGCCTGGTGCGGTACCTCGATGCCCTCGGCATCGAGACGCTCTATGTCTCCCCGGTGCTGGCCGCGGTGCCCGGCAGCACCCACGGCTACGACGTGGTCGACCCCACGCGCCTCGATCCCTCGCTCGGCACGGAGGCGGAATTCGAGGCGCTGCTCGACGCGCTGGACGGCCGTGGCATGCGGCTCCTGGTCGACATCGTGCCCAACCACATGGCGACGCACCCCGACAATGCATGGTGGTGGGAAACGCTGCGAGAGGGCGCGCACGGGGGCGCCGCGAGGATCTTCGACATCGACTGGGCGGCACAGGGCGGCAAGGTGCTCGTACCCACCCTGGGGTCGCCCCTGCGTGAGGTGTGCGGGCGGGGCGGCGCCGCCATCGCAACGCAGGGCGGCGAGCAGTTCTTCGTCCTCGACGGCCAGCGGTTCCCCCTCGCCGGCGAGCCGTCGCCGCCGGGGAGTGCCACGCCATCGCCCCCGGACCTCGCGTCGGTGCTGGAGCGCCAGCATTACCGTCCCGCCTTCTGGCGCCTGAGCGCGGAGGAAGGGAATTACCGCCGCTTCTTCGACATCGACGGTCTGATCGGCGTGCGCGTCGAGGACCCCGCCGTCTTCGACGCCACGCACGCCCGCATTCTCGCCATGGCACCCGACGAGCGCATCGCCGGATGGCGCATCGACCACATTGACGGGCTGACCGATCCCGCCGGCTACCTGGGGCGCCTGCGGGGGGCCGTCGCGGCGCGCCGGCGCGGGCCGTGCGTCCTGCTCGTCGAGAAGATCCTGGCCAAGGACGAGGCACTCCGCCCGTCCTGGGAGTGCGACGGCACCACGGGGTACGAGTTCGCCGACGTCGCCGGCGGGCTCCTCGTGGACGCCGCGGGCGCGGCGCGCCTGGCGCAGGCGGGGGCGGCGTCCACGAGTGACGCGCGGACCTTCTCCGCACTGGCGCTGGTCGCAAAGGGAGAGATGCTGGCGCGCTCCTTCGGCGCCCCTCTTCATCGCCTCAGCGGCCTCGCCGCGGCGGCCCTCGCTGCCGACCATCCCGGGCACGACCTCTCTCGGTCGGCCATCGAAGAGGCGATGGCGGCGCTGACCGTGCACTTTGACGCCTACCGCACCTATCTCGGGCCCGGGAGCGCCGACCCCGACGATGCGGCCCGGGTGCGCCGCGCCGCCACTGCCGCAGCCCCGACCTTGGGCGAGGAAGGCCGGCGCGCCCTGGCCCTGCTCTGTGACGGCATGCTCGTTCCCGAGGGTGACACGCACGGTGGCGCGGGGGGCGCAGGCTGGGTCGAGGTGGCGCAGCGCTGGCAGCAGCTGACGGGTGCGGTGACGGCGAAGGGCGTGGAGGACACGGCCACGTACCGCTTCTCGGGCCTGCTCGCGCACGCAGAGGTGGGCAGCGATCCGGGCCATCCCGCCGTGAACATCCCGGCGTTCCATGCCGCCACCGCGGCGCGGGGTCGGCGCCACCCGTCCTCGCTCAACGCCACGTCGACGCACGACTCCAAGCGCAGCGAGGACGTGCGGGCACGCCTCTTCGCCCTCTCCGAGGTGGCGGACGAATGGGACCGGCTGACGGCGCGCTGGCATCGCCGTAGTGCCGGTGTCCTCCGCGCGGCGAGCGGCCCCGACGCCCACGACGAGCTGGTGGCGTACCAGACGCTGGCCGCCATGTGGCCGATGGGCCGGGCCCGGATGTCGGCCGAGGTGTGCGCGCGGGTACAGGCGTACGCGGTCAAGGCGGCCCGGGAGGCCAAGTGCCGGACCGGGTGGACCGACCCGGACGAACGCTACGAGAGGGCGCTGCGCTCCTTCATCCGGCGGCTGGCCCGCTCCTCGCCCACCACGTTCGGCGCCGAGATGGAGCGCCTGGTCCGTCGTATCGGTCCGGCCGCCGCCACCAACTCCCTCGCCCTGGTCGTGCTCAAGTCCGTGTGCCCCGGGGTGCCCGATGTCTACCAGGGCACCGAGCTGTGGGACTTCTCGCTGACCGACCCGGACAACCGCCGCCCGGTGGACTTCGCGGCGCGGCGCGCACTCCTGGCTACTCTCCCCGGCGACGACGCTCCGGCCGCGGCGCGCCAGGCCGCCGCCGCCCTCCTGGCGGCATGGGAGGACGGGCGCATCAAGTTGCACGTCCTGCGGACGCTGCTCGCGCTGCGCCGGGCGCAGCCGGTGCTCTTCGACCGCGGTTCGTACCACCTGGCGCGGGCCTCCGGCGCGGGCGCGGACCACGCCGTGGGGATCCTGCGCCGCCGGGGGCGGCAATGGGTCGTGGCGCTCGTGCCCCGGCTGATGCTCGGGTTGGCGGGCCCGGGGCGCTTCGCCCTCGGCGGACGTGTCTGGGGCGACACCCGGTTGCACCTGCCGGCGCCCGCTCCCCGGGAACTCACCGACGTCGTAACGGGCGTGACGCTGGCGGTGCGGCGCAATGCCTTCGCCGTGGGGCAGGCGCTGGACACCCTCCCGGTGGCGGTGCTGCGCGGGGTTGCGCCGGCATGAGACTGATCCCGTCCACCGGAGGCGTGCGCGTCGCCGTCCACGACCTTGGCGGGCCGGCGGACGAGGCAGCGCCCCTCCTCTTGTTCTCCCATGCCACCGGATTCTGTGGCCAGGTCTGGGAGCCGGTGGCGGCCCTTTTGCGGCGCCGGTACCGCTGCATTGCGCTCGACTACAGGGGTCACGGGATGAGCGACACGCCGCCCGGCGCCCCCCTGGTGTGGTCCGCCATGGGCGACGATGCCGAGTCGGTGCTCGGGAGCGACCTCATCGGCACGGACCGCCCCCTGCACGGCATCGCCCATTCGATGGGCGGCGCCGCGTTGGTGCTGGCGGCGGCGCGGCGCCCGGGTGCCTTCCGCTCCCTGTGGCTCTATGAGCCGGTCATCGTCGCGCCCGGGGTGCTCCCGCCCAGTGGCACGCCGAATCCCATGGCCGAGGCCGCGTTGCGGCGCCGGCGTACGTTCGACTCCTTCGATGAGGCGGCGGCCAATTTCGCCGCCAAGCCACCCTTGGACGAGCTGCATCCCGACGCTCTGCGGGCGTATGTCCGGGGCGGGTTCGTCCCCCGGCCCGACGGCCGGGTGGAGCTGCGCTGCCCCCCCTCGACCGAGGCAGCGGTCTTTCGGGGGGCGGCCGAGAGTGGCGCGTGGGAGGCCCTCGCCGCCCTCGATCTCCCGGTCGCTCTCGTCGTCGGCCGTCATGAGGAGTACGGCCCGGTGGCGTTCGCGCCCCGGGCCCTGACGCGCCTCACCAGCGGCGCGCTGTTCGAGCGGCGCCACCTGGGGCACTTCGGACCGCTCGAAGATCCGGCGGGGACAGCCCGCGACATCGGGGCCTGGGTGGAGGCCAACTCCTAGGCCCACGCATCAACGCACCTGCGACAGGCGTTGCAGGTGGTCCCCCCGGGGAGCCGGCGCGTGGTGGTGGCGCCACGGCAGTTCCGCCAAGGACCCGCGAACCACCCGACAACCTCTGCGGTCTCTTCTGCGTGAGAATGATGATGGCCACCGCGGGCATCCGGCGGTGGCATGGCGTCGGGAAGGCGAGGGATGGCGGTACCTCCATGGTGATGGCGACCGAGCGGTTACGCGTACGTGCGCAGGCGGAGACCGACAACGGTGGCTCCGACGCCGCGGGCACAGGCAGTGCCGGCGCAGACGCCGATGCGGTCACAGTGCCGAAACGCTGGCGCAGGCGGTTGCTCGCCGCGGCGGCATTCGCGCTCTTCGCCGCCACCGCGGGGTTTCTCGTGGGTGGCGAGGTCCAGGCCAAGACCCAGTTCGCGCTGGCGCACGCCTCGATCGAGAGCACGCGGCACCGGATTGACGCCGTCCTCGGCGATCTGGCCTCGGTTCGTGGCAGTCTCCATGCCGTCAACGGCGAGGTCGACGCGAACGCGGCAGCGCTCGCTTCCGATACGGCGGAACTCCGATCCGTGCAGGGCGCCTTGGCGCAGGCCCAGGCGAACGTGTCCGCCCAAGGCTCGAACATCACCGCCTTGAACACCTGTCTCGGGGGAGTGGAAAAGGCGATGAACGCGCTGTCGGTCGGCGATCAGGCCTCCGCCATCGCCGCGTTGAATGCCACCTCGGCGAGCTGCCAGAGCTACGCGGTCTCCGGTGGCTGAACGGCGACGTCGACGGTGGCCGACGGTGGGCGTCGCTCTCCTCATGGTGGGGGCACTGGTGGCCGCGTTGGTCACCGACCTGCAGGTCCACGGTCTGGCCCGCCATGAGCGACAAGTTCTCGCCGCGGCCCGGCGCCATTTGTCGGCGTCGGACTTCGACCTCGCCGCCACGACGTACGCTCGCGCGCTGGCCGTCGGGCATCGCAATGCGCTGCAGGTATCGGTGGCATCCATGCTGGGCCAGGTGGCGACGACCGAGGGAGTTCTCGGCACCACGAACAATGCGGCGTCCCTCGAGGGGCTCGACATCGCCACACTCCAGACCTGCCTCGGCGGCGTGCGCGGCGCCCTGCAGCAGATCGCGGGGCGCGACAACTCGGCGGCCATCGGGGACATCTCCGCAGTGTCCAGCGCCTGCCTGATGCTCGACGGCAGCACCGCCGGTGGCCCCGTCTATCCGTTCGACTTCCCGGATCCCGACGTCATGCGGGTCGACGGGACTTACTTCGCCTACGCCACGAACTCGGCGGAGGGGAACATCCAGATCATCGACTCCACCGATCTGACTCATTGGACCGCGGTGGGCAATGCCCTGCCGAGCCTGCCCAAATGGGCGGTGCCGGGTGGGACCTGGGCGCCCGGTGTCCTCCAGGTCGGCTCGACCTTCGTCCTGTACTACGCGGCGCAGGTGGCGGGGGCGGGCAGCGGCGACGAGTGCATCTCGGTCGCCACCGCCACGCAACCCCAGGGCCCCTTCACGGACGATTCGACCGCCCCCCTCGAGTGCCAGCCCGCGCTCGGGGGGTCCATCGACCCGTCCCCGTTCGTGGACGCCAACGGTGCGTTGTACCTGCAATGGAAGTCCATCGGGGCGGGGGGACAACCGGCGACGATCTGGTCCGAGCAGCTCAACGCATCGGGCACCGGATTCGCCGCCGGCGCGGCGCCCGCCGCACTGCTCAGCGCGGACCTCAGCTGGGAGGCGGGGGTAGTCGAAGCGCCCGACCTCGTGCTCGATGCGGGGCGCTACTTCCTCTTCTTCTCGGGCAACAACTGGGACAGCGCCAACTACGCCGTCGGCGTGGCGACGTGCAGCGGGCCCCTCGGGCCGTGCACCCAACCGCTGACCCAGCCCATCCTGGCCAGCGGGCCGGACATGGCGGGACCGGGCGGCGAGTCGGTCTTCACCGATTCCAGCGGATCGTTCTGGATAGCGTTCGACGCCTGGCTGCCCGGCGCCATCAGTTACCCCAACAGTCGCGCCCTCTACCTGCGCCCGCTCGACCTCTCCGGTGCGACACCTGTCGTCGGCCCCGCCGGCTGACCGTTCCGCGCTTCGCCGGACGCGCCGAAACGTATGCAGGGAAGCCGTTTCCCAGGGCGTATCAAGGCTGCGATTGGAAGTGCGCCATCTGACGACGCAGCCACGCCGCGTAGAGAACGACGGCCACCGCGCCCAGCGCCACGACGAGAGGAGTACCCCAGGGAGGTGACCATCCCCCCCGTACTCTGGCAAAGAGATTGAACGTGTGTCCGAGGCCGACGGTGTTGCGACGCAAGGCCCAGACAAAGTCCGCCAGCTGCCCAGTCCCCACCCCAATCGCAACGACCGCCGCTACTCGCTTTCTGGTGCGCCGTGCCGAGCTCACGAATGGATGATCGGACATCACGAAGCCGGCAAGGAGCGGGATCCCGGCATAGAGCGGGAAGCCATCCCGTGCCTGCCACGTGACGCCGGAAGAAGCCGCATGCCATACGACGATCGTCACCGTCAAGACGAGCGACCCTCCGACCAGGCCGAGCAGCACCCACGCGTGTCGCACCCTGGAGAAAACGAGACCGACAACGATGAGAAAGCCAAACAGCGAAGTCCAAAGGACCATGGTGAGCAACGGCGAGGGAGTATCAAGCCAACCAAAGACGCCGATGAACTGATTGAAGTAGACCCCGATCTGCCCCAGCACCTTCAGGATCAAGGCGCCGATCGCTGCATGATCGGGTGGGAGCTCAATGGAGGACACCACCGTCAGGGTGTCGGCCAGCAGCACGAAAGTGAGAGCGAGGGCCCCGACCGCGCCGAGGACCAGGACTCCGATACGGACGGAGCGCGCCCGCAGCAGTTCTCGACACGATCTGGGTTCCAATGCGATCATCGTCAGGACGATCAACACCATCCACAGGACCGAGAGCCCTCGTGTGAGTTCGAGAAGGCACCCCGAGACGACAAAGGTCACGACGAGACGACGCGAGGGGCCCGATTCCCTGGGTCGCACGAGGGCCAGGCCGCTGGTCCACGCGCAGATCGCGGCAGCGATTTCGAATCCACTCGGATTGACCACGCCGCAGAGGAACACCACCAACGGGGTGATCGTCAACGCCAGCGCAGCGAGCACCATTGTCGAGCGGACCCAGATGGCGGCGACCGCCAGCGCCAATCCGAGAAGGATCGAGTCGATGAGTGCGCTGATGAGTCGCATGAAATAGATGACACCCTCGGAGTGCATTGCGAGAGTGGGCAGCCCGACGATGGCGTAGTACAGGGGGGGATAACGGCCGACGTAGGAAGTGACCGTGACCAGGCGGCCCGAGGAGTGAAGGTGCGGTGCGCAGCCGGCGGGCACGGAAGACCGAAACTGATAGCAGCGGGGAAGACGGTAGATCGATTTGAAGACTGCCGGCACGCGAAAGGCTCTGGTGGCGGTGCTCAGACCCGGTGCCGGTTGACCGATCAGCTCGCCACGCACGGTCGCAGCAGCCTTGACGACCTGCGCCCCTTCATCGGGTGATGCACCCAAGGGGGTCGCGAGGGACCACACTGCGCAAAGCAAGAAGAGCACGAGGGAGGACAAAACCCAGACGCCAAGAAAGTTCTCCCGAGGCAGGAGCGTTCGTCTGGCCCGGCGAGACGTTTGCGCCGCGCCGCCCTCATCATTCGCGGTGGATCGAACCGTGTGGTCGATCACGTGATGTCCGGATTGCTGCGTCTCAAGAGCCAAATCCCAGATTGGAGGATTTGAGATGGCAGAGTGACGATGGGTTTTCCCGCTGTCTTCCTCCGCCACCCCGGGACCAGGCGATCCGGTTGGCGATCTTGGTGTGCGAACCTGAGCGGCGGATTAACGTCTCTTGGGTTTCCGCTGTGGCCTCAGCGTGGCACTGCGTCCTTTCTCCCGGTCGGACGGCACCGATCCCGTCGACGACGGCTACCCCGGACCCGCACGGAAGCGGCACATTGCCGGTCGTCAGCCGCCGCTGATGCGATCGCGCAGTGTCCGGGCCACCTCGCCCGGTTCGGGGAGCGCGGTGAGTTCGTTAGCCAGGCGGCGCCCGGTATCCCGATACGACGCCTCCTCGAGCAGCAGTCGCACCCCGTCGCGAACGGCGTCCGAGCTGAATTCTTCGGGTCCGATCATCACTCCGGCGCCACAGCGGGCGACGAGCCGGCCGTTGACGAAATTGTCGGCACCCTGGGGGACCACCACCTGGGGGACGCCATGCGCCAGCGAGCCATACATCGTGCCCGAGCCCCCGTGATGGACGATGACGGAGCACCGGGGAAGCATCTCGGCCTGCGGGATGTAGCGCTCCACCCTGGCGTTGGCCGGCACGGGTTCGAGCGCCGCGGGATCGTTGTCGGCACCCACCGTGACGACCACCTCGAGGTCTTCCCCCGCAAGACCGGCGAGGGCCGTTCGAAATACCTCGGTGTTGCCGAACAACGTGCCCAGTGTTATGTACACACAAGGGGGACCTCCGCGCGTGGGCGCGGTCGCCGGCAGCGGCGCGGGACGCATGGCCAGGGTCTCGCCGCCTGGAATCGTCTGTTCCTCGAGCGAGGGCGGGGTGATCTCGATCGTGATCCCCTGGTACAACCCGCTATAGCCGGGGGTAGAGCAGCCGAACGAGCGCCAGATCGGCGACACGGCGTCGTCGGCCAGCGCCATCACCTCGTGCGGGAGCATCGGGCTGATCAGGTGGTGGACACCGGCGACTCCCAAGACCTCGGCGGCGAGGGGCCCGGCGAACGCGTAGGTCTCGAACAGCACGAGGTCTGGCCGGAGCTCCCTGCCGATGGCGACGACGTCGTCGATCATGTCGGGTGCGGCGACCTCGGCGAACAGGCGAGGGACAAAGTAGTGATTGATGCGCTCGGGGGCGAGCCCATCGCCCGGTAGGCCGTGGAGGACGCGGGCCCCCAGGTCTGCGAACCAATCCATCTCACCTCGGCCTGCCACGCGAAAGCTCGCGCCCATACGGGCCACGATGCCACCAGGATCATCGCCGGCCGCAAAAGTCACCGCGTCTCCCTGGGCCAGAAACGCCTCGATCAAAGGCATCATGGGGTTGACGTGGCCGGCTCCCGGCGTGGCTACGGCGAGGATCTTCATTCATCCCTTCCTTGTCACCGCTCAACGGGGCCACCGCGTGCATCGCTTTACGCGTACCTGTTGCGCCGTCACCGCCGCCAGGATCGCCCGCCCAGTATGGCCGGACACCGAGCGGCCTGCCGCGCCACCAACCCGACTACCCCCGTTGTGATGGCGAAACCGTCCCGCCGACCCGGCGATTGGGCCACGTACCTGGTTCGCGGCACGGAGAATCAGGCGGTGGCCGAGGCGACCGGAAGCTGCTCACGCATCTGTCAGACGTTCTGAGTCTCAGCCAGGCCGTCATGTTCGATCAAGGCGTATTGGAGCAGGACGAGGGGTGTGCGATTCTTTACTTGGTCAAGACGACGATTCCCCAGTGACGCTGTTGGATTGTCACAGTGCGAAGTACTCGAACCACATAGCCCGCCCTGGTACTCAGGAGTCGATCCTTTAGGGTCACCTTGGATTGCTGTCCGTAGACACTGCGGTAGACCTCTTGGGGGTGGGGAAACACGGATGCAGACCGGAAGCCAACCTTGCTGCCTGCGGTAATGATTTGCTGCGGGGTCATATCACGTTCGTTCACGCCAAACGTTGTTTTGGCGTGAACGCTGCCAGGGGAGGCTGCGTGTCCGGTGCCTGGCTCACACGTGACGCAGATTCCTCCTTCCCTCAAGGCAAGACAAGCGGTTCTAAGAGGAGCATCTTCGTTGTCCGAGTGATGCAGTGCATCAAAGAAGACGGCGGCGTCAAACGAACCCAATTCGGGTGGAAGCGCCTCGTCCCAGTCGTGGGCCAGAAAAGTAAGTCCGGCGATTTGATGTGCCGACGTTGCGGAGACGATTGCTTCTGGCGCGAAGTCAACCCCTACGACCTCGTATCCACATCGTGCAAGAAAAGCGCTTGTCCAACCGGTTCCACACCCCAAGTCGAGAACACGAGCTGGCGGTTCTGGCAAGAGACTTATGACGATCCCAATCTCGACCAGAAGCTTTCCTCGATCGGACTGCGAAAATGGCTTACGCAAAGATTGCTCCATGGCATCTTCGGGAATCCGCCGAAAGTACGAAGCCTCAATGTCCTTGTTCCAAGTCGACATTAGAAGCGTCTAGCCACCTTTCGCTGAGCTTTGCAACCTCGCCCGCATCCTAGTTCGAACATTTCAGTCGAGGTCCCTACCAAGTTGCTCGTCCACATGACGTGGGTTCATCGAGGACGTTGGTGGCGAAGTCGTACGCCGCCTGGATGTCTTGGTAGGGCACTACGGGAATGACGTCCGTCAAGTTGTTCGGCATGCTGGGGAGGCTACCGCCACCCGACGACGGCGGCTCCAATTCGAGTGCCTCCAGTCCCGATACATGGACATTTCGACCGCAGGCTATTGGAACTACAAGAGCGGGGGACCGCTGCCTATGGCAGCATGTCGAGGTCCGGACATCCGGGCCCCCGAGCGAAGGGTATCCATGACAGTCCTAAAGCAGCATCACGCGCCCGGCATGCCCGCCGAGGTGTACGACCAAGTCGCCGCTGGAGCCATGCCATCTCAGAGCAAGGCTGACGGTTTTGTTGCTCACTACGCCATCGTGGAAGACGGCGGTATTACGGTGATTGAGATCTGGGACTCGATCGATCAGCACGACGCCTGGTTCAATGAGGTCGTCAAGCCGCACCTCCCCCCCGACACGCCTGAGCCCAAGTTCGCGGAGGTGTATAACAGCAACACCAAGTAGCTAACAGTTCGCTCACCCGGTGGCTTAGGCATTAGACCCGGGAGCCGCCGGGGGGTCGGTTGCAATCTGCACTTGTATAGGTGTCCCCCCATGCGCGCGCCGGTGCGGACCGACGACGCTAAATAGCCCCTAAGGGCTCACCGAGAGTCTG
>PKYA01000187.1 GCA_003133545.1 Acidimicrobiaceae bacterium | reverse complement strand
GCATCCACCTCAACAAACCGATCGTGGGCATGGCGGCCACGCCCGACGGGGGCGGCTACTGGCTGGTAGCCTCCGACGGCGGCATCTTCACCTTCGGTGACGCCACCTTCGACGGATCGACCGGATCGATCGTGCTCAACAAACCGATCGTGGGCATGGCCCCGACGCCCGACGGCAAGGGCTACTGGCTGGTGGGCTCCGACGGCGGCATCTTCACCTTCGGTGACGCCACCTTCGACGGATCGAGGAGCGGACAGCCGTTGTAGTTGCACGGGCGACAACGAGCCTGCGGCCCGTCTGCTCGAGGCGCCCGTATGCTCCACACGATGTGTGACACGCTTTGCGGCCGCGGTGACGCCGGCATGGTCTTTGCCAAGAATTCGGACCGCCCGGTCGGCGAGGTCCAACTCGCCTTTCCGTTCGGCCGCCGTTCCTCGGTCGGGTGCACCCTGCGCACGCAGTACCTCTCCATCGGCGACACGGGCGCACACGCGGTCTTCCTCTCGTGCCCGACGTGGCTCTGGGGGGCCGAGCACGGGGTCAACGAATTCGGCGTGGCTATCGGCAACGAGCGCGTCGCCACAATGCACGACGCCATGGCGGCCCGCCCGGCCCTCATTGGCATGGACCTGGTGCGCCTCGGCCTCGAGCGCGCCCGCAGCGCCGAGGAAGCCCTCGATGTCATGATCGGCCTTCTCACGACACACGGCCAGGGTGGCATCGCCGACGCGGCGCACCAGGAGGCGTACGACTCGTCCTTCCTGATCGCGGATCCGGCGCAGGCCTTCGTGCTCGATACGTGCGGCGCCGACTACGCGGCCGCCCCGTTCCCTGGCGGCACCGCCATCAGTAACCGGCTCGCCGTGGGTCCCGCCTGGACCCGCGCCTCGGCGGGGCTGGCGGCGGGGGAGGACTTCGGCCGCTTCGCGGACGATGCCACGCCGACCACGTCGGCCGACGTGCGCCTGGCGGCCAGCCGCCGCTTCCTGTCCACCCAGGGCACACGCGGGCTCACCCCCGGCGCCACCGCGGCCCACCTGCGGGACCATGGCAGCGGGGCGTGGGGGACGACGCCCAGCGTCTGCATGCACGGGCCGGGACGCAGTGTCACCGCGGCCTCCCTCATCGCGCTGTTGCCGGCCGATCTGGCGGGCGGCGCCCCGCTCCGCACCTATGTGGCCCTGGGCAGCCCGTGCGTGAGCGTGTACGTGCCCGCCTTTCCGCGTACGGCGTCCGGTCCGCCGCCGTTCATCACCTTCGAGCTCTCCAGCGAAGCGATGTGGCGCGCCGCCGACGCGCTGCGCGCACGGGTCGAGGCCGATCCCGCGGCCGCTCCCGCCATCCGCGCCGTGCTCGACCCCGTCGAAGAGGAATTGTGGAGCGAGGCTGACGAGGTGTGGGCGCGACCCGATCGCTGGGCCGAGGTCGGCAGCTCGTGGGGCGGGCGCGCCCTCCAGGCCCTGCGTTCGTGCGCCCCCTGAGCGCTTCCTGCGCGCCCGCGGCCCCGGTCGGCGCCCGGGGGCCGGTCGTCTAACGTCTCGCGCGAACGATGCGACTCGTGAGCTTCACCCTCGACCCAGGCGCGCCGGCGAGCCCGGTTCCGCTCCCTCGCGCGGGCCTCGTGGTCGACGGCGAGGTCGTCGACCTGAGCGATCCCGCGGTCGGGCTCCCCGCCGACATGGCGGAGCTGCTCGCCCTCGGTCCCGCTGCCCTCGAGCAGGTTCGCCGAGCCCCTTCGACGAAGGCCGCGCGCTTCGGGCTCGACTCGGTGCGGCGGCACGCACCGGTGCCCCATCCTCCTTGCATCTTGGCCATCGGCATGAACTACCGGGCCCACGTGGCCGAGTTGGGCCGGGAGCCGCCCGAGTACCAGTACTGGTTCAACAAGCAGCGCACGTCGATCGCCGGCCCGGGCGATCCGATCGTCCTGCCGTCCGTCTCCACCATGGTCGACTACGAGGGCGAATTGGCCATGGTCATCGGCCGGCGCTGCCAGCACATTCCGGCCGCCCGGGCCATGGAGGTGGTGGCGGGCTTCACCATCATCAACGACGTGAGTGCCCGTGACTGGCAGTGGCGGACGCCCACCTTCACCCTGGGGAAGTCGTTCGACTCCCACGCGCCCATCGGCCCCGAGCTCGTCAGCGCCGATGAGCTGGGCGACCCGGGCCACCTGGCCCTGCGGACCTGGGTCAACGACGAGCTGCGCCAGGACTCCACCACGGCCGATCTGATCTTCGACTGCGCCGCCCAGATCGAATACCTGACCACGGCCATCCCCCTCGAGGCGGGCACCGTCATCGCCACGGGAACCCCCGCCGGGGTGGGGGCCGGATTCGACCCACCCCGCTTCCTTGCCGACGGCGACGTGGTGCGGGTGGAGATCGAGGGGATCGGCGTGCTCGTCAACCCGGTGGTCCAGGGCGCGCCGCCGGTCCCCGTCGGGCTCGGTGAGAGCCCGGGGGAGAGGGTCGGGTCACACGCCGCCCCCGGCACGGCAGAATAGAGGGCGTGCCTGACAGCGAGACCGACCTGGAGAATGCCGCATTGGGTGACGCCCCATTGGGTGACGCCCCATTGAGCGATGCCGAGCGGGCGGAGCGGCTGGGCAAGCTCCAGGGCATCATGGACCTCATGCGCCCTGCCGTGCAGGCCGACGGGGGCGACCTGGTGCTCGTGCGGGCCGACGTGGAGACCGGCGTCATCGAGGTGCAGCTCCAAGGGGCCTGCAGCTCATGTGCCGTCAGCTCGGCGACCCTCTCGGGCGGGGTGGAGCGCATTCTGCGCGAGCGCCTGCCCTGGGTGACCGAGGTGCTCGGTGGTCTGGACGATTCGTTGAGCCTCGACGAGAGCGCGTCCCTGGGCAGTGGCGGGTACGTCCCGAACTTCTGAGCCGGCGCTCCCGATCTGCACTATGCCGATAGCGCTGTCCGGTGGCGGTTGATTAGTTAGCGAAACTAACTATACTGGGGGCATGGCTGCCCCGTCCGCGACGCCCACCACTGAAGTCTCCGAGGAGCTGGCCAGCCGGCTTCGGCTCTCGATCAATCGGCTGCACCGCCTGTTGCGCCAGGAGTCCCTGGCCGGTCTGTCCCCGGCCCAGGCTTCGGCGCTCGGCGCCGTCAACCGGCTGGGCAGCCCCACCCTCGGCGAATTGGCCGCTATCGAGCAGGTCCAGCCTCCGACGATGACCCGGATCGTGGCCAGCCTGGCCGATGCCGGCATGGTCACCCGGGTGACCGACGCGGCCGACCGCCGCAGTGCCCGGGTGCGTATCACGCCGGCAGGAAAGCGCGCCCTCGAGCGGATCCGCACGCTGAAGAACGCCTTCCTCACCCGGCGTCTCGCCGCACTGGAGCCCGAGGCGCAGGCCGGGGTGGCCAACCTGGTCGAGCTCTTGGAGAGGCTGGTCGGAGGTTGAGCCGTTTCGCGCGGGCCGGCCAGCGCACGTTCCGCGCCCTGTCGGTGCGCAACTTCCGCCTCTACTTCACCGGTCAGGTCATCTCGGTCTCCGGCACCTGGATGCAGATGGTGGCCCAGGCCTATCTCATCCTCTTCCGCCTCCATGGGACCGGGGTCGACGTCGCCATCGCGGCCGGGCTCCAGTTCGTGCCCCTCCTCCTCTTCGGGCCCTTCGGTGGGCTGACCGCCGACCGGCTCGACAAGCGCAAGGTGCTCTACGCCACCCAGTCCTCCGCCGGAATCCTCGCGCTCGCGCTGGGCCTGCTCGTCAGCACCCACTCCGCATCCCTGGGGCTGGTGTACCTGCTCGCCGCGCTGCTCGGGGTGGTGAACCTCTTCGATAACCCGGCCCGGCAGACCTTCGTCTCCGAGATGGTGGGACTGGACCTCCTGCCCAACGCCGTCAGCCTCAACAGCGTGGTCATGAACTCAGCCCGGGTGATCGGTCCGGCCATCGGGGGTGTCCTGATCCTCACCCTGGGGGTGTCGACCTGCTTCATCGTCAATGCCGCCTCGTATATCGCCGTCATCGTCGCCCTCTCCCGCATGCGCAAGGCGGAGCTCTTCGCTCGACCCGGCGTCGGGCGCAAGAAGGGCCAGGTGCGCGAGGGCCTGCGCTACGCCTGGTCCACCGGCGACCTGCGTTCGCCACTGATCTCCATGGCCATCGTCGGGGTGTTCGCCTTCAATTTCACCGTCACCCTTCCGCTCCTCGCCAAGGTGACCTTTCACGGGGGGGCAGGGCTCTACAGCACATTCCTGGCCGCCATGGGTGCCGGTGCCGTGGTGGGTGGCCTCTACACCGCGCACCGCAGCAGGCCTTCGACCGGGCTCCTGGCCGCCATCGGGGTGTTCTTCGGTGCCATGATCCTCGCCGTCTCGCTGGCGCCGACGAAGCTGGCGGCGATCATCTTGCTGGTCCCGATGGGAGCCGCCAGCATCACCTTCATCGCCACCAACAACGCCACCCTGCAGCTGCGCGCCGATCCGGCCATGCGGGGCCGCGTGATGTCGCTCAACGCCATCGCCTTCCTCGGCAGCACCCCGATCGGCGCCCCCCTGCTGGGCTACATCAGCGACATCAGCAGTCCGCGGGTGTCGCTCGCCGTAGGTGCGGTGGCCACCATGGTGGCCAGCGTTCCTCTTTTCTTCCTCGCCATCCGGCAGCGTGAGGCCCGCGCCGCCGCCGAGGTCGAGGCCGCCGGAGAGGTGGGCGCGACCTCGAACGTCGTGGCGCTGCCCCTCGGCGATGCCCCGGTGGTGCCGGCCCGGCGCCGTTCGAGTTAGCGGGCGCCATGGCCGAGGAGTGGACACTGCACAGCGACCGCCGGCGGGCCGGCTCGTTCGGCGACGATGCGGAGACCTACGACCGCGTCCGTCCGCAGTACCCGCCCGCGCTCATCGATGCCCTCGTGGTCGGCCAACCCCGGACCGTCCTCGATGTGGGATGCGGCACCGGGATCGCGGCGCGCCTGTTGGAGGCCCGTGGATGCGACGTGCTGGGCCTCGAGCCCGATCCGCGCATGGCGGCGGTGGCCCGCCGGAGCGGGGTGCGCGTCGACGCGGGCACCATCGAGGAATGGGACCCCGGTGACCGCGTGTTCGACCTGCTCACGGCCGGTCAGGCCTGGCACTGGGTCGATCCGCACCGCGGCCCGCGCCGGGCGGCGGCGGTGCTCCGCCCCGGCGGCCGCATCGGCCTGTTCTGGAACCAGGCGGAGCCGCACGGCGCGGTCCGGGCCGCCCTCGACGCCGCCTATGCCCGGCACGCCCCCGAGCTCGGGCGTCAGTCGGTGCTGCTCGGCCAGCGCGACCGGTCCCTCTATGACGCCATCGCCGAGTCCTTGCGGCGGACGGGGCAATTCGATGCCGTTTCGATCGAGATGTTCGGTCACGACGCTGACTACACCAGCGCGCAATGGATCGAGCTCGCCACCACGCACAGCGACCACAGCACCCTTCCCGCGGCACAGCGCCGCGCTCTCCTGGCCGACGTGCGCCGGTCGGTCGATCGCGCCGGCGGCCGGGTCCCCGTCCACTACGAGGCCACGCTGGTGACCGGATTGCGCCGCTGACGCGACCCGCTCCCGCCCCGCTGGTGCGCTATGACCCCGCGGGCTCCTTGGGAAGGCCCAGCACGCGCTCACCCACGATGTTGCGCTGGATCTCGGCGGCGCCACCCCAGATCGTCTCGGAGCGGGAGAAGAAGAACAGGGACTGCAGGTTGTCGACCGGGTAGTCGGCGCGCGCCCGCCTTGCCCCGGGGAGCACGACCTCCTGACCCTCTTGCCCTCGGAGAATTTGGCCTTCGAGGCCCAGGATGTCCATGGCCAGCAGCAGTGTCTCTTGATGCGCCTCGGACCAGAACATCTTGTTGCAAGCCCCGAGGGCCGCAGTGTGGTGCGTGCCGTTAAGGGCGTCGGTCAGGGTGCGGTACCCGTTGATCTGCATGATCTTGATCTTCGACCAGGACCGGGCCAGGCGCTGGCGGATCAGCGGGTCGCCGGAGGCGCCGCGTGCGCGGGCCAGTTCGAGGATCTCGTTGAATTCCTTGAGGAATCGGCGGTGTCCGGTGGTCGCCGAGGTGCCCCGCTCGAAGCCCAGGGTGGTCATGGCGACCTTCCAGCCGTTGTTGACGCCCCCCACCACGTTGTCGCGCGGACAGCGGACATCGGTGAAGAAGACCTCGTTGAACTCCGCCGAGCCGTCGATCTGCTCGATGGGGCGCACCTCGATGCCGGGCTGGTGCATGGGGACGAGGAGGTAGGAGATACCGGCATGCTTGGGCACGTCGGGGTCGGTGCGGGCCAGCAGGAAGATGTAGTCGGCGACGCGCGCCTGGGTCGTCCACACCTTCTGGCCGTTGATGACCCACTCGTCGCCATCGAGCACGGCCCTGGTCTTCAGGCTGGCCAGGTCCGACCCGGCGTCGGGTTCGCTGAAACCCTGGCACCACGAGATCGTGCCATTGAGGATCCGCGGGATGAAACGCTGCTTCTGCTCCTCGGTTCCCCATTGCAGGACCGTGGGCCCCACCAGCGTGTCGCCGAAGAAGTCCGCCCGCAGGGGTGCACCGACACGGGCGAACTCCTCGTTCAATACGACCTGCTGGAGGAGGGTGAGGCCTTTCCCGCCGTATTCGACAGGCCAGCTGGCGCAGATCCACCCGCCGGCGAAGAGCTTCGCCGTCCACTGCTCGTTGAAGGCGGCGCGCTCTTCGGGCGACAGGGAGAAGTCCGGCTTGCCCCAGCCGTCGGGCAGGTTCTCGTCGAGCCAGGAGCTGATGACGCCACGGAACGCCTCCGCCTCGGGGGGGTACGTCAGGTCCATGGGGGCACCGTACCTGCCCGGCGCCCGCCGCCCGGCGGGGATCCCGAGGCACGGCTGGGCGTATCGTTTGCGCCACAGGGTGGGGTTCGGGGAGGCTATGCGGCCATGGTTGGACGTGCCGGAACACCCTGTGCCTAAAACGCCCCGCCAGAAGTGCATCGAGATCAAGGAATCCTGGGAGCGCTCCCGCCACATAGCGATCCCGCCCCGGGTGCCCGCCGCACCCCCTGGACCGGGTGGTTTGCGGGTGGCGTTTCTCATCTACAGGGGCAATCCGCGTTGCGGCGGCCAGGGGGTCTACACCCGCCACCTGACCCGGGAGCTGGTCGCCCTGGGGCATTCCGTCGAGGTGTTCGCCGGGCCGCCCTGGCCGGAGCTCGACCCCGGAGTCGGGTTCACGCCGGTCCCCGGGCTGGATCTGTACCGGGATCCCGACCCGTTCCGGGTGCCCCATCCCCGCGAGTTCAAGAGCCGTGAGGACTGGGTCGAGTTCGCCATCATGTGCAGTGCCGGCTTCGGGGAGCCGCTGGCCTTCTCGCAGCGGGCACGGGGGCTGTTGGCCGAACGTAAGGGCGACTTCGACGTGGTCCACGACAACCAGTGCCTGGGCAGTGGGATGTTGGGGATGGTCGAGGACGGGTGGCCGTTGCTGACCACACTGCACCACCCGATCACGGTGGACCGCCAGCTCGCCCTCTTGCACACCACGAATCCGTGGCAACGCTTCACGACGAGGCGCTGGTTCGGGTTCTTGGGGATGCAGGTGCGCGTGGCGCGTGCCCTGCCGGCGGTGGTCACGGTGTCGAACTCCTCGCGCAAGGACATCGCGGCGCAGATGCAGGTGCGCCCCGAGCGGATGACCGTCGTGCCGGTCGGTGTGGATCACACCGTGTTCCGCCCGCGCGACGATGTGACCCCCGAGCCCGGCCGCATCATGGTCACCTCGTCGAGCGACGTCCCGATGAAGGGATTGGTGCCACTGCTCGAAGCGGTCGCCAAGTTGCGGACCGAGCGTGCCATTCGCCTCACGGTCATCGGTCGCCCCCGCGAGGGTGGCCGGGTCGACAAGGCTATCTCCCGCCTGGGGCTCGCAGACGTCGTCCACTGCGTGAGCGGGATCAGCGACGACGAGCTGGCCGCGCTGTACGGGCAGGCCGAAGTCGCCGTGGTNNCGGCGTGCCCGTGGTGGCCACGACCGGTGGCGCCCTGCCCGAGGTCGTGGGGAGTGACGGTGAGACCGGCCTGCTCGTCGCGCCGGATGATCCGGGGGCGTTGGCCGGGGCCATCGCGCTGCTGTTGGACGACCGTGCCCTGCGGGCGCGACTCGGTGCGGCCGGGCGGCAGCGGGTGATCAGTCGCTTCACTTGGGAGGTCACCGCGGCAGGCACGGCGGCCTGCTACGAGGCCCTCCTGGAGGGCAGGCCGTTGCCGGGGGCGCCGGCGGCGGCATCGATGGAAACGACGGCGGTCGTGGCGAAGAGGGACATCGCATGTTGACGGTGAATTACGACAAGCTCGGCGTGCGGCGCGGTGATCGTGTCCTCGATCTCGGCTGCGGGTTCGGGCGCCACGCCTTCGAGGCGGCGCGCCGCGGCGCCGCGGTGGTGGCGCTCGACGCCGGCCCCGAGGAAGTGGCGCAGGTGCGCGGCACGTTTGGCGCCATGGTGGAGGCCGGGGAGCTCGCCGCCGACCACCCCGCTACCGCGGTGCAGGGGGACGCGCTGGCCCTGCCGTTCCCGGATGCGACCTTCGACCGGGTCATCGCCTCCGAGGTTCTCGAGCACATACCGGACGACCGGGCGGCCATGGTCGAGCTAGCCCGCGTGCTGCGCCCGGGGGGCACCATGGCCGTGACGGTGCCGCGCTGTGGGCCTGAGGCGATCAATTGGGCCCTGTCCGACGAGTACCACGACACGCCGGGCGGCCACGTGCGCATCTACCGACGCTCCACGCTCGAACGCCGCCTCTCGCTGGCCGGCCTACGGCCCACGGGCTTTCACCACGCCCACGGCCTGCACTCGCCGTACTGGTGGCTGCGCTGCCTCGTCGGCCCGAGCAACGAGACCAATCCGGCGGTCGAGGCGTACCACCGGCTCTTGGTGTGGGACATCGTGAAGGGTCCGAGAACGACGCGGATGGCTGACCGCGTGCTGAGCCCCGTGATCGGCAAGAGCCTCGTCGTCTACCTGACCAAGGAGCAGGGGGTGGTCGCGGGCGTTCCCGAGGCGAGGCCCAACGTGCCCCGTGGGGTACCCGGCCGCCGCACCGCGACGACCAGGAAGCAGGGGGCGGCGGCATGACCACCGAGCGACTTCGCTCCGACGAGAGCACGGTCCCCGAGGTGCCGGGGATCCTCACCTCCACCGAAGTGCTGGCGACGGCCCAGGCCATCGCCGATGTGCAGCGGGCTGACGGGATGATCCCGTGGTTCGAAGGGGGCCACTGCGACCCGTGGAACCACGTCGAGGGTGCGATGGCGCTGTCGGTCTGCGGCCTCGTCCGCGAGGCCAGGGCGGCATACCGCTGGCTGGCGGAGCGCCAGCTGCCCGACGGGAGCTGGTTCAACTACTACCAGGGTGCCGGGGTGAAGGATCAGCGACTCGACACCAACGTCTGCGCCTACCTGGCGGCAGGGGCATGGCATCACCACCTCATCACGGGTGACGTCGAATTCCTCGGTGAGCTGTGGCCCACCATTGAGAAGGGCATCGACTTCATCTTGCGCTGGCAGCAGCCCGACGGCTCCGTCCTGTGGTCGCTCGACGCCTCTGGCCGAAGGGAGAAGTACGCACTCCTGACGGGTTCATCGTCCATCTACCACTCCATGCGGTGCGCCGTCGCCGTCGCCGAGTGCCTGGCCAAGGATCGCCCCGACTGGGAACTGGCCGCCGGGCGCCTAGGCCATGCGGTGGCCCACCACCCGAACGCCTTCGCGCCGAAGGTCGAGTTCGCCATGGACTGGTACTACCCCATGCTTTCGGGCGCGCTCGAGGGTGAGGCGGGCCGCCTCCGCCTGGCCGAGGGCTGGACCATATTCGTCATGGAGGGACTGGGTGTGCGCTGTGTGTCGACGGGGGACTGGGTCACTGCGGCCGAGACAGCCGAGTGCGTTCTGGCCCTCGATGGCCTGGGCATGCACGGTCATGCACGCGACCTCTTCGTCGCCGGTCAGAACCTGCGCCTGCCCGACGGCTCGTACTGGACGGGGATGGTCTATCCCGACAAGGTGACCTTCCCCGAGAACGAGCGGACGACGTACACGTTCGGTGCCATGGTGCTGGCGGCGGACGCCCTCTCGAGCACGACCCCGGCGGCCGGCCTATTCCGGGGGGAGTGCCTCCCCGCCGCACTCGATCTGGCCGAGCCCCACTGCGCCGGCGAGGCAGCCCTGGGGTGTACTGCCATCTGAGGTGCAGGCCACCTGAGTTGCAGGCCACCTGAGTTGCAGGCCGCGCCGCCGGAGCGGCCCGGGTCGTCACGATCTCGATCGGGTACCATCAGCCCAATTGGCCGCTCCGCTACGTGGGTCGCGCACCCGCCGAGGTCGGGGTCAAGCATGAGAGGTCGGAATCAGGCATGAAAGGTCAACGCGGCGGGGGAAACGCGAGACACATGCGGCGACGCACCATGCGAATCGGGACGGCCCTGATGGCGGTGCTGGTGACGACGGGCGTCGTGGTGCTCGGCGGTGCGACGCCGGCCTTCTCGCAGGCCACCACGTCCACGACTCTCGTGTCCTCGGGCAGCCCGTCGATCGCAGGGAACTCGGTCACCTATACCGCCACCGTTTCGCCCACACCCGACGGGGGGACGGTCGCCTTCTCCGACAACGGCACCGCCATCAGCACCTGTCAGACCCAGGCGGTAAACGTGACCACGGGCCAGGCGACCTGCGCGGTGACCTACTCCAGCGCCGGATCTCATCCCATCACGGCTGTCTATGGCGGTGATACGAACTTCGCCGCCTCGCCGACGTCGAACACGGTGACCCAGACGGTGCAGACCGTCACCACGACTGGCCTCGTGTCCTCGGGCAACCCCTCTGTCGCCGGCGGCACGGTTATCTACACCGCCACGGTGGCGCCCGCGCCCGATGGAGGGACCGTTGCCTTCTCCGACAACGGCAACCCGGTCAACGGCTGTGGGGTCCAGCCGTTGCTGGCCGGCGTGGCCACCTGCTCGGAGCTCTACGCCTCGGCCGGCGCGCACGCCATCGTCGCTGTCTACGCGGGAAACACGAACTTCGTCACCTCAACATCGTCCACACTCCACCAGGTGGTGGACGCGGCCGTGGTGCCCCCTGCCGCTACCTCGACGACGTTGGTGTCCTCGGCCAATCCTTCGACGGCGGGTCAATCCGTGAGTTTCACGGCGACCGTGCACACCACGGGGAGCTCCACCCCGACCGGTTCCGTCCTGTTCTTCGACGGCAGCACCCTGCTGGGCAACATCGCCCTCGCCGGCACAGGGCCGGGCCTCTCCACTTCGGGCCTGGCACCTAATCAGGCCCAGTTCTCCACCTCGGCCCTCACCCCTGTCCCGCACGTGATCACAGCCACGTACACCGGGGACGCGGCCGACTTGGCGAGCACGTCCTCCCCGATCAATCAAGTGGTGAACCCACGGTCGGTGGTGCTGCCAGCGACTACCACGGCGCTGGCCGCCTCGGCCAACCCATCGGCGATCGGCCAATCCGTCGTGCTGACCGCAACGGTGTCCCCGACTCCGCCGGGCGCCTCGCTCACCGGGACGGTCCAGTTCTTCGACGGAACAATCGCACTGGGCTCCACCCCTCTGAGCGGGACCAGAGCGTCGGTGACGGTCGCCGCGCAGGCGGCGGGCACCTATGTGCTCACCGCCACCTACGGCGGTGATGCCAACCATGCGCCGAGCACCTCGGCGGCGTTGAACCTTGTGGTGGTCACTACATCTCCGATCGCAACATCCCCTCCACAGCCCATATGCGCTGGGACTCTCGCTGCAGGGACCGTCGTTGGGATGGCCGCTACTGAAGATGATCGCGGCTATTGGATTGCAAACAGTCAGGGGCTGGTGGTGCCATGCGGAGACGCGCCAAACTTTGGTGAACTCGCAAGTCCCCCGAATCGTCCCATCGTTGGCATCGTCGCGACTTCAGACGGAGGCGGCTACTACCTAGTGGCCTCCGACGGCGGAGTCTTTACGTTCGGCGACGCTGTCTTTCGGGGCTCTACTGGGGCCATGCACCTCAACAAGCCAATCGTCGGCATGGCGATCGACTCGGCCATAGGGGGCTATTGGCTTGTAGCCTCGGATGGAGGTGTGTTTTCCTTCGATGCACCGTTCTATGGGTCAACCGGTGCCATGCTGCTAAATCAGCCAATTGTTGGAATGGCCCAATCGGATGGAGGAAGCGGCTATTGGCTCGTCGCCTCCGACGGTGGCATCTTCTCATTCAATGCCCCGTTTTATGGATCGATGGGTGGCACCCGCCTCAACAAGCCGATAGTCGGGATGACCGCTGATGCCGCCAGCGGCGGCTATTGGCTCGTCGCCTCCGACGGTGGCATCTTCTCATTCGATGCCCCGTTTTTGGGCTCGACTGGGGCGATCGATCTGAACAGGCCAGTCGTCGGCATGGAGTCCAATCCACAAGGGAACGGGTACAGGTTCGTCGCCTCAGATGCCGGAATTTTCGATTTTGGCGCGTCTCAGTTCTGGGGGTCGGCGGTGGCACCACTACCCCCACCCAACGCCAGCTCCATCGCCGTCTCCACCTGCTGCCCCCCGCCTCATGCAGCGTAACGATGTCCAACGGCTCGCCAGCGGACTACACAGACGTGACGGCGAATATCCGATCGAATGTACCAAATGCTGCTGTGATACTCAAAAAGCAATACAAAACAACCACGTCATACGATTCCGGGACGACTAACTCCAGCGGCAATGCGGCTACAACGTTCAACATCTCAGGCGCCACTATCGGCTACAGAGTCGCAGTGACGGTGACAGTGCGCGCTGCTACTTGCAGCACAAGCTTCACGCCTTCCTGATTTCGGTGAACATTCGAGAATCCAAAACGGAGAAGACATCGGAAAAGAAGACCTATGAGTCTTCGGCGGGGATTTCTGCCTAGATCGGTTCGGTCCAGTTCTTCGACGGCAACACCCTGCTCGGCACCATCGCCCTCGCCGGTTCGCAGCCGGTGCACTCCAGTGGTCTGACTCCCAATCAGGCACAGTTCTCCACCTCCACCCTCACGCCGGGCACGCACGTGATCACGGCCACCTACACCGGGGACGCGGCCGACTTGGCGAGCACGTCCTCCCCGATCAATCAAGTGGTGAACCCACGGTCGGTGGTGCTGCCAGCGACTACCACGGCGCTGGCCGCCTCGGCCAACCCATCGGCGATCGGCCAATCCGTCGTACTGACCGCAACGGTGTCCCCGACTCCGCCAGGCGCCTCGCTCACCGGGACGGTCCAGTTCTTCGACGGAACAATCGCACTGGGCTCCATTCCTCTGAGCGGGACCAGCGCGTCGGTGACGGTCGCCGCGCAGGCGGCGGGCACCTATGTGCTCACCGCCACCTACGGCGGTGATGCCAACGATGCGCCGAGCACCTCGGCGGCGTTGAACCTTGTGGTCTCTGGGCCAAGCCTCACGGGCATCAACGGCTTCATTGCGCAGGCCTACCTCGACGTCCTGGGCCGGCCGGTCGATCCCAGCGGGCTTTCCTTCTGGTCGGGCCTGCTCAATTCCGGGGCAATCAACCGGGCACAATTCGCGACCGGTCTCGCGACCTCCCCGGAGTACCAGCACGACCTGATCGAGGGTTACTTTCAGGACTACCTCGGCCGTCCGGCCGACAGTTCGGGTCTGGCGACGTTCGGCAGCATCCTGGCGTCGGGCACCTGGGATGAGGTCGTCCAAGCCGACATCGTGTCATCGCCGGAGTTCTTCGCCCGGTCGGGATCGACCAACGTTGGATTCGTCGAGGCGCTGTATCAGGACCTGCTGAACCGGCCGGCGGACCCGGGGGGGCTGGCGGACTGGACGGCAGCACTGGCGTCCGGGACCACGCGGATGCAGCTGGCGATCGACATCCTCAGTTCCCCCGAGCACCGCGGCGACGTCGTGGCGGGCTACTACGCCAAATTCTTGCACCGCTCCGCGGCGCCATCGGAGCTGGCCTTCTGGGTCGGCCTCTTGGCGACCGGTTCGACGGACGAGGACGTGCTCGCCGGGATCGTCGGTTCGCCCGAATACGACTTCCCCTTCAGCGGTTAGCGGACGGTGCCCGCCGCGGGCGCCCGGACGTCCTAGGAGGGTGGCGGACTCACCCGGCGCAGGACGCGCAGGCTCCCGCATGCACCGTCCTCGGTGAATTCCCCCGAGTCCACTGCGGCACAGAACAATTCGTACGGGGGGCGGCCGCCGTCCGCGGGGTCGGGGAAGACGTCGTGGATGGCGAGCCAACCCCCGAGGGCGACCTTGGGTGCCCATCCCCTGAAGTCGGCCCAGGCCGGCTCTTCTCCATGGCCGCCGTCAATGAAGCAGAACGCCAGCGGGTGACTCCAGCGCTCGGCCACGGTGGGCGAGTCACCGACCACACCCACCACGGAGCCCTCGAGCCCGGCCGCGCTGACGGCCCGGCGCCATTGCAACAGGGTGTCGATCCGGCCCAGGTCGGGGTCCACCAGGTCGGGCTCGTGGTACTCCCAGCCGGGCTGGTTCTCCTCCGAGCCGCGGTGATGATCGACGGAGAACAGCACAGAACCGGTGGCCTCGGCCGCCGCTCCCAGGTAGAGCGACGACTTCCCGCACCAGGCCCCGATCTCGACGAAAGTCGCGGGACGCGCGCCGCCAGGCGCGGCACGGCCGGCCCGCAACGCGGCCAGCAGTAGGGCCTCGCCCTCGTCGTCGGGCATGAACCCACGGGTCTGGCGCGCCGCCCCGATGACCGCCTTCGTGCGCGGGTCGTGGAGTGCCGGGTCGGTGCGGGCGCTCAAGATCCGGCGGCAGCGCTGGCAGCCCGGAGGGCCTCACCCAGCCGGCCGCGCTCGCGGGCGGCGAAGGCGACATTGACCCCGAGCCGTTCGACCGATTGGGCCACACGGCGCGGCCCTGAGGCCAGTGGGTGCTCGGCCAGGAATTGCACCACGGTCTGGGCGAACGCGGGGTCGCCGCACAGAGCCGGGATGGCTTCGGCGATACGGGCGTGGGCGTTCTTGGGGAACCGATCGAGGATGCGATCCCACGCAGCGGCGATCCGGAGCCAGGTGGCCTGTCCCGCCACGGGGTTGGCCAGCAACCCGGCAATGACGATCCAGCCGTTCTGGGTCCTGACCTCGCTCATGGCCAGGTCGAATGTGCGTGCGGCCAGCTCGGTGTCGGGGAAGGCGCACAGGGCGTTGAGCGACCGCATCTCCTCCTGGGGCGTGGCGGCCTCCCGGTAGCGAGCCAGGAGCGCGTCGTAGTCGCCGGGCCGTAGCAGCTGGGCCACCACGGCCAGGGTGGCGGACTCCACGTCGGCGGGGATCGGCTCGCCGCTGCCACCCCCGATCGGCGACGCGTCGAACCGGCGGGCGGCTTCGGCCCGCACCTCCGCGTCCTCGCCCACAGTGCCCAAGAGATTGATGGTCAGGGCGCGCAGCGTCGGGGTGCGTTCCCCCTCCCCCGGATGCGCCGTGAAGCCGAGGTGCCGGTGCTGAGGGCCGACGAGTGCCTGCACCGCCTGGTGGAGCGCCTCGGTGTCCTGCGCCGCCGCGAACCGGCGCACCAGGTGGAGAGCGGCTGCCACCGGCGCCCATGGCGTCGGATCGGGCTCGAGCCCGAGCTTGGCCCCCAGGATCAGGAATTCCTGCAGCGTGGAATGCCCGGCCAGCGTGGTGGCCCACGTGTCGGCCACCAGGTTTGCCCGTTCCAGCGGCGTCAGCTCGGAGAGGTGGTCGGCCAGGGCCAGGCGGGTGGCGCTGTCGTAGCCGACCCGGAAGACGCCCCACCCCCCGGCATTGACGACGGGCAGGCCGCGCGCGGCCTCGCCGAGGTACACGGGGGTGGCGTCGAGGACGAGCTTGCGTTCCGGTGCTCCCGGCTTCCCCTCGACGGCCAGGGCGCGCACGGCAACCGGGACGTTCCAGACATCACCGATGGCCGAGACCGTGCCGTCGGGAACGGGTCCGAACGAGAACGGCTCCTGGCGCAGGGTGTCGCCCTGCAGGGAGACCAGCGGGTGACCCCCCTGGAGGATGAAGGTGTTCATGACGTCGCGGACCGGGGCGCCGCTGGCATTCTCGAGGGCGTCCCACAGGTCGGTCGTCACGGTGTTCTCGTAGGCGTGGGCCTTGAGGTAGGTGCGCACGCCGTCACGGAAGACCTCGGGACCGATGTACTGCTCGAGCATGCGCAGCACGGCGGCGCCCTTCTCGTAGGTCAAGAGGTCGAACATGCCTTCGGCCTCCTTGGGGGGGCCGACCGGGTATTCGATGGGCCGGGTGGCGTGCACGCCGTCGATGGCGAGAGCCGCCTCACGCGAGGGGGCGAAGCCGACCCAGCGGTCCCACTTCGGCCGGAAGGCGTCGACACAGAGCATCTCCATGAAGGTGGCGAACGCCTCGTTGAGCCAGATGCCCTCCCACCACCCCATCGTCACGAGGTCGCCGAACCACATGTGGGCCATTTCGTGGGCCACGACGTCGGCCACGCGCTCGAGCTCGGCGCGGGCCGCGGTGGACGGGTCGATGAGGAGGGCGGTGTCGCGGAAGGTGATGCAGCCCAGGTTCTCCATGGCCCCGGCCGCGAAGTCCGGTATGGCGACGAGGTCCACCTTCTCGCCGGGGTAGGGGATGTTGAAGTACTCGGTGAAGAAGCGCAGCGAGAAGGCGCCGATGGCCAGCGCGAAGTCGGCCAGCCGGCGCTTGCCCGCAGTGAATACCACCCGCAGCGGGACCCCGTCCACGTCCACCGTCTCGGTCGTCTCGAGCTGTCCGACTATGAAGGCGACCAGGTAGGTCGACATCTTCATGGTGGGCGAGAAGCGGACCACGTTCTTGTCGCCCACCCGGCGGACATCGACGATGGGCGAGTTCGAGAATGCGTCGAGGTCGCGGTCGACCGTCAGGGTCACTTCAAAGACGGCCTTGCGGTCGGGTTCGTCCCAGCACGGAAAGGCCCGACGGGCATCGACGGATTCGAACTGCGTCGTGGCGATGGTGTGCGTCTCGCCGCCGTCGTCGGTGAAGGTCGAGCGGTAGAAGCCACGCAGCTTGTCGTTGAGCGTGCCGGTGAACCGGCAGGTCAGGGTGCAGGTGCCGGGTGCCACCGTCGCCGCAGGGTGAAACGTCACCTGCTCGAGATCATCGTCGAACGAAACGGTGCAGACGATGAGGTCACCGCTCTGGGTGCGCACCTCTACGTCGCTGATGGCGAGCTCCGCCGCGTTGAGGACGATCCGGTCCACCGGCTCGTGCACCGTCACGTCGATCCCCACCGTCCCCGAAAAGGTGGCCGAACCCATCTCAGGCTGAATCTCAATGCGGTAGATGTGGGGCTCCACGGTCCGGGGGAGCCGGTAGACATCCTCGGACCGTGGCGATGGAGACGGGGAAGGAGTCGCAGACATTGCCCGGAAGGCTACCCGGCCCGCTCCGACTAGGTTCTCGCTCCGTGCACGCCGATCAATCGCCTGAAACCCGTGTGAACGAGGACGACACGGGCCTGGACCTGGTGGCCATCGGTTCACCTTTGTTGGACGTGCTGGCGGCCACCGGCGACGAAGTGCTCGAGCAGGCGGGGTTGATCAAGGGGTCGATGACCCTGATCGACCTGGCCAAGGCCCGATTGGTCCAAGCGATGCTGCCTGCGCCGCGCTTCGTGTCCGGAGGCTCGGTGGCCAACACTGCGGTGGGGTTGGCCGAGCTCGGCGGACGGGCGGGCTTCATCGGTGCGGTGGCGGACGACGACGTCGGCCACACCTATACCCAGGACCTGCGGGACGCCGGCGTCGTCTTCGAGCCGCATTGCAACGAGTCGGCCGAAGGGGAGCTGCTCGGAACGGGCCGGTGCATCGTGCTCATCTCCGACGACGCCGAGCGGACCATGGGCACCTACCTGGGCGCGGCGTCGACCCTGACCGTTGCGGGGGTGCGTAGCGCCTTTGTCGAGAGCGCCTCCATCGTGTTGCTCGAGGGCTATCTGTGGGACGTCGATTCGGCCAAGGAGGCCATGCGCCACGCCGCGGCCACCGCGCACAGGGCGGACGGATCGGTCGCACTCTCCCTATCTGACTCCTTCTGCGTGGTGCGGCACCAGCGTGAGTTCCTCGACCTGCTCGTGGACGACATCGACATCCTGCTCGGCAACGAGGAGGAGATCACCATGCTGTTCGGGGCCCCCTCGCACGAGCAGGCCATCGAGGCCGCCGAGGAGACAGGCCTCCTGGTCATCATGACGCGGGGGGCGCAGGGCTCGGTGGTCCTCACCGCGCATGGGCCCGAGGCGGTGGCCGCGGCGCCGGTTGCCAAAGTGGTCGACACCACAGGTGCGGGAGACCTCTTCGCGGCGGGGGTCCTGTACGGCCTGACCCACGGCATGGACCCCGTCGAGAGCGCCCGTCTCGGTGGGCTGTGTGCCGCTGAGGTGATTTCGCACACCGGAGCCCGCCCCGAGTCCGACTTGCGCGCCCTGGCTGCCGCGTCGGGCCTGGTCGTGTCGTAGGCCGGGGTATGGCCCTCTCCATCGGCATCGCGGGACTTCCGAACGTCGGCAAGTCGACGCTCTTCAATGCCTTGACCAACAACGAAGTCCTGGCGGCCAACTACCCCTTTGCAACCATCGATCCCAACGTCGGGGTGGTGGCCGTACCCGATCACCGGCTCGAGAAGTTGGCGGCGCTCTACGACGGCGCCCCGACCGTGCCGGCCACGGTGACCTTCGTCGACATCGCCGGAATCGTTCGTGGCGCGTCACAGGGGGAGGGGCTGGGGAACAAGTTCCTGGCCGCCATCCGCGAGAGCGATGCCATCTGCCAAGTCGTCCGGGTCTTTCACGATGACGACGTCATCCACGTCGACGGCCGGGTCGATCCCGAGTCCGACATCGCCACGGTGAACACAGAGCTGATCCTGGCCGATCTCCAGACCGTCGAGAACCGCCTACCCAAGCTGGCCAAGGAAGCCCGCGCGCGCCCCGAGCTGAAGGGCATGGCAGACGCCGTGGTCGCCGCCCAACACATCCTCGACGAGGGACGCACCATCTCGAGTGCGGCCGAGCGGGGCGAAGTGGACGCCGGTCTGTTGCACGAGCTCCATCTCCTCACCGCCAAGCCGTTCATCTACGTGTTCAATGTCGACGAGGAGGCGTTGGCCGACACGGCGCTGCGGGAGCGGCTGGCCGGGGCCGTCGCGCCGGCGAGCTCCATTGTGCTGTGCGCGCAGATCGAGGCGGAGCTGGCCTCGATGTCGCCGGCGGACGCCCGCGAGCTCCTGCAGAGCTATGGCCAGGACGAGTCGGGCTTGGAGCAGCTGGTCCACACCGGGTTCGCCACCCTCGGGCTGCAGACCTTCCTCACGGCCGGCCCGAAGGAGGCAAGGGCGTGGACAATCCACATAGGCGACACCGCGCCGAAGGCGGCCGGCGTGATCCACACCGACTTCGAGAAGGGGTTCATCAAGGCCGAGGTGGTGAGCTTCGAGGACCTGATGGAGCTCAAGTCCGTGGCGGCGGCGCGGGCTGCCGGCAAGGCGCGCATGGAGGGCAAGGACTACGTCATGCGTGACGGTGACGTCGTGGAATTCCGCTTCAACAACTAGAGAACGCGGGTTCTGCCTCCCTGACGGCCCGATAGGCGAGGGGCCTCGCGGGTGAGCAGCAAGCAGTAGATCGAAAACGAGCGCTTTCCTGACGCGGGGTCAGTGGTCTGAGCCCGCAGGCGAGCATTTTCAAGTTTTGCCACAAATTAGCGCCAACTTGAGCTTATTCCGCGATATCGTACGAGCCACGACCTTCGACAGTGAGGGTCGCAACAAGGGGGGGGAACAAGGGGGGTGCCCTCTTTGTCGACTTCTCCATGTTCGCCGCGATGCAATCGTGCATCCGGTCTGCGCATCTCGTTTCTCATCACGCGGCCCGGCCGAAGATGACCACCACGTCTGATCGAAAGCTTTCCGAAGTACTGAGCGACTTCGCCCGCACCATGCTTACGGACTTCCCGATCCAGGGCATCTTGGACCAGCTGGTGCGCCGAATTGTAGAGATCATGCCGGTCACGGGAGCCGGTGTCACCTTGATCTCGGAGTCGACCAGCCCCCACTACGTCGCCGCATCTGATGGTGCTGCACTGCGGTTTGAGGAGTTACAAACCGTGTTGGAGGAAGGGCCGTGCATCGTCGCTTTTCGAACGGGCCAGGCTGTTGCCATCTCCGACCTCAGCACAGAAGAGCGCTTCCCACTCTTCATTCCCCATGCGCTCGAAGCGGGACTCGCCGCTGTGTTCGCCTTCCCCCTGCGCCACGGTGAAGCGCCGCTCGGTGCACTCGACCTCTATCGAGACACGCCCGGCTCGCTTGACGACGATGCCATGGCCGTGGCACAGACCTTGGCCGACGTTACCTCGGCCTATCTCGTTAACGCGCAAGCCCGCTCCGACCTGCTCCACACGGCTGCGCACGCACAAGCGACCGCTTTGCACGACGCTCTCACCGGGCTTCCTAACCGCCTCCTTCTCCTTGAGCGCATTAAGCACGCGCTCCTCAGTCGGCGCCGTTCCGGCAAGCTTGTCGCCGTTCTCTTCATTGACCTCGACGGCTTCAAGAAGGTCAACGACTGCCTAGGCCATCAGGTTGGGGATGACCTGTTGGTGGCCGTCAGCAGCCGGCTTACCAAGCTGCTGCGTCCCGGTGACACCCTCGCACGCTTGTCGGGTGACGAGTTTGTCATTGTATGCGGAGACCTAATTGAGGAGAGCCAAATCGGGGGTCTCGCGACCCGTCTCGACGTCGCCATCTCCACACCGTTCGATCTTTCCGGCTCAGAGGTGGAAATGTCCGCCAGCATCGGCATTGCCTTCGCCGGACAGGGGAACGATCCCGAGCAGCTTCTCCACAGAGCTGACGTTGCAATGTATCAAGTCAAACGAAAAGGGGGAGCGAACCACAAAGTGATCGACGAAGACGAGGAAGAGCTCGTCTATTCTAACGATTCCCTCCAAGATGATCTCCACCACGCGATCCGGCGGAAGGAACTTGTACTTGAATACCAGCCGATTGTTCGCAACAGCGATCGGCGAGTCGTCTCTGTCGAAGCGTTGCTTCGATGGAATCATCCTGATCGAGGTCTCATATCACCGACCATCGTGATCCCTCTCGCAGAACAGTCGGGCGACATCATCGAAATCGGTCAATGGGTACTCGAACATGCCTGCATTGACCGACATCGTTGGGAAATGAACACCGGCGATGAAGTATTCGTGATGGCGGTAAACGTCTCCGCACATCAGCTCATGGCTCCGGGGTTCGTGACCATGGTGAAAAACATCCTCACACTTACGAGCACTGGCGCCAAGGATATCTGCTTAGAGATAAGCGAAAGTGCCTTCGTCCAAGATGCCGGCCGCGTCTTGGACGTGCTTTCCCAACTGAAAAAGCTCGGAATACAGCTGGCTCTCGATGACTTTGGTACTGGGTACTCGTCACTGAGTTATCTCATGGAGTTTCCTGTCGACTTCGTCAAGATCGATCAGAGCTTCATCGCCAAACTCACCGAGAATGACGCGAGCCATTCCATCGTCATGAAGACGATTGAGCTGGCTCACTTACTCGATCTTCTTTTTGTATGCGAAGGAGTGGAGACGGCCGAACAGGATCGCGAGGTCGTCGCGCTCACGAGCGACTTTTGCCAAGGCTTCTACTTCTCGCGANNAGACCCCGGGACGGCCTCGCGTAGCCTGGGAAAGGCCCGCAGACGTGACAACTGCACGGGACGATCACCAGAGCGCGTTCCTAACTCTGAACTGCTACTTTGCGATCCGATGGCTGCGGCGGCCGGCCCGCTAAAGCGGCGGGTGCGTCCCCGCCGGGGGGCCGGCGACCCCACTTCTGGCAGCCCCGGTAGCGGACGTACGTGGGTCATGGGACAATCGTGGTTCTATGTCGAGGCCGTTTCCCGGTGAGCGCCGCACCCGTTGGGAGGTGATCGCGCTCGTGGTCACGCTCCTGACGGTGGGGATGGCCATCGGATTGGTGGCCTACCGGGACGAGCCCACTAAATTCGTCGCCCAAAAGGACGCGGT
>PKYA01000121.1 GCA_003133545.1 Acidimicrobiaceae bacterium | reverse complement strand
TCTCCACCTCGACCTCGACGGGGAGGCCGTGGGTGTCCCATCCGCCCCGACGTGCCACGTAGGCGCCGCGCATGGCGTGAAACCGGCAGAACAAATCCTTGTAGACGCGCGCCCACACATGATGGAGACCGGGCTTGCCGTTGGCCGTGGGCGGTCCTTCGTAGAAGACCCATTCCGGTGCGCCCTCGCGCTGCTCGATGGAACGCTCGAAGACGCGGTGGTCGGCCCAGCGGGCCAGCTCGGCCTGCTCGAGGGCGACGAAATCAGTATCGGGGGGGACAGGTGTGAACACGCACGCTCAAGTGTCTACGCCCGGGCACAGAGTCCCTCGGCGTGTCGGAAAGACTAGAGGCTGTGGAAGCACTCCCCTCCCCTCTCGTGAAGCGTTCCCCTCTCGAGAAGCGCGCCAAGGCATCGGGCGCCGCCATCGCAGTCGAGCCCTTCGATGGGCCGGCCGCGCAAATGGGTGGTCGCGCAAGCCGAGGCCGAGCTGGTAGCGCGCTACGGATTCTTCACCGAGGAGACGGGATTGTGGGGCGCGCCGTTCGGCCCACTAGGTCAGAGGCCATAAAAGGCCCGCNNCGGTACCCGGACCACCACGTAACCGGACTTGTGACGCGTCCAGCCGCCCTTCCATCGCCGTTCGAGGAGCCGGCAACCGACCTGCATGCCCGCAGGTGGCCGAGGACGACGCCACCGCTCCAGTGTTGACGATCCGTCGGTCGCAGCACTACCTTGCCCCGGGTGGCCGACCAGACCTGGCCGAGCATCAACACGATCGCTCGCCACGCTTTGGACGCGGCCACCCGTCGTGGCAGACGCTGGCTGAACCGGCCGGCCCCGAGCCTCCCGGTCGCCGGCGCCGAGCTGCCCGCCGTGTTCGGCGACTACCTGGCGGCCCTCCACGAGGCCCGCACGTTCTGTCTCGGTGACATGCCCCCGGGCGCGCGCACCGTCCTCAGTATGGGAGCCAGCGGCGCGTACTTCGATTGGTTCGCCCGGGCCTATGGCGGCGTGGAACGCCACATCGCGGTCGAGGCGTTCTTCCCCCGACCGGCCGAGCTTCCCGAGAACGTCGAGTGGGTGGCCGCCGACCTGGCCGGACCGGACGGTGTGGCTACCGTGGACTCGGGCAGCGTCGACCTCGTCTTCTCCGGGCAGAACATCGAGCATCTCTGGCCCGAGCAAGTGGTCGCCCTCCTTGCCGAGTCCAGCCGCGTGCTCCGGCCGAAGGGCTGGCTCGTGGTCGATAGCCCGAACCGGAACCTGACCGAGGCCTACCGCTGGACCATGGAGGAGCACACCGTCGAGCTGGCCCCCGAGGAGGCCACCCGCCTACTCGAACTGGCCGGGTTCGAGATCGTGACCATGAAAGGTCTGTGGCTCTGCCGACGGGACGGCGAGCTCTTGGAGCTGCAACCGCCTGGCACCGTTGCCGGTGCGTCGGAGGTACTCGAGCGCATGATGAAGGCGGCCGGCCGTCCGGCGGACTCGTTCGTCTGGTGGGCCGAGGCCCGCAAGGTGGCTGAGCCGGACGTGGCCGGCCTCGAGCGCGAGGTCCGTGCCATCTTCGCCGACCACTCGGAGGAGCGGGTCGGACGGATGCTGTCCAACGAGGGCACGCCGTGCACCCTGGCCGACGGCCGGGCCGGCGTGAGCCTCGAGAAGGGTAGCTCGGGCTACCTATTCTTCGGACCCTACCTGCCCCTGCGAGCCGGCAGCTACGAGCTGGCCGTCGAGCTCGAATGGGCCGACTGCCACGACCAGGACTGCCCGGTCGGGGTCCTCGAGGTGGTGGCGCGCGACGGACCCCGGGGCGAGGTCCTTGTCCTCCCAAGTGGACCGGCCGGACGAACGGTGGTGCGGTACACCCTGGACCTCGAGGCGCTCCACTTCGGGGTCCAGGCCCGCCTGAGGTCGACCGGGACCGCACTGCTCTCCGCTCCGCTGTCGCTGTCCGTCACACCCGACCCGTACCAGTCCCGCTAGACCAGATAGAGGACGATCGGTTCGCCTCCGGAGGGCGATAGCGTGATGGAGCCGGGCTCTCGCGCCGAGGATCTGTCGTCGGCAGGCGACGGGGACATGAGCTCGATCAGGGGTAGCCGAACGCCCGGTGGCGGTCCCGGTCCCGCAATGGCCGTCAGATGCTGGAGTGTGGGCCATGCGCAGAGGGCGACCGGTTCTTATTGTGTCGCCCAAGGTCCACCGGCGGGAGCGTTCCTGGTCGCCCGGATCGGCCCGGACCGGTGCCCGGTCGGCGGGGTTGGAGTGCGCCCGGTCGGCGAGCGGATCGGGGAGGTGAGGCGGTTGTGAGTGTGTCCGGACCTTCGAGGCGCCGGCCTCGCCCGCGCCGTCATGCGAGAGATCGAGGAACCCACCGGCTGGGGCACACCGCGCTGCGGCTCGAGACGGGTCCCGACAACCCGAAGCGGCCGCTCATTTCCCGGCGGTTTGCGCCAGGGCGTCGAGCTGGGGCCCGTCGATGTCGAGCAAGGAGCCGAGCACGAGGTCGGCCAGACCGAAGGCGGGTTGGTGCGCCTCGCCGGGCTCGGGTACGGCGATGCAGGTCATGGAGGCCGCCTTGGCGGCGAGCACCCCGGCGGGCGCGTCCTCCCAGACCAGGCAGCGCCGGGGCGCCGCGCCCAGCTTGGCCGCCGCCGTCAGGAAGACGGCGGGATGCGGCTTCCCCCACTCCTCGTCCTCGGCCGAGTGCACCAGCGCGAAGTGCTGCCGCAGGCCGAAGTGCGCGAGCGCGGTGTCGATGAGGCGGTACTGCGAGGACGAGGCCACGGCCAGGGGCAGGCCGCGCGCGGCGCACAAGGCGATGGCATGCTCGGCGCCCGGCTTGAGCTCCCCCTTGGACAACAGGAGGGCGATGACGCGATCGACGATCGTCACCGCCACCTCGGCCGGGGTCGGTCCCGCCCAGGGATACCGGGCCCACCAGTACGCGGTGACCTCACCCACGAACATGCCCTTGGTCCCCCGGCAACGGTCCCGGGACAGCGGCACCCCGAGGTCGCCGATTATCTCTATTTCAGCCTCGTGCCAGAGGATCTCCGAATCGATGAGCAGACCGTCCATGTCGAAGATGGAGGCGGAGAACCCCACCGGCGCGGGCGCCGGCTCGCTCAAGTTGCCAGCGAGGCCTCGATGGCGTCGACGATGGCCGGGTCCTCCGGCTCCACCTGGGGCCGGAAGCGCCCGATCACCTCGCCGGTACGCGACACCAGGAACTTCTCGAAGTTCCAGGTGATGTCCCCGGCGGTGCCCTCGGCGTCGGGTGTGGCGGTGAGCTCGTCGTAAATCGGGTGGCGGTCGTCGCCGTTCACGTCGATCTTCTCGAACAGCGGGAAGCTCACCCCGTAGGTGGTCGAGCAGAACTGCTGGATCTCCTCGGCCGTCCCCGGCTCCTGCCCCATGAACTGGTTGGAGGGGAAGCCGACCACCGAGAAGCCGCGGTCGCCGTATGTCTTCTGCAACCGTTCGAGCCCTTCGTACTGCGGGGTCAGCCCGCACTTGGATGCCACGTTGACCACGAGGAGCGTCTTGCCGGCGTAGGCGCCGAGCGACGAGTCGTCGCCTTGGAGGGTGTGCACGGGAATGTCGTAAAGGGCCATGGGCCGAGGATACCGGCACCGTAAGGCGATCGCCCCGGCGCGTAGGGTGGACGGCGTGCACGCCGTGGTGATCCGGGACAACGAGCTCCACTTCGAAGAACGCCCCGATCCGGTTCCGGGCGACACCGAGCTGCTGGTCGAGGTCCGGGCGGCCGGGATCAACGGCGCCGACCTCATGCAGCGCATCGGGCTCTACCCGGCTCCCCCGGGCGTCCCCGCCGACATACCCGGCATGGAGCTCGCCGGTGAGGTCCGCGCCGTGGGCGCGCGGGTGCGCCGCTACGCGCCCGGCGACCGGGTGATGGCCGTCGTGGCGGGCGGTGCGCAGGCGACGCTGGCTGTGGTCGAAGAGTCGCATGCCCTGGCTGTCCCCGACTCGCTGCCCTGGCCCGAGGCCGGGGGCTTCCCCGAGGTGTTCTCGACCGCCTTCGACGCCCTGCTCAGCCAGGCCGGGCTCCGCATGGGTGAGCGGGTGCTCGTCTCTGGGGGCGCGGGGGGAGTCGGCACCGCCGGCGTGCAGATCGCCGCTGCCGCGGGGGCCGTCGTGGTGGCGACGGTGCGCGATGCGGCGCGGCGTGACGCGGTCGTGGCCCTGGGTGCCGGCGTGGCGATCGACCCCGCCGACGTTGCGGCCCATGGGCCCTACGACGTTGTCCTCGAACTCGTCGGGGCGGCCAGCCTGCCGTCCGTGCTGCCCCACCTGGCCACGGGCGCCCGGGTGGTGGTGATCGGCGTGGGATCGGGGGCCACCCTGGAGCTCAATCTGCTCCAGCTCATGGGGACGCGGGCCCGGATCGGCGGCTCAACGCTGCGCCCCCGCAGCCGCAGCGAGAAGGCCGACGTCGCCGCCGGCGTGGCCGCCCACGTCCTCCCCCACCTGGCATCGGGGCGCATCAGCGTCCCGGTTTGTGCCACGTTTCCCATGGCCGATGCCCAGGCGGCGTATGAGTTTTTTGCCGCCGGCGGGAAGTTGGGCAAGGTGGTCCTGGTCGCGTGACATCCCGCTCGGCGTGATCGCCGCGGTCCTCTTCGACGGCGATCAGACGCTGTGGGATCTCCACAAGGTCATGGCTGTCGCCCTGGCCGCCGTGCTCGACGAGCTCCGGCTCGCCCGCCCGGGTGCGCGCGCCGACGCGCTGACCGTCGCCGACCTGCAATCCGACCGTGCCGAGGTCGCCCGCGAGTGCGCCGGGATCGAGTTCAACATGGGCCGGCTGCGCACGCTGGGGTTCGCCCGCGTGCTGCAACGCCTGCGCGACGAGGGAGCGCCGGGGGACGAGTCCGATGAGCACGCCCTGGCGGCACGACTCTCCTCGTCCTATCTCGCCCATCGCGATCGCGACCCAGCCCTCTTCGCAGACACGCTGCCCTGCCTCGCGGCGTTGCGCACCGACTACCGCCTCGGGCTTGTCTCCAACGGGAGCCGTTCGCCCGACGTCGTCGGCCTGGCCGGGTACTTCAAAGCCGTCGTCTTCTCGCAGGACCACAACGTGGCCAAGCCGGACCGCGGCATCTTCGCCATCGTCGAGCAACTCCTGGGCATCCCTCCCGACTCCGCCGTCCTGGTAGGCGACCACCCCCTCAACGACGTGGTCGGCGCCAAGCGGTCCGGGTGGCGGGCTGTGTGGCTCGACCGTACGGGAGACGGGACCTACCGGGCGCCGGAGGGATGTCGCGAAGAGCCCGATGCCGTTGTCACCTCGCTCACCCAGCTCCCCGACGTTTTGCGGGCCCTCTGAGCTCAGCGGGTCAGGATGACCACTCCGGCGTTCGCCCCGCGCCCGACGGTGTGCGAGAGCGCCACCCGGGCGCCGTCGACCTGACGGTCGCCGCACTGGCCGCGGAGCTGGCGCACGAGCTCGACGACCTGGCCCAGGGCGGACGCACCGAGCGGCTCGCCTTTGGAGAGCAAGCCCCCACTCGGGTTCACCGGTAGCCGCCCCCCCAGCGCGGTGTCGCCCGAGGCGAGAAGGGCGGCCGAACCACCCGGAGCACACAACCCGATCTCCTCGTAGGAGATCAGCTCCCGCGCCGCGTCGGTGTCCTGGCACTCCACGACGTCGAGGTCCGCCGGACCCAATCCCGCCTCCTCGAACGCGGCGGTCGCGGCCAGTGTGGTCGGGGAGGGCACCGCGTCGTCCGTGAGTCCCGACATCGGCGTGGACTCGCTGAGCACCGATCCGGGCAGATGGGAGCGCAGGACCGCCGCGGCCAGCGTGACGTGCGGCGGCGACCTGGGCGGCGGCGACCCGGGCGAATCGGCCTGGCGCCGCAGCACGACTGCGGCCGCTCCCTCATTGGGCGAGCAGAGCATGAAGAGGTGCAGCGGCTCGCAGATCACCCGCGAGGCCAGCACCTCTTCGGGCGTGATCTCCTTTTGGAACATGGCGTCGGGATTCGACGCCCCGTGCCGGCGGTTCTTGACCACCACCTGGGCCAGGTGGTCCTTGGTCACACCGGAGGTCACCGCCAAGCGCTGCGCCCGCAGGGCGAAGAACGACGGGGTGGCCGCCAGCCCCGCCTCTTCCTGCCAGGGATCGAAGAAGGAGGAGCGGATGATGCCGCGCGGCATCTTCTCGGTCCCGAAGACGAGCACCGTGTCGTACTGCCCGGCCGCGAGGGCGCCGGCGGCCAGCATGAGCGCCGCCCCGCCGCTCGCACAACCCGCCTCGACGTCGACGATGGGCATGCCGGTCATGCCGAGCCGGCTGAGCACCTTGTGGCCGGTGGCCACCCCGCCGTAGGCCGTCCCGCAGAACGCCGCTTGGAAGCCCCCTCTGGCTACCCCGGCCTCGTGCAGCGCGGCCCGCACGGCGTGGACTCCCATGTCCGTGGTGGTGACCCCTTCGAATCGGCCGAAGGGGTGCATCCCCACCCCGGCGATCACGACCCCCGTCATGGCGCGCCGGGGGCGAAGGCGTACGTGACCACGTCGTTGCCCTCGGCATCGGCGTGGAGGGCCACGATGCGGAGCTCCATGGGCTGCCCGGCGGCGAGTGCAGCCGGGTCGCTCTCGGTCAGGCGGGCGATGATCCGGATGCCTTCGGGCAGCTCGACGATGCCGAAGCCGTAGGGGATCTCGCCCTGGTACCCCGGAGGGGGGGAGGTGACCGCGGTCCAGGCCCACAGCGTGCCGCTGCCGGCGAGCTCCACCGGGACGGGGTCCTCCGTGGCGCAGTAGGGGCAGGTGTCATGGCGCGGAAAGTGGTGCGCGCCGCAGGCCGTGCACCGGCTGCCCAGGAGCGTCGGTACCTCTCCATCGGTGAACAGTCCTGGCTGCACCATCGTCCGCACGGGCGTTGTCCTCACCCCGCGAGCTCGACGAGCTCGAGTGCGTCGAACTCCCAAAAGGCGCGCAGCGAGGCGAGCCTGCCCGCGCCGTTCGAACGGTAGGTGTACACCCCGCGCACCACGGCCTGGTGGGTCCCACCGGCCAGCGTGGTGCGGATGATCCCGACGTCGGCTACCTCGTCACCGCAGAGGTACGACGCCTCGATCTCGAACGTGATCGCCTCGCTCGGCGCGATCACCGTGTCGTAGAACGCGGCAATGGCCTCTTTGCCATGATGGCCCTTTCCTTCCGGGTCGAACGGGGACGGACCGATCGGATCGTGCACCACCGCGTCCTCGGCGAACAGGTTCAACCATCCGTCGCGATCCCGGGCGTGCACGGCGGCGCGTGACCGAATGCCCAGCTCTCGTGCTGTCAGTGGCGCATCCGTCATCTCGTTGCCATCCCTCCCCCCTGCTCGTCCAATCCAGTCCTTCTTCAGGACGCCTTGTGCAGGACATCATCACTGAAGCGCCGCAGGCTGTCGAGCTTGGTCTGCAGGGTCTCGGTGTCCGGTCCGGGATCGTAGGGCCACCGGAAGCCGACGATCACGTCGGTCACCCCCGCTTCCTCGAGTTGGTGCACGCCGGCCACGCTGTAGGCGTCGGTGGAGATGACGTGGACCTCGAACGACTTGTCCTCCCGGCCGTACTGGCGGCGTAGCGCAGCGAGACGCGCCAGCAGGTCCGGCAGGTCGGCCGGGTCCCCGCCCCCGTGCAGCCAGCCGTCGCCCGACCTGGCGGCGCGGCGCAGGGCGGCGTCGTGGTGACCGCCGATCAGAATGGGCACCGGCTTGGTCGGTGCCGGGCTCATCTTGACGGAGGGAAGGTCGAAGACCTCGCCGTCGTACGCGAAGTACTCACCGGTCATCAGGCCACGCAGTATGTCGATCTGCTCGTCCATCCGCTTCCCGCGCCCTTCCCACGGCACACCGCACACCGCATAGTCCTCGGGCCAGGGGCTCGTCCCCACACCGAGCAGGAGCCGGTTGTTCGTGAGCACCGCGGTGGAGCTGACCTGCTTGGCCACCAAGACCGGGTGGCGGATCGGGAGCTTGAGCACGAAGGTGACGAAGCGCAGCTTCGTGGTCACGGCGCCCATGGCCGGTATCAGGGAGAACGGCTCGAGGAACGGCTTGCCGTCGAGGAACTCGCGCGTGCCGTCGGGGTTGAACGGATAGCGCGTGTCGGACTCCTCGGGGTAGCAAATGCTGTCGGGGACGACCATGGAGTCATAGCCCGCCTCCTCTGCCGCCGCGGCCAGGGGCAGGTAGTACGACGGATCGGTCATCGATTCGGCATACGAGAAACGCATGGACACCTCCAAAGGGCGCGCGGTGGGATGTGACCGCATTCGCCGCCGCCTACCATGCGGCTCGTGCCCGCTCATCCTGCCAGGACCGATGCGACCGGTCACAACCCGGTGACCGGCCAGCCCCACGTCGCGGGCGACACCCCCTTGGCCATCGATCTCTCGCTGGAGGATCTCGAGAGGGAGGCCCGGCACGTCATCGGGGAGATGGCATGGGCCTACTACTCCGGCGGAGCGGACGACGAGCGCCTCCTGGCCGGGAACGTCGACGCCTGGGCGCACTGGCAGCTCCACCCCCGGGTCCTCGCCGGCGTCTCGGAGGTCGACCTCAGCGCCACGCTCTTGGGCACGACCGTCACCTCGCCGGTGGTGATCGCGCCGACCGCGATCCAGGGCCTGGCCCACCCCGAGGGGGAGACGGCGACGGCGCGCGGCGCGGCGTCGGTGGGCGCCCTCATGGTCCTCTCCTCGCTCGCCACCTCCTCGCTCGAGGAGGTGGCGGCGGCGGCACCCGGAGCGCCCCGCTGGATGCAGGTGTACATCCTGCGCGATCGGGCTCGTACGGTCGAACTGGCCCAACGCGCCGCGGCACACGCGTACGGGGCCCTCGTCCTCACGGTCGACGCCCCGGTGTCCGGACTCCGGTTGCGCGAGCTGCGCGGGGGCGTGCACCTGCCCCACGACCTGGCCCTGCCCAACCTGGCCGGTGCCAGCACCCAGCGTGCCCACGAGGGTGGGTTCATGGCGGTCGTGACCGGGGAGTTCGAACCCGCCCTGACGCCCGACGACATCGGGTGGCTGGCCGGCCTCACCGATCTCCCGGTTGTGGCCAAGGGGGTCCAGCGGGCCGACGACGCCCTGCGCTGCATCGAGGCCGGGGCCGCCGCGATCGTGGTGTCCAATCACGGCGCGCGCCAGCTGGCCGACGCACCGGCGACGGCGGACATCCTCGGCGAGATCGTCGACGCCGTGGGCGACCGGGCCGAGGTTTACGTCGACGGGGGCATCCGGCGGGCGCCCGACGTCGTCAAGGCACTCGCACTTGGGGCACGCGCCGTGCTGATCGGCCGGCCGTCACTGTGGGCGGTCGCCGCCGGGGGGTCTGACGGGGTGGCGTCGCTCCTACGCTGGTACACATCCGAACTGCGGCGCACCATGGCGCTGTGTGGGGCAGACAGCCTGCCCGCGATCGACCGCTCCCTCGTGCGCCGGGCAGCGGGCTGGGACTTGGATAGCGGTCGGCCATGACCACCGTGGCGGCCATGGTGGCGGCACGGGCGGAGGACGATCGGACCGGCGTCCTCGACGCCACGGGCACCTGGACCTGGCGCCAGGCCGTGGCCGAGGGGGCGACGCGGGGCGCACTGGCCCAGTCGCTGCACGGCCGTGGACCGTTCCACATCGGCGTGCTGTTGCCCAACGGCCCCGAGTACCTGTTCTGGCTCAACGGCGCCGCCCTCGCCGGAGCAGCCATCGTCGGCGTCAATCCCACCAGGCGCGGCGAAGCCCTGGCGGCCGACATCAGGGCCACCGATTGCGCGCTCATCGTGACCGACGGCGACGGGGCCGCCCTTCTCGACGGGCTCGCGCTCGGCCTGGAGCCCGCGCAGGTGCTGGTGACCGGGACACCGCGCTACCGGTCGCTCCTGGCTCAGTTCGCCGCCGACGATGCGGTCGCCGGTGGACGCGCCCGTGCGCTCGTCGCCGGGGCCGACCAGATCGCCGAGGACTCCCTCTACCTGCTCATCTTCACGTCGGGCACGACGGGCACGCCCAAGGCCGTCCGTTGCACGCAGGGCCGGCTGGCCGGCATCGCCGAGATGGCCGGCCCCGGGTACGGCTACGCGTCCGACGACGTGTGCTACTGCCCCATGCCCCTCTTTCACGGGAACGCGCTCATGGCGCTGTGGGGACCGGCGGTCATGATGGGCGCCGCGCTCGCCGTGCGACCCCGCTTCAGCGCGTCGGCCTTCCTTGACGACGTGCGCCGCTTCGGGGCGACCAAATTCAGCTACGTCGGCAAGGCCATCGCGTACATCCTGGCCACTCCCGAGCGGCCCGACGACGCGACGAACACGCTCCGCAGCGCGTTCGGCACGGAGGCTTCGGTGCGCGACCGGGCCCGCTTTCGCGAGCGCTTCGGGTGCTTCCTCATAGAGGGCTACGGCCAGAGCGAGGGCGGTGCCACGCTCAATCCCGTCCCCGACATGCCCCCCAACGCGTTAGGCCGGCCCACGGCAGGGGTGGACATGGCAGTCATCAGCCCCACGTCCGGCGAAGAGTGCCCGCCCGCCCAACTCGACGAGCACGGCCGTCTCCTCAACGCCGGCGACGCCATCGGCGAAATCGTCAACCGGAGCGGGCGGGGCAAGTTCGAGGGCTACTACCGCCACGAGAGCGCCGAAAAGGATCGTCTGCGCAACGGCTGGTACTGGACCGGCGACCTCGGGTACGTCGACGCCGAGGGCTTCTTCTACTTCGCCGGCCGAACGGGCGACTGGCTCCGCGTCGACTCGGAGAACTTCGCCGCCGGGCCGGTCGAGGCCATCGTGTCGCGCCACCCTGACGTCAGCGTGGCCGCCGTCTACCCCGTGCCCGATTCGGACGCGGGGGCCGGCGATCAGGTCATGGCGGCGCTGGAGCTGGTGCCGGGCGCCACGTTCGAGCCCGCCGCGTTCGCCGACTGGCTGCACGGCCAGCCCGATATGGGCACCAAGTGGTTCCCCCGTTTCGTGCGCATCTCCGCCTCGCTGCCCCAGACGGCGACGGGGAAGGTGACCAAGGTGCCGCTGCGCGCGGAGGCGTGGGAGTGCGCCGACCCCATGTGGTGGCGCCCGCCGCACGCCGCGGCGACGGCGTACCGGCCGCTGACCGAGAGCGACCGCCAGGCTCTGGCCGCCGCCCTGGCCGAGCACGGGCGTCCTCCCGTGGGCGCGGGAGGGCCGGCGTGAGCGATCCCGCCTCGGACTTCGCCCACATGTGGGAGTGGTTCGCCACCCACTGCCACGGGTACTCGCCGCTCTACGAGCGCATCTCGGCGGCGGTGGCCTCCGACCCCGAACTCCTCGCCGGGCTGCAGGCGGTGCCGCCCTCGGGGCAGCTCCCCCCCGCCCTCTTGGCGGCGGTCCACTACCTGGTACTCGGGGAACCCGCGCAGCCTCTGGCCGACGTGTACAGCGGGCGCTCGGATGCCGATCCCGGCCCCCTCTTCCTCGAGCTCTGCCGCGCGCGACGAGAGGAGATCATGGACATCCTCGCCACCCGGCACATCCAGACCAACGACTGCGGACGCAGCGCGGTGATCGGGCCAGCCATCACCTGGCTCGCCGCGGCGATCGATGCCCCGTTCGCGCTGGTCGATGTCGGTGCGAGCGCCGGCTTGAACCTGCTCTGTGACCGTTACCGCATCGACTACGGCAGCCACGGCACCACGGGGCCGGCCGATTCGCCGGTTGCCATCGACTGCCGCGTGGCCGCCGGGCAACCGCCGATCGCCACCCACCTTCCCCCCTTCGTGGCACGCGTGGGCATCGACCGTGCCCCGATAGATCTCACCGATCCCGATGACGCCCGCTGGCTCCTCGCCTGTGTGTGGCCCGACACCGGGCGTCTCGAGCGCACGGCGGCGTCGATACAACTGGCGCGCCAGGACCTGCCCCGCGTCGTCGCCGGGGACGCCAACGCAACGCTCCCGGGCGTGCTCAGCGCGCTGCCGAGCGACGTCGTGGTCATCGTCGTGACCACATGGGCCTTCGCCTATTTCAGCACGCAGGACCGCCAGGAGTTCCTGGAGCTTCTCGACCGGGCGTCGCACCGGCGGGTCATCGCCTGGTTGAGCGCCGAGGGCGCCGGCACCGTGGAGGCCCTCACCGCGCTGGCACCGCCGGCCGACGACGCCGGCCAATCCGACCTCCTCGGCGCCGTCGTCTTCGAGGGCGGGGAACGGCGCGCCCAGTTGCTCGGCTTGGTCCAAGAGCACGGTGCCTGGATCGACTGGCGGGCCGGCCCATCCGCCACCCCGACGGCACCGCGGTGACAGCCCTGCGCGTGGGGCTGGTCATCCTCCCCTCGGACCGCTGGCGGGAGGCGCGGCGCCAGTGGGAGTGGGCCGACGACGTCGGCTTTGCCACGGCGTGGACCTACGACCACATCCGCTGGGGTGGCATGCCGGACGGCCCCTGGCACGCCGCGGTCCCCGTGTTGGCCGCCGCGGCGGCGGTGACGCGCCGGATACGGCTGGGCACGCTGGTCGCCACCCCCAATTTCCGCCATCCGGTGACCCTGGCCCGCGAGGTGCTCGCCCTGGACGACCTGAGCGAGGGCCGCTTCGACCTGGGCATCGGTCCGGGCAGCGAGGGACCCGATGCCACCGCGCTGGGGCACGAACCCTGGAGCGTGACCGAGCGCATGGACCGGTTCGAAGAGTTCCTGCTGATGATCCGTCCGGTGCTCGACGGCACTGCAAGCACCCGCACCACCATGGCGGGCCGCTACTACGCGTGCGCCGAGGCCCCCAGCACCCCGGGGGCGCTGCAGGAGGCACCCTTCCCGCTGACCGTGGCCGCCGGCGGCCAACGCGGCGTGCGCCTGGCCGTGGCCCACGGGCAGCAGTGGGTGACTATCGGTCCCACCGGGCCCGGGCCTCGCGATCCCGCCGACATGGCGGCGATCGTCGGCCGCCAGTGCGCGCTCGTGGCACGCGCCTGTGCCGAGGCGGGGCGCGCTCCGCAGAGCCTGCGCAAGGTGCTGTTGTGGACACCGGTGGAGCCGGTGCTCACCTCGGTTTCCCAATTCGACGAGCTCGCGGCACCCTATGTCGCGCTGGGCTTCGACCAATTCGTGCTGCACCACCCGGCGCAGACCGGCCCCTACAGGGGTGACCTCTCCGTGTTCGAGGAGATCGCAGCCCGGCACGCGTAGAACGGGCGTCGGCCGTCAGGCGCGGGCGGCCATGCACACGTCCAACTCGGCGCGGCGCTCCGCCGGTTCGACGCGCTCGATGACGATGTCGTGGCTCCCCACCCAGCGTGCTGCCTCGCCGAGCGCCGACGCCACGTGGCGCGCCGCGTCCGTCGTACGCAAGGTGACCTGTTTGGCCACCAGGGTGGCGCCGCGGCGGCCCGGGTCCACCAGACCCACGAGCTTCGTACCGCCCAGCACCGGCATGGCGAAGTAGCCGTACTGGCGCTGCGCCCGGGGGACGTAAGCCTCGAGGCGATGCCGGAACCCGAAGAGACGCTCCGTGCGGGGCCGGTCCCAGGTCAAAGAGTCGAAAGGCGACAGCGCGACACTGCGGGAGGTCAGCCGCCGGTTCAGCACATCGGCGGTCCCCGGCATGGCGTACGCCGGGCGACCCCAACCCGCCACGAGGACCGGCTCCAGGTCGGTGTCGCCGACGACCTTTTGCACCAGCTTCACGGGGAGGCCCTTGTAGGCGGCCAGATCGGCCGCGGTAGCCACCCCGAGCGCGTGACCGGCCACAGCCACCAGCGCGACAGCGCACTGCTCGTCGCTCCAGTCATCGTGGCGCAGCTCAGCGGGGATGACCCGGTCGGAAAGGTCGTAGACGCGCTGGAAGCCGCGCCGTTCCCGGCAGGCCAGCTCGCCGGTGTCGAGCAGCCATTCGGCGGCGATCTTGATCTCCGACCAGTCCCACCAGGTGCCGCCCTTCTTGGCTCCGCCCAGTTGGCGCGCCGTCAGGGGACCTTCGTCGCGCAGGCGCCGCATGACGTCGGCACAGCTGGCGGCCTGGTCCTCGAGACGATGCCATCGCCGCCCCCGGGCACGAAGGGCGCGGCGTTTGAAGGCATACGCCGGCCACTCGTGGAGGGGCAGGACACAGGCGGCATGGGACCAGTACTCGAAGGTGGCGCTCGACGGTCCCCAGTACGCCTCCTCTATCTCGAGGCGGCTGACGGCTCCGTGCCGCGCGTAGGCGACGAGTTCGTGCGAACGGGCCAGCACCGAGACGGTGTCGAGCTGCACGCGACCGAGGCGGCGCACCATGTCGGCCGGCCCCCCTCTGGAGCGCGGCCCCAGGAGCCCCTGTGCGAAAAGAGCCACCTTGCGCGCTTCGCCGGTGCTGAGCGCGGGGAGGACACCGGACATGGCCGCCCAAGCTACCGGGGGGCGGTGCGCATCCATCATCCGCGGCGGCGAGCGACAGCGCGCCGTGTGCGGTCAGGCCACTCCGGGCGCCAGCGAACCGCCTTCCCCTAAGCGGAGCTCGGCCGCCGCGTCGCCACGGAGATGGTGCAGGCGGAGCACCAGCGCGACCCCTCCGGCCACGATGGCGGCCAGACCGGCCCCGCACAACGCCCCCCGGATGCCGAGCAGGTCCACCAAGGGCGCTGAGAAGGCCATGCCGATGGAGACGGCGCCGAACGTCAGTCCGGTGAAGACGGCGCAGGCCCGACCGGCGAGATGCGCCGGGGCCCTCTGGAGCAGCAGCGTCCGCGCCCCGACCATCTGGACCCCGTCGCCCACGCCGCCGATGCCGTAGGCGGCGATGGCCATCCACATGGTGGGCGCGAGGGCACCCGTGGCCACGCCGATCCCGAGCACGAACAAGCCGATGACGATGCCCGGCGCCAGCGCACGCGCGGGGAGGCGCCCCGCGATGACGGTACCCAGGGTCATGCCGCCGGTCCACGCCGTGACGAGGAGGGCGTAGCCGGTGGTCCCACCGTGCAACACCTTTTCGGCCAAGAACAACTCGGCAACCATGCTGACCCCGAGGAAGGCGATCATGGCCGAGACCACGAGCACCAGGAGTCCCAACGGCCGGTCGCGGCGCAGGTAGCGGAGACCCGCTGCCATCCCGTCGTCCGCGCCCTCATGGGCACGGGCCCGCGTACTGCGCAGTCCCATGGCGGTGATCCCGAGGCTGAAGACGACGGAGACGCCGGCGTCGAGGAGCAGCGCGGTGGTCGTGCCGCCGATACTGCCGACGACGCCGGCCAGGAGGGGGCCGATGGCTGTGCCGCCCATGGTCGCGCCCTGGAGCCGACTGGTGGCGCGCACGAGCGGGACGTCCCCCGCCAGGAGCGGGATGGCGGCAGTGAGCCCGGGCTGCAGGACGCTGTCCGCCACGCCGAAACACAGGACGAGCGCAATGGTGGCGGTCAAGGTATGGACGAAGGCCAAGCCACACAGAGCAGCCGCCACCACGAGGGCAGCGGCGGCCAGCAGCCGGCCCATGGGCAGGCGGTCGAGGAGGAGGCCGGAGAGTGGCGCGAGCAGGACCACCGGCAGCCCCCCGGCCAACAGGACCATGGTGACGGCCACCGTCGAGTGGGTCTCCTGGTAGACGCGCAGCGACAGCGCGACGTAGGCCAGGCCGTTGCCGGCTGCCGCCATCACCTGGAGCCCGGTGGCGACGCGCAGGGGACGGCCGGGTTTGGGGGCGACGGGGGAGTTGAAGGGTTCGCTGTTGACGGGTTCGCTGTGCATTTTCGAATCTCTGGTCAAGGGCTCGTGGTGTGCGGGGCGTGGGCAGGGACCAGGTCCCGCCTAAGGAAGAGGTCGGTGGGGCGGCGCGGCGGCCAGATGGTCCCGATGCCGGGGCACCCAGGGGTGGGCAGCGGGCGCGGTGACTGCCGGCAGAGCCGCGAGAGCTCGGACCGCGGGTGCTCTCACCGGAAGGGACTCAAACCAACATGACGACAGCCTATACCGCGAGAGCGCGACGGCCCGGGTGCGATGCCGCGCTCAGCCCGCCCAGACCAAGGTGGCCACCGGTTCGGGTCGGCTCAGGCCCTTGAGGGTCGTCTCGCGGTCGTCGACAAAACGGAACTCCTCGGTGCGTGCCACCATCATCGCCGAGAGCGAGGACACCAGGATCTCCCCGGGAGCGGCGACGTCGGCGAGGCGGCTGGCCACAATCACGGTATGCCCCACGAAGTCGTCGTCCTCCTCCACGGCCTCCCCGGTGTGCACCCCGATGTGGATGCGAATGGGTCGCTCCGGATGCGTAGCGCAGTAGGCGCTGAAGCTGCGCTGCATGTCAGAGGCACAGCGCAGGGCGCGGGCGACGCCTCCGAAGGCCACCATGAAGCCGTCCCCTTGAACCTTTATCTCGCGCCCGCCATGGGTAGCGAGGAGCCCGCGCACAATCTGATGGTGGTCCGCCAAGACCTCCCGCGACGCCTGGTCGCCCAGGCGCTCGGTCATCCCGGCGTAGTCGACCATGTCGCTGAACAAGATGGTGACCGTCCCCTCGACCGGCGCCGGCGCGCTTCCGGTCGGGTCATCGCCCGCCTCGTCAGAAGGTGGGGGAGCGGCCACGGCGCCCTGCGCTTCCCGTTCGCGCTCGCGGGGGCGCTCCCGCTCGCGGCCGTAGCGGCGGTGGGCGTGACGATGGGCCCGGAACTGCTCCTGGAGGTCACGGCGAAGGGCCTCGAGGTCGATGGGGCCGGCCCCCGGTGTGCCGACACCGGCCAGGCTGGGCATGTTGGGCAGGGCGCTGACGGTTCCGAGCACCTGCTCCACGATCGTCTGCCCGATGGGGCGCCCCGATCGGACCGGGCGACTCCGCACCTCGATCCCGCCCATGACAGCGAAGCCCCGGACGCGGATCCGGGGCGACCCCGGGATGAGGGGCACCCGCCGCAGACGCAGGTTGCGGCCGCCCATGAACGAGAAGCCCTCGAGCTCCACGTCGAAGCCCTCGGGGACGGTGATCTTGACGCCGCCCCAGAAGGCCACGGCCGTGATCACCACCTCGGGCCCGTCGATCTCGGCGTGGCGGAGGTCCAGGTCGCAGCCGCCCATCACCGCGACCGCGGTTGTCCGACCGCTGATCCTCCAGCGCCCCTTGGCCTCAGACCCGCTCATCACCGCCACGAAGCGGCGGCGGGCCCGGCGGCGGCTCGCCTCCTCCGGCGCCGTCGCCGTGGTCGGGAGATCGGCGAGGGCCGCGTTGAGATCGCCCCGGGTGCGGGCCTCGAGTGCGGTCCCCATCCGCTCGGAGAACTCGTCGAGCGTGAGGCGCCCGACCACCACGTGCTCGCGCAGGAGCGTGACCGCCTGGTCCCGTTCCGCGTCCGACACCCGCTGGTCCACCGACCCCGCGGTCGGTGGCACCAAGGGGAAGGCGGCCTGCGGTCCGGTTCGACCATCGGGCTCGCGCGGATCGGCCATTGGTGCAGTTTGCTCGCTCACGATGCCGAGTGCACGGCCCGCTGCGCTCCGTGCCCGGGTGTCGAGGCCCTCAGGCGATGAGTTTGGCCAATGGGGTGTACGGCATCCCGTGGGCCTCGGCGACGGGCTCGTACACCACTTCCCCGGCCACCACGTTGACACCTTCGGCCAGGGCGGGGTCCTCTCGGACCGCTTCCTTCCAGCCGTGGGAGGCGATGTTCTGGGTGTACGGCAGGGTGGCGTTGGCCAGGGCGTGGGTCGAGGTGTGGGGCACTGCTCCAGGCATGTTGGCGACGCAATAGAAGATGGAACCGTGCGCCTCGAAGGTCGGGTGCGAGTGCGTCGTGGGACGGGTCGACTCGAAGCACCCGCCTTGATCGACCGCGATGTCCACCAGGACCGATCCCCGGCGCATCTTCTCGACCAGCGCGTCGGAGACCAACTTCGGGGCGCGCGCCCCTACCACGAGGACGGCCCCGATCACGATGTCGGCGTCGATGCAGACCTCCTCAATCGCATGTTGCGACGAGGCGATCGTCTCCAGCGCGCCGCGGAAGTGATGGTCGACCTGGCGCAGGCGATCAAGGTTGCGATCGAGCACGAAGACCTCCGAGTGCATCCCCACCGCAATGGTGGCGGCGGCCATGCCCGAGACGCCGGCACCGAGGATGACGACCCGGGCGGCCCGCACCCCGGGCACACCGGTCACGAGGACCCCCCGGCCGCCGCCGGCGCGCATCAAGTGGTGCGCCCCCATCAGCGGGGCCATGCGGCCGGCGACCTCGCTCATGGGCGCCAGGAGCGGAAGCGAGTTGTCGGGCTGACGGACCGTCTCGTAGGCGATGGCCACATTGCCGCCGGCGATCAGCGCCGCGGTGCATTCCCGCGAAGCCGCCAGATGCAGGTACGTGAAGAGGACCTGACCGGAGCGCGCCCCCAGGCGGTCATACTCCGAGGGGACCGGCTCCTTCACCTTGCACACCAGGTCGGCGTCCGCCCAGACATCGTCGGCCGCGGCGATGATCTGGGCCCCGGTGCGGACGAACTCGTCGTCGGGCATGGACGAGCCCAACCCGGCGCCGGCCTCCACGTAGACCGTGTGGCCGACCGAGGTCAGCTCCCGCACCCCGGCCGGGGTGAGAGCAACGCGATACTCGTCTTCCTTCAATTCCTTGGGAACCCCGATGATCACCGCTCACTCCTCGATGTAGCTCATGACGTGCTTGANNGGGATGTGGGTGTTGATCCACACGCACCCGAAGTCGAGGTCCCGCGCCATGCGGAGGGCGCGCCCGTGGTCGCGGGTCCACACCGACGACGCCAGGCCGTACTCCACGCCGTTGGCCCATCGCAGTGCCTCCGCCTCGTCACTGAACTCTTGGACGGTGATGACCGGACCGAAGACCTCGGACTGCACCAGCTCGTCGTCTTGGCGCAGGCCGGCCACGACCGTCGGCGCGTAGCAGTAACCGCGCTCTCCGACCGCCGTCCCTCCGGTCAGGACCGAGGCATGGGCTGGCGCGCGCTCTATGAAGCCGCGCACGCGCTCGAGCTGGGCCGGATTGTTCAGTGGCCCGAAATCAGCGCCCTCGACGTCGGTGCCGCCGACGACGGTCCCCTCGGCCTGCTCGACCAGCGCAGCCAGAAAATCGTCGTGCACCCCGGGTCCGGCCAGCACCCGCGTGGCCGCCGTGCAGTCCTGCCCGGCGTTGAAGTAACCGGCGCCCGCGATGCCGGCCGCGGCCGACGCCGGATCCGCGTCGTCGAAGACGATCACGGGTGCCTTGCCGCCCAGCTCGAGATGGACACGCTTGAGCGTCGGCGCGGCGGCCGCAGCGACCTCCATACCCGCCCGGACCGAGCCGGTCACCGAGACCATGGCGGGGATCTGATGCACCACCAGGGCGCGGCCGGTGTCGCGGTCCCCGCAGACCACATTGAACACGCCCGGGGGAAGGTGCTCGGCCATGATCTCGGCCATCAGCAACGAGGTGACCGGAGTGGTGTCCGACGGCTTGAGCACCATGGTGTTCCCCGCTGCCAACGCGGGTGCGAACTTCCACACGGCCATCATGAAGGGGTAGTTCCATGGTGTCACCGCCCCGCAGACGCCGATGGGCTCGCGCCGGACGAAGGATGTGTGCCCGGCCATGTACTCGCTGGCCGCCAGGCCCTGCAGGTGCCGGGCCGCGCCGGCGAAGAAGCGGATCTGGTCGAGGGCGGGAGGGAGCTCCTCGTCCATCGTCAGCCCGAACGGCTTCCCGGTGTTCTCACACTCGGCCCGCACCAGCTCCTCTCCTCGCGCGGCGATGGCATCGGCGATACGAAAGAGGGCCAGGCTCCGTTCCGAAGGGGTGGTGCGGCGCCACGACGTGAACGCCTCCGCCGCCACGCGGAGGGCCCGGTCCACGTCGGCAGGGCCGGACACAGGCGCCTCGGCGAACGGCTCACCGGTCGAGGGGTTGCGCAGCGGGGCGGTGGGGCCGTCTTCGGCATCGCAATAGGCCCCGCCGATAAAATTCTGCAACCTGCGCACGGTGCTCCCTTCCGCTCTGTGCCGTGGATCGGCCCCCCGGTACACAATCACACAATGGGGGTAGGGCAACAAGCGATTCCGCAGTAAATGTAATGTCAAACGCCGAATTCTGCTTGACTAGTACGGTGTTTGTGAAAGAATTCGGCAAAGCGCGGGCCACCGACAGGCCCGGAGAACGCGGATGAGGGGACGCATGTCCGAACCGGACCGCCCGGCGGAGACGAACAGCGAGGGGCCCGAGGGCGGTGCCGGCGCGACCCCCCTGCTCGATGCGCCCAACCGGGCCATCATCGAGGCATTGCAGCGTGACGGTCGCCAGCCCTACGGCGCCATCGCCCACGCGGTCGGATTGTCCGAAGCGGCAGTGCGCCGCCGTGTCCAACGCCTGCGCGAAGCGGGGATCATGCAGATCGTCGCCGTTACCGATCCACTCCAACTGGGCTTCACCCGCCAGGCCATGATCGGGATCACCGTCGAGGGCGACGTGCGGGCGGTCGCCGACAAGCTCTCCGCCCTGGCCGAGGTGGACTACGTCGTCATGTGCGCCGGCTCGTTCGACCTGTTGGCCGAGGTGGTCTGCGAGGACGACGAGCGACTGCTCCAGGTGCTCAACGACTCAGTGCGCTCGATTCCCGGGGTCCGCGCCACCGAGACCTTCCTGTACCTGAAGCTGGCCAAGCAAACGTATACGTGGGGCACGCGGTAAGCGGGCAACCGCGCCATCCGCCGTGACCGGAGTGGAGGACCAATGAACAGCAATCCCGAGAATTCCAATTTGAGCGACGTAGCGCGCCGTCACCTGTGGATGCACTTCAGCCGCATGGGTTCCTACAAGACGCATGAGGTGCCCGTGATGGTGCGCGGCGAGGGAGCCTACGTGTGGGACCAGCACGGCAAGCGCTACCTGGACGGCCTCGCCGGACTCTTCACTTCGCAGCTGGGTCACGGGCGCACCGAGCTGGCCGAGGCGGGCGCCAAGCAGGCGAGCACGCTGGCGTACTTCCCCCTGTGGACGTACGCCCACCCGCGCGCCATCGAGCTGGCCGAGCGCCTGGCGGGCTATGCACCAGGCGACCTCAACCGCGTCTTCTTCACGTCCGGGGGATCCGAAGCCGTCGAGTCGGCATGGAAGCTGGCCCGGCAGTACTTCCGGATCACCGGTCAACCCCAACGGACCAAGGTCATCAGCCGCGACATCGCCTATCACGGGACCACCATGGGGGCGCTCTCCATCACGGGCATCCCCGACCTCAAGACCCCGTTCGAGCCCCTGGTCGGCGGCGCCATCAAGGTCCCCAACACCAACTTCTACCGCGCCCCTCTCTTCGCCGACGACGAGGTGGCGTTCGGCCAGTGGGCGGCCGACGAGATCGAGCGGGCCATTGAGCGCGAGGGCGCGCACACCGTGGCCGCCGTCTACCTCGAGCCCGTGCAGAACGCGGGGGGTTGCTTCCCTCCCCCGCCCGGCTACTTCGAGCGGGTGCGCCAGATCTGCGACCGCCACGGCGTGCTCCTGGTCTCCGACGAGGTCATCTGCGCGTTCGGTCGCCTCGGTCACTGGTTCGGGGCAGATCGCTACAGGTACCAGCCCGACATCATCACCGTGGCCAAGGGACTGACGTCGGGCTATGCCCCTCTGGGCGCCATGATCGCCACGGACCGCCTGATGGAGCCCTTCTTGGCGGACGGGGCGTCGTTCCTGCACGGGTTCACCTTTGCCGGCCACCCGGTCAGCTGCGCCGTCGCGCTCGCCAACCTCGACGTGTTCGAAGGGGAGCAGATCCTCCAACACGTCCAGGCAACCGAAGGGATGTTCCGGAGCGCTCTCGAGGGCCTCTACGACCTGCCGATCGTGGGCCACGTGCGCGGCGCCGGCTTCTTCTACGGGATCGAGCTGGTGAAGGACAAGGAGACCCGCCTGTCGTTTGATGACGAGGAGTCAGAGCGACTGTTGCGGGGCTACCTCTCGGGCGCGCTCTTCGAGGCGGGCCTCATCTGCCGCGCCGACGATCGCGGCGATCCGGTCGTGCAGCTCTCACCACCCCTCATTTGCGGCAAGGAAGAGATCGACTTCATGGTCTCGACGCTGCGCGAGGTACTGAGCGAGGCGTGGCGCCGGATGTGATCGCCCCAGAGGGAGAGCGTTATCACGACCTCTCCCTCTGGTGGAACGCCATCGCGACCCCGCTGCCCCGGCGCCCGCCTCCGGCAGGCGACCTGGTGGTCGACGTGTGCATCGTCGGAGCGGGATTCACCGGGTTGTGGACGGCGCACGCATTAGCCTGCGCCGACCCGTCCGTGCGCATCGCCGTGGTGGAGAAGGAGGTGGCGGGTTTCGGCGCGTCGGGCCGCAACGGTGGCTGGTGCTCCGCGCTGTTCGCCACCTCCGATGCGGCGCTGGCCCGGCTCTACGGCGTCGACGCCATGCGCGGCATGCGCCGGGCCATGCAGGCGACCGTCGACGTTGTGGGCGCGACGGCGCGCCAAGAAGGCATCGACTGCCACTTCGCCAAGGGCGGAACGGTCGACGCGGCGCGCTCCGACGCCCAGCGCGCGCGGGCGTTGGCCGAGGTTGACGAGGCCCGCTCGCTCGGCTTCGGCGCAGACGGTCTGCGCTGGCTGGACCGCGTCGAAGCCGAGTCGATGGTCGGCATCGACGGGATCGTGGGCGCCACGTTCACGCCCCACTGTGCCGCACTGCAACCGGCCCTCCTTGCCCGGGGACTGGCCGAGGCGGTCGAGCGGCGGGGCGTCACCATTTACGAGCACACCCCGGCGATCGACGTCGTCCCGGGCGGCGGCGGGCGGGGCCCGGTCGTCCGCACGACCACCGGTGCCATCCGGGCCGACGTGGTCGTGCGTGCCGTCGAAGCGTGGACGCCCACCTTGCCCGGCCACAAGCGCACCCTGGCACCCGTCTACTCCCTCATGGTGGCCACGGAACCGCTGGGAGACGCTTTCTGGGAAGCGGCCGGGCTGCAGGGCCGGGCGACGTTCGCCGACTACCGGCACATGATCATCTACGGGCAACGGACGGCCGACAACCGCATCGCCTTCGGCGGGCGTGGCGCCCCTTACCACTTCGGTTCCACCGTGCGCCCTTCGTTCGACGGCATGCCCGCGGTGCACCAGCTCCTCCGCCAGACACTGGTCGACCTCTTTCCCGCGCTGTCCTCGGCCCGCTTCACCCACGCGTGGGGTGGCCCGTTGGGGATTCCCCGCGACTGGCACTCCTCGGTGGGGTTCGATCGCTCCAGCGGCATCGCCTGGGCCGGCGGTTACGTGGGCGACGGCGTCGCGACCACCAACCTGGCAGGGCGCACGCTGGCCGATCTCATCACCGGGGCGGACAGCGAGCTGACCCGCCTCCCCTGGGTCAATCACCGATCGCCCGCCTGGGAGCCCGAGCCCCTGCGCTGGCTGGGCGTCAACGCCGGCCTGTGGACGATGAGGCTGGCCGACCGTACCGAGGAGCGCCACGGACGCCCCAGCCGCCTGGCTGCACGCATGGAGCGACTGCTGGGCCGGTGATCAGTGCCACAATCGCTGGATGGACCAGACACCCGGCGAGGCCATCACCAAGCTGCTCTACACCTACGCCGAACGGATCGACGCCGGCGACTTCGCCGGGGTGGCCGAGGTCTTCGCGCACGCGACGTTGACCTTCGAGGGATTCGCCGAGGCGGTGTCGGGCCCCGCTGCGGTGCAGTCCCTTTACGAGCGCACGACCCGGCGTTACGAGGACGGGACGCCGCGCACGAAGCATGTGATGACGAACGTCATGGTCGATGTGATCCCCGGCGGGATCTCGGCCACCAGCCGGTCGTACTTCACCGTCCTCCAAGCGGTTCCGGGCGCCCTACCGCTCCAGCCGGTGATCGCCGGGCGCTACCGCAATGCCTACGCGTGCGTGGACGGCAAGTGGCACTTCACGAAGGTCCACATCGTCATCGACCTCATGGGAGAGCTCGCGCACCACATGCTCTTCGACCTGACGCACGACTAGGAGACACTGGCTCGGTACACGACTTCAGATAGCGTGCGGTGCCCCGGTTGCTGCATTTGTGGCTTGAGTGGAGGTTGGCGTCGGAGCGTTCCGTGCGAGGCCACTTGGCCAGGGAGGTTTCTTCAAATCTCCGAGGACCTGCAATCGATTCAAGTGCTACCTTGATCGGGGTGCGGGCTCCTCGATTGGCGGTAATGTTCGCTATAGCGGTCCTGTCCATCCCTGTTCTGACGACGTCACCAGCCATGGCCGCTACCAGGTCGGCGTCTTCGGTAAGGTCCATTTCCCTCACGATGGCCCACGCCTACAAGCCGCATGCCGCCCCTGGCTCGACCGACGACTACCACTGCACGCTGGTGAACCCGCATCTCACGCAGAACTCCTACATCATTTCGAGCCAGTTCATAGCCGGAAGTGCCGAAGTGCACCATGCTGCGCTCTTCCTCTTGCCCCCGTCAGCGGCTGCGCTGGCGGAACGCGACAACAAGGGAGGGAAAGGCTGGACATGCTTCGGGCTCCCCCTTCCCAATACGGTGGCCGGACTCGCCGCGGTCCCGCTGCTCACCTTCTGGACCCCTGGCGCGGGTGTGGATGATTTCCCAAAGGGAACCGGTGTCACACTTCCGGCCGGGAGTCAGATCATCATGCAGGTGCACTACAACCTGCTCGTCGGCGACCGGCCCGTGAAGAACGCTCTGGTGTTGCGCACGGTACCCACATCGACACCGCTGCTACCTCTCCATCTCGATCTGATGCTCGCTCCGCCGAACATCCCTTGTCCGGCCGGGGTGACCGGCCCGCTGTGCAATCGCGTTGCTTCGCTGACCAACCTGGGACAACGCTTCGGTGCGTCTGCGGTCGCCGAGGTGAATGGGATCGAAGCGCTCTGCGGGTACAACCCGTCTGATCCGCCTGTGGGGGACTCGGCATCGTGCACTTCCCGTATCGACAAGAGCGGCTATATCGTCAGGGTGTACGCGCATATGCACCTCTTGGGTCAGGCCTTCAGCATGGTGCTCAACCCGGGAACGTCAGAGGCAAAGACGGTGCTGAGTGTGCCCGACTTCAATTTCCACGACCAGCGTTCGTACAACCTGAGCACGCCTATTCCCGTCACCGCGGGTGAATCTGTGAAGGTGACGTGCACCTACGATCCGGCGCTGGGACAAGAACTCCCAATCCTGCGCAAGGCGGCCCCGCATTTCGTGACCTGGGGAGACGGATCAACCGATGAGATGTGTATCGGGATCGCGTGGACCTCGAGCGTTCTGCCAAATACTCACGACTCCGTGTAGCGAATGCCACAACCGGGAATGTCGAGAGGTCGCGTCCACCTCTCGGCAGCCACGCAACCGCATCGAAGCCCTACGTAGCGCGCCGAGGCGCGTACGCCAACGCAACGCCTCAGTGGGTCAGCGCGCCACGCGCGATGAGGTGCAACAACGCCGCGGTGTCGAGGTGGGCCGCGCAGGCGTCGGCCACTCGATCGATCTGTTGTTCCCTTGCTCGCTCGAACGAAACGCCCGAGGGCAGCCAGGATCTCCCCCGCGCGGCTGCAACCTGGCTCAAGAACTCGCCGCGGAAGCGGTCCTCTTCGAAGAGTCCGTGCAGAGTCGTTCCGAAGACGGTGCCGTCCGCCGCGCACGCGCTCTCCATCCCGGCATCCCCGTCCGCGGCGCCTTCGGCCGGTGCCTGCAGCGTCAGCCACGGCTCCACGGGACCGCGCGACCCCGTCCGGCCGTGACGGATCTCGTAGCCACGCACGAGGGCGCCGCTCGGAGCCGTCCCCGTCCGCAGCCGCGTCGTCTTCTCGGTGCCAAAGCGCGTGACCAACGGCAGCCAACCCAGGCCGCGCACCCACGTCGTCGAGGACTCCACCGACTCGGGGTCCTCAATGGCCTGGCCCAGCATTTGGAAGCCGCCGCAGACGCCGAGCACCACCGGCGGAAGCGGGGCGCGGCGACGCCTCTCGAGTACATCGAGCAAGCCGCTGGTCCGCAGCCATTCCAGGTCCGACACGGTCGATTTGGTTCCCGGCAGCACCACCAGATCGGGGTCGCCGAACGCCGAAGGGTGGTCGACGAACCGCACCGCCACGCCGGCCTCGATCACCAGCGGGTCGAAGTCAGTGAAGTTCGACAGGCGGGGCAAACGGAACACCAGCACGTCGAGTTGCTCGCCGGCGTGCGGCGGCGATCCGGTGGGGAGCGCGGCCAGCATCCGGTGCAGCGAGTCCTCGGCATCGAGGGCGAGACCGGGCAGGAAGGGCAGGACGCCCAGCGTCGGCACGCCGCTGCGCGCTTCCAGCTGGTCCATGGCGTCGCCGAGCAGCGCA
>PKYA01000037.1 GCA_003133545.1 Acidimicrobiaceae bacterium | reverse complement strand
TGCACACGCTGCGCGCCGACATCGACTACGGCTTCCGCGAGGCGCGCACCACCTCGGGACGGGTCGGGGTCAAGGTCTGGATCTACAAGGGCGACATCTTGCCGTACAAGGTCTCCATTGAGGACAAGATCACCCGCGAAGCAGCCATGGCGGTCGGCGAGACCTCGGGCCAGAGCGGGCCCCGCCGTCTCATCACCGCCGGCGGTGGGCGCCGCAAGGCCGACTTCGGCGCGCCGGGCGAGGATGTGGCCCCCCCGGCCAACGGGTCCGCCCATGACGGCGATCTGCCTGACGACCTCCTCCTCGACACCGACGAGACCGAGGACGCGACCGCGGCCGACATCGTTGCCGCCGTGCCGGACGAGCGCGTCGACGACGTCACCGACGACGCGGCCGACGCGCCGGTGGCCGACCTGCTCCCGGTGGCGCCGACGGAGCCAGACGACCTGGAGCGCCAGCTGGCCAAGGACGAGGAGATGGAGCGCCAGAACCGCCACCAGCATCACGAGGCGCCGCACTTCCGCAAGGAGTCCGACTGACATGCTGATGCCCAAGAAGGTCAAGCATCGCAAGACCCAGCGCGGACGGTTGAACGGCCAGGCCAAGGGCGGCGCCGCCGTCTCGTTCGGCGACTTCGGGATCCAGGCCATTGAGCCGGGGTGGCTGACGGCACGCCAGATCGAGGCCGCCCGTATCGCCATGACCCGGCACGTCAAGCGTGGCGGAAAGGTGTGGATCCGCGTCTTTCCCGACAAGCCGGTGACGCAGAAGCCCGCCGAGACCCGCATGGGCTCGGGCAAGGGCAACCCCGAGCTGTGGGTGGCCGTGGTGCACCCGGGCCGGATCCTTTTCGAGCTGGCCGGCGTCGACGAGGAGCTGGCGCGCGCCGCCATGGAGCGGGCGATCCAGAAGTTGCCCTTCAAGGCGCGCTTCGTGGTGCGGCCCGGCACCCACGGGCATGCGGAAGTAGCGGTCTGATGGCGCAGGCGATCGATCTGGCCCAGTTGGATGGGGACGAGCTGGCCTCGCGCCTGGGCGATGCCCGGCGCGAGCTGTTCAACCTGCGCTTCCAACTGGCCACCGGGCAGCTGGACAACCCAGCGCGGGTGGGACAGGTGCGGCACGACGTAGCCCGCATCCTGACCGTGCTGCGCGCCCGGGAGATCCTCGAGGCCGAGGGCGCCTACGTCGCCCCGACGCAGGCCGAGCACGAAGAGGCGCTGGCCAAACTGGCCGCCGAGGACGCCGCCGTCGCCGAGAAGGCGGAGGCGCGTGCCGCCGCCGCCGAAGCCGAAGCGGCACCGGAAGGCACCGACGACCTGATCGATGACGACGACCTGATCGATGACGACGAACTGGAAGAGGAAGAGGCCTGATGGCCGACGAGCCCGAAGAGCACACACAAGACGACGCAGACGGCGCGCCGGTGGCGCAGGCCGGTGCCGCGCCCGAGGCCGCAGTGGAGGAAAGCGGGCCCGATGCGCCCGCCGAGGTCTCTGAGCCCGTCGCGCCGGTGGACGCTCCCGAGCCGCCCGCCCAGGCTGCCCCGGCCGCCGCGGCCAAGGTGGTTGCACCGCCGGCCGAGGACGGCCCGCGCCCCAATCGCCGCAAGGTCCGCGAGGGCGTGGTTGTGTCCGATGCCATGCAGTCGACCGTGGTGGTCGCCGTTGTGGAGCGGGTGCGCCATCCCCGCTACGGCAAGACGGTGCAGCGCACCAAGCGGCTCTACGTGCACGACGCCGAGGACACGGCCAAGGTGGGCGACCGGGTGCGGGTCCAAGAGACGCGCCCTTTGTCCAAGCTCAAGCGCTGGCGCCTGACCGAGGTCGTGGAGCGGGCTCGATGATTCAGCAGGAATCCCGCCTGCGGGTGGCCGATAACTCCGGTGCGCGCGAGGTGCTGTGCATCCGCGTGCTCGGCGGCTCGCGCCGGCGCTACGCCAGCATCGGCGACGTTTTCGTGGCCACGGTGAAGGACGCCATCCCGGGCGCCGCCGTGAAGAAGGGCGACGTGGTCAAGTGCGTCGTCGTGCGCACCAAGAAGGAGAAGCGCCGTCCCGACGGCAGCTACATCCGCTTCGATGAGAACGCGGCAGTACTGATCAACGACCAGCAGCAGCCGCGCGGCACCCGCATCTTCGGTCCCGTTGGCCGGGAGTTGCGGGACAAGCGCTTCATGCGCATCGTGTCGTTGGCTCCGGAGGTGTTGTGATGCGGATCCACAAAGGTGATCAGGTGATCGTCCGGTCCGGCAAGGACAAGGGTAAGAAGGCAGAGGTCGTGCGCGCCATCCCGACCGAGAGCCGGGTGATCCTCGAGGGCGTCAACGTGGCCAAACGCCACGCCAAGCCCACCCGGGCCACCCAGCAGGGCGGGGTCATCGACAAGTTCATGCCGGTGCACGTGTCCACGGTGGCGCTGTGGTGCAAGAGCCACGACGGCCCGGCGCGGGTCGGCATGCAGATCGACCCCGAGGGCAACAAGGTGCGCATATGCCGCAAGTGCGGGGCCGAACTGTGACGACCGTGCACGCACCGGCACGCCCCCGGCTGAAGGAGCGCTACCTGGGCGAACTCCAGGCCAAGCTCAAGGACGAGCTTGGCCTGGGCAACGTGATGGAGGTGCCCCGGCTCGAAAAGATCGTGATCAACATGGGCGTTGGCCGTGCCACCCAACAGGCGTCGCTCATTGAGGGCGCCCAGCGCGACCTCGAGATCATCACTGGGCAAAAGCCGATCGTCACGCGGGCCAAGCAGTCGATCGCCGGCTTCAAGCTGCGCGAGGGCCAGGCCATCGGGGCCAAGGTGACGTTGCGAGGCGACCGAGCCTGGGAGTTCTTCGACCGCCTGCTCAGCCTGGCCATTCCCCGCATCCGTGACTTCCGGGGTCTCTCGCCCCGCTCCTTCGACGGCAAGGGCAACTACACATTCGGGGTCACCGAGCAGCTGATCTTCCCCGAAGTCGACTACGACCGCATCGACAGTGTCCGGGGCATGGACATCACGATCGTCACCACCGCACGCACCAACGAGGAAGGACGAGCGTTTCTCGCCGCGTTCGGCTTCCCGTTCCGACAGGAGACTCGATAATCATCATGGCAAAGAAGGCTTTGATTGAGAAGCAGCAGCGCACGCCCAAGTTCAAGGTGCGGGGCTATACCCGCTGTCAGAGGTGTGGCCGGCCCAAGGCCGTGTACCGCAAGTTCGGGCTGTGCCGGATCTGCCTGCGTGTGATGGTGCACGCCGGTGAGATCCCCGGGGTCACGAAGGCGAGCTGGTAGGCGCGCCATGACCATGACCGACCCCATCGCGGACATGCTGACTCGTATCCGCAACGCCAATTCCGCCATGTTCGAGACGGTGAAGATGCCCGGTTCGAAGCTGAAGGTGTCCCTGGCCGGCATCCTCGAGCGCGAGGGCTTCATCGCGGGCTACCACGTGGAGCCCAACCCGGAGAGCCCCGGCACGACGCTGGAGATCACCATGAAGTACTCGGGTGACCGCACGCGCACCATCGCCGGCATCAAGCGGATCTCCAAGCCCGGGCTGCGTATTTACGCCCGGGCCGACGGCATCCAGCGCGTGCTCGGCGGGATGGGCGTGGCCGTGCTCTCCACCAGCCAGGGGCTGGTCACCGACCGCGAAGCCCGCAAGAAGCATTTGGGTGGCGAGGTGCTCTGCCATGTCTGGTAACCCGCGTCGCGCCGGCGCCGAGGGGGGTGCGACCTGATGTCCCGTATCGGCCGTTCACCCATCCCGGTCCCCTCCAACGTCACCGTCACCCTCGACGGCGCGTCGGTGACGGTCAAGGGGCCTCAGGGGCAGCTGGCGCGCCAGCTGCCGACCGGCATCTCCATCACCCAAGAGGGTGACGAGCTGGTGGTTACCCGCCCCGACGACGAGCGGCGCCACCGCGCCCTGCACGGCCTGTCGCGCTCGCTGGTGGCCAACATGGTGTCCGGGGTGACCGAGGGCTTCTCCAAGGAGCTCGAGATCGTGGGCGTGGGCTACCGGGCCATCGCGCGCGGCCCCGGCTCGCTCGAGCTGGCCCTCGGCTACTCGCACCCGGTCATGGTCGACGCCCCCGAGGGCGTAACCTTCGAGGTCCCTGTACCCACCCGCATCGTGGTCAAGGGCATCGACAAGGAGAGGGTGGGCCAGGTGGCCGCCGACATCCGCAAGCTCCGCAAGCCCGAGCCCTACAAGGGCAAGGGCGTGCGTTACGCCGGCGAGCGGGTACTCCGTAAGGCCGGAAAGGCAGCCAAGTNNCACATCTCGGCCCAGGTCATCGACGACACGACGGGCCGCACGTTGGCGGCCGCCTCATCGGTAGAGCCCGAGCTGCGCCAGACCTTGGGGAAGAGTGGCGGCGGTAACGTGACGGGCGCCCTCTCGGTCGGACGTCTGCTGGGAACACGGGCCAAAGCGGCCGGCATCACAAAAGTGGTCTTTGACCGTGGTGGATTCGTCTACCACGGGCGCGTCGCCGTCCTGGCTGACGCGGCACGGGCCGAGGGACTGGAGTTCTGAGCATGGTCGACACACAGTACGAAGAGCGCACCATCAAGGTGAACCGCGTGGCCAAGGTCGTGAAGGGTGGCCGGCGGTTCTCCTTCGCCGCGCTCATGGTGGTGGGCGATGGCAACGGCAAGGTGGGTCTCGGCTACGGGAAGGCGAAGGAAGCTGGCCTGGCGGTCCAGAAGGGGATCGAGGAAGCACGCAAGAATCTCTTCGACGTGCCACTGGCCGGCAACACCATTGTGCACCCGGTCATCGGGGAGAGCGGCGCCGGCCGCGTCATGCTCAAGCCGGCCGCCCCCGGCACCGGCGTCATCGCCGGAGGCGCGGCCCGGCACATCCTCGAGATGGCCGGCATCCGCGACATCCTGGCCAAGTCGCTGGGTTCCTCCAACGGCATCAATGTGGCCCATGCCACCATCGCCGGCCTCAAGGCGCTGCGCCGGCCTGACGAGGTAGCCGCCCTGCGGGGCAAGTCGGCCGACGAGGTCACGCCCGCCGGCGTGCTGCGCTCGTACCGCGAGCGCAAGCGCGAGTCCGACCTGTACAACGCGGAGACGCGCTGATCATGCCCGCCCGCGCCGCCAAGACGAACGAGCAGCCGGGGGCGCGCCTCGTCGTGACTCAGACGCGCTCGGCCATCGGGAGCAAGCCCAAGCACCGCGGCACGCTGCGGGCTCTCGGGCTGCGGGGCATCGGCCAGTCCAACGAGCTCCCGGACCGCCCCGAGATCCGCGGCATGCTGGCCCGCGTGCCCCATCTCATCAGCGTGGAGGAGGTGTCGGCATGAAGCTGCACGATCTGGCCCCGCCCAAGGGGGCCACGAAGGCCAAGCAGAGGGTGGGCCGTGGGACCGGTGGCAAGGGCCACAAGACGGCGGGGCGCGGCATCAAGGGCCAGAACGCCCGGAGCAAGGTGCCGGCCGGCTTCGAAGGTGGGCAGCTCCCCCTCATGCAGCGGATCCCCAAGCTCAAAGGCTTCTCAAACCCCTTCAGGGTGGCCTACACACCGGTCAACATCGGTGCCCTGGCGAGCCTCGACGGCGACGAGATCACCGTCGAGACGATGGTCGCTGCCGGGCTGTGCAAGCCCAAGGAACTGGTCAAAGTCCTGGGCCAGGGTGCACTGAACCGCCCGATCCGGGTGTCGGCGCACGCCTTCTCAGCCTCCGCCGCGGCCGCGATCACCACGGCGGGCGGTAGCGTGACGCGGATGCCACTCCCCTTTGGCCACGGGCGTCCTCCGGCATCGGGCAATGCCTTGATGAACCGGTAGTGGCGACAACCGGACAGCACTGAGTAGGGGCGTCCATGCTCTCGCGGCTCGCGAACGTCTTCAGGGTCCCCGACCTTCGCAACAAGGTCATCTTCACCCTGGCCATCATCGGGCTCTACCAGGTCGGGGCCAACGTCCCTGTGCCCGGGGTGAGCTGGAGCCGCCTGCAGACGCTGGAGTCCTCGGCGTCGCACTCGGGCGTGCTCGGCTTCCTCAACCTCTTCAGCGGTGGGGCGCTGGTCCGCCTGGCCGTCTTCGGCCTGGGCGTCATGCCCTACATCACCAGCTCCATCATCATTCAGCTGCTGTCGACCGTCATCCCCAAGCTCGAGGAATGGCGCGACCAGGGCGCGGTCGGGCAGAAGAAGATCACCCAGACCACGCGCTACCTGACCGTCGCCCTCGCGCTCATGCAGTCCTCGGGGCTGGTATACGCATTCCACGGCCACGACTCCGCCCTGCTCGGCACCTCCATCGACCTCATCCCCAAGTTCAACTTTGCCCTGGCCGCCTTCATGGTCATGTGCCTGACGGCCGGCACGGCCTTCGTGATGTGGCTGGCCGAGCTGATCACCCAGCGGGGCATCGGGCAGGGGATGTCGATCCTGATCTTCGCCAACGTGGTGGCTGCCATCCCCACCGGGTTCCGCTCCATCCTCGAAGAGGGCGGACGGTTCAAGTTCGGCATCATCATCGCCGTCTCCATCACCCTGCTGGTGATCATCGTCTTCTTCGACCAGGGGCAGCGGCGCATCCCGGTGACTTTCGCGCGACGCGTCGTGGGCCGGCGCATGTACGGTGGCAGCAGCACCTACATCCCGCTCAAGGTGAACCAGTCCGGTGTCATCCCGATCATCTTCGCCAGCTCGGTGCTCTACATCCCGGTCCTGGTGTCCAACGTCGTCCAGCTGGGCTGGTTCCAGAACTTCGTGCGCACCAGCCTGACGCCCACCAGCTTCTTCTACATCGGGGCCTACTTCCTCCTCATCTTCATGTTCACGTTCTTCTACGTCTACGTGGCCTTCGACCCGCACCAGCAGGCCGACCTCATCCGCAAGCAGGGCGGGTTCGTGCCCGGCATCCGCCCGGGTCCCCCCACCGAGCGGTACTTCGCCCACATCCTCAGCCGGATCACCGTGGTGGGCGCCGTCTTCCTCGGCGCGGTGGCGGTGGTGCCGTCGATCCTCATGGCCCTGTGGCACCTCAACTCCTTCCCTTTCTACGGGACCACGTTGCTCATCTCAGTGGGTGTGGCGCTCGAGACCATGCGCCAGATCGACAGCCAGTTGATGATGCGCAACTACGAGGGATTCCTCAAGTAGGGGGTCCGTGATCCCCGGGGTCAGGCTCGTGGTCCTCGGAAAGCAGGGGGCCGGCAAGGGAACGCAGTGCGTTCGCCTGTCGCACCACTATGTGGTGCCGCATGTCTCCACGGGGGACATGCTGCGGGGCGAAGTGAAGGCCAAAACGCCGCTCGGCGTGCGGGCCGAGTCCCTCATGGACCAGGGGGAGCTGATCCCCGACGAGATGGTGATGGAGATGGTGCAGGTCCGGCTCTCCGAGCGCGACACCCGGGGCCGGGGCTTCGTCCTCGACGGGTGCCCCCGGACGATCGCCCAGGCCAAGGACCTCGACGAGATCGTGCACCCATTCGGTCTCGAGCTCGTCGTTGACCTCAACGTGCCGACCGACCTGGTCCTCAAGCGGCTGGCGTCGCGGCGCGTCTGCGTGGACTGCGGCGCCAACTACTCGACGGCGGCGCCCCCCATGGTCAACTGGACCTGCGACGTCTGCGGCGGCGAGGTCATCCAGCGCGAGGACGACACCGAGGAGGCCATCCGCCGGCGCCTCGACCTGTACGAGGCCGAGACGGCACCGCTGATCACCTGGTACATCGAGCGGGACCTGCTCGTCACGATCGCCGGTACCGGCTCGCCCGACGCGGTGACCCGGCGGGTGGTCGGTGCCATCGACGTGCGCCGTCAGAAGATGCGGTTGGCGTGAGGCGTAACAAGGAGGAGCTGGCCAAGATGCGCCGGGCCGGCCAGGTGGTGGCCGAGATGCACGCCGAGACCCGGGCGGCGGCGGCCCCCGGGGTGACCACGGCCGAGCTCGACGCCGTGGCGCGGGCCGTGCTCGAGCGCCGGGGCGCCACCTCGAACTTCCTGGGCTATCACGGCTTCCCCGCGGTCATCTGCACCTCGCCCAACGGCATGATCGTCCATGGCATCCCCGGGCCGTACCGGCTCGAGGAGGGCGACATCCTCTCCATCGACTGCGGGGCCATCATCGAGGGGTACCACGGGGACGCCGCCTTCACCATGGGCATCGGGAGGATCTCGGCCGAGGCCCAGAAGCTGATTGAGGTGACCGAGCGGAGCCTGTGGGCCGGGATCGAGCAGATGCACAAGGGCAACGGCCTCCACGAGGTGGGGCGGGCGGTGCAGGACGTGGCCGAGGCGGCCGGGTTCAGCGTGGTGCGCGAGTACGTGGGGCACGCCATCGGGACGGCCATGCACGAGCAGCCCCAGGTGCCGAACTACTGGCCCGGGACCCGGGGCCCCACGCTCAAGACCGGGATGGTCTTCGCCGTCGAGCCCATGGTCAACGCCGGGTCGGCGGAGACCGAAATGCTCGACGACGGCTGGAGCGTGGTCACCGCCGACGGGCGCCTGTCGGCCCACTTCGAGCACACAATTGCGGTCACCGACGACGGCCCGGAGGTCTTCACGCTGCCCTGATCAGGCCCCCGCCTGGCCCCGTTCCTGCGGCCCGCAGCCCCGTCCGGCCCCGTCCAGCCCCGTCCGGCTGGAAATTCCTGCTGAGTACGGTAGAATCATTCGCTGGCTCTGGGCCAGGTTCCTTCGGGGGCCCCGGCCGTCGGGCCACATCCGATTCCGCCCCGTTCCGGCCTCGCGCCACCGGTGCGCTCGGAGGAACACCAGACGCAACAATTGAGGAGAGTCACCTGCCCAAGCCCAAGGAAGATGCCATCGTGCTCGAAGGCACGGTGGTCGAGCCACTGCCCAATGCAATGTTCCGCGTGGAGCTGGAGAACGGACACAAGGTGTTGGCGCACAGCTCGGGNNCTTCCGGGGGACAAGGTGCAGGTCGAGATCACTCCCTACGACCTCAACCGGGGCCGTATCACCTACCGGTACAAGTAGCCACCGGCACAGCAGCGAGAGATAAGGACGCGACGTGAAAGTTCGGCCCAGCGTGAAGCCGATCTGTGAGAAATGCAAGGTGATCCGGCGCCATGGCGTCGTCCGGGTGATCTGTGAGAACCCGCGCCACAAGCAGCGTCAGGGCTGAGGAGAGGACCATATGGCTCGAATTTCGGGAGTGGACATCCCCCGCGAGAAGCGGCTGGAGATCTCCTTGACCTACATCTACGGCATCGGTGGCACGCTGTCGACCCAGATCTGCCAAGCGGTCGACGTCAACCCTTCGACCCGTGTGCGTGACCTGACCGACGAGGAGGTGGCGCGCCTGCGCACCTACATCGACGCCAACTTCCGCGTCGAGGGCGACCTGCGCCGCGACGTCTCCCAGGACATCAAGCGCAAGATGGAGATCAACTGCTACCAGGGCGTGCGGCACCGCAAGGGGCTGCCGGTCCATGGCCAGCGCACCCACACCAATGCCCGCACCCGCAAGGGCCCCAAGAAGACGGTTGCCGGGAAGAAGAAGGTGAAGAAGTAGATGGCCAAGCCCACCAAGCAGGCCCGGCGCCCCCGCCGCAAGGAGCGCAAGAACATCAGCTACGGCGTGGCCCACATCAAGAGCTCGTTCAACAACACCATCGTCTCGATCGCCGACCCCGAGGGCAACGTCTTGGCCTGGGCCTCGGCGGGCAACGTCGGGTTCAAGGGTTCCCGCAAGTCCACCCCGTTCGCCGCCCAGCTGGCGGCCGAAGCCTGCGCCAAGCGGGCCATGGAGCACGGGGTGCGCAAGGTCGACGTCCTGGTCCGTGGCCCCGGCTCGGGCCGCGAGACGGCCATCCGCTCGCTCGCCGCGGTGGGCATCGAAGTGGTCGGCATAAAAGACGTCACCCCCATCCCCCACAACGGTTGTCGCCCCAAGAAGCGGCGCCGGGTCTAGAGGACGATATGGCCAGATACACCGGACCCGTCTGCCGGCTCTGCCGGCGTGAGCGGACGAAGCTGTTCTTGAAGGGCGAGCGCTGCTACTCGCTCAAGTGCCCTGTCTCCGAGGCCGTGACCGACCGGCACAGCCGGGCCTACCCGCCGGGCGAGCACGGGCGCGACCGCATGCGCCAGGGCTCCGAGTACCTGACCCAGCTACGCGAGAAGCAGAAGGCGCGCCGGATCTACGGCCTCTTGGAGAAGCAGTTCCGCAACCTCTACGAGGAGTCGAGCCGCCAGCCCGGCATCACCGGTGAGAACCTCCTGCGCAACCTCGAGCTGCGCCTGGACAACGTCGTGTTCCGGGCGGGCTGGGGCGCCAGCCGCCGCCAGGCCCGCCAGTTCGTCCGCCACGGCCACGTCCTGGTCAACGGCAAACGCGTGGACATCCCGAGTTACCGGGTGCGCAAGGGCGACCAGGTCACCCTCAAGTCCGGGTCCCGCGAGATCTTCGCCGTGCGCCGCAACATGGACACCCTGGAGCGCCAGACCCCGGCCTGGCTCGAGACCGGGGACGGCGGCTTCAGCGTCGCCGTGCTCAACCCGCCTCTGCGCGAGCACATCGACGAGCCCGTCCAGGAGCAGCTGATCGTCGAGTTGTACTCGAAGTAGCGAAGTAGCCCCACGCCCCCACGCCCCCCGAGACCACCACCGCAACAGGAGCCCCCACGATGCTGATCATCCAACGACCGACCGTCGAAGCCGTCGACGAAGAGCAGAACAACCGGCAGCGCTTCGCTGTCGGCCCGCTCGACCCCGGCTTCGGCACCACCCTGGGCAACTCCCTGCGCCGCACCCTGCTGTCGTCCATCCCCGGGGGGGCGGTGACCCAGCTGCGCTTCGACGAGGCCCTGCACGAGTTCACCACGCTGCCCGGCGTGAAGGAGGACGTCACCGACATCATCTTGAACCTCAAGGACCTGCTGGTCCGGGTGCACACCGACGAGCCGGTCACGCTCCGGCTCGATGTGCGGGGGCCCGGCGACGCCACCGCCGCCGACCTGCAGACGACCGCCGACGTGGAGGTCCTCAACCCCGACCTGCACATCGCCTCCATCAACGCCAAGGGCCGCCTGGC
>PKYA01000178.1:270-4701 GCA_003133545.1 Acidimicrobiaceae bacterium | reverse complement strand
GCTGCGGGCGCGGGCCGAACCGACGGTGTCGGCGCCGGTCAGCTGGGCTGAGGTCGAGCGGCTGGCCTCCGACGGCAAGGCGGAGCGGCTGCGTTTCCTCCCCGACGACGTGCTGAAGCGGGTCGAGGAGGACGGCGACCTCTTCGCCCCGCTGCTCGGGTAGACCGGGGCCCGTGGATCTCCCCCTCTCCCCGCCGATCGACCCCATGCTCGCGAAGCTGGTGAGCGAGCTCCCGGAGGCCGACGACCTCCGCTACGAACCCAAGTGGGACGGCTTCNNCCCCTCACCCGCTACTTCCCCGAGCTCGTCGAATCGCTCGCGGCCGCCCTGCCCGATCGCTGCGTCGTCGACGGCGAGATCGTCATCGCCGGCGGGGGCGGATTGGACTTCGAGGCGCTGCTCCAGCGCATCCACCCGGCCGAGTCCCGGATCAAGCGACTGGCCGCCGAGACCCCGGCCTCGTTCGTGGCGTTCGACCTCTTGGCCGAGGGCGACGAGAACCTGTGCGGCCTGCCCTTCGCCGAGCGCCGTTCCCGGCTCGACGTGCTCCTCGCCGACTGCGGCGCCGGCGATCCGGTGCGGATCACGCCGCAGACGACCGACGTCTCGCTGGCCGCCGACTGGTTGGACCGGTTCGAGGGGGCCGGGCTCGACGGGGTGGTGGCCAAGGCGGCCGAGCTCTCCTATCAGCCCGGCAAGCGGGTGATGTGGAAGATCAAGCACGAGCGGACGGCCGACTGCGTGGTGGCCGGCTTCCGGGACCACAAGCAGGGCGGGGTGGGGTCGCTCGTCCTCGGCCTCTACGACGCCGAGCACATCCTGCGCCACGTCGGGGTGTGCTCGGGGTTCAGCGCCAAGCGCCGCCAGGAGCTCATCGACGAGCTGGCGCCGCTCGCGCTCGGCGAGCGCGACATCCACCCGTGGCGTGAGGTCGAGGGCTCGGGACCGACGGCCAGCCGGTGGAAGTCCGACGCCGAGCTGGAGCTGCATCCGCTGCGCCCAACCCTCGTATGCGAGGTCGCCTACGACCACCGCCAGGGCGACCGGTTCCGCCACGCCACCGCGTTCCGGCGCTGGCGGCCCGACCGTGACGCCGAGTCGTGCACCTTCGACCAGCTAGAGGTGGTCGCACCGATCGAGCTCGCCGAGGTCTTCGGCCCCTAAGCGCTGTGCGAGCCACAGCCGCCAACTCGCTCAAGAGTCGAGGAACCGCAGCACGGCCAGGATCCGGCGATGGTCGGACTGGGACACGGGCAAGTCGAACTTCATGAAGATGTTGGTCACATGCCTCTCGACGGCGCCCGCCGAGATCACGAGCTCGCTCGCGATGGCGACATTGGAGCGACCCTCCGCCATCAAGGACAGCACCTCTCTCTCACGCGAGCTCAACACCGAGATCGAGTCGGTGCGCCGAGACGCCCCCAAGAGCTGGGTGACCACCTCTGGGTCGAGCGCGGTACCCCCCGACGCCACCCGCTCGATGGCGTCGACGAAGTCGCTCACGTCGGCGACACGGTCCTTCAGGAGGTAGCCGATCCCCGCCGCATCGTCGGCCAGGAGCTCGGCTGCGTAGCGGGTCTCGATGTACTGGGAGAACATCAAGATCCCGAGTCCGGCGTGGACGCGACGAAGCTCGATGGCGGCCCGCAACCCCTCGTCGGTGAAGGACGGCGGCATGCGGATGTCGACGATGGCGACGTCGGGACAATCCCGCTCGACCGAGCTTCGCAGCGCGTCGGGCTCGCTGACCGCGTCGGTGATCACAAACCCCCGATCGAGGAGAAGCTGGACGAGGCCGTCACGGAGGATGGCCGAGTCCTCGGCGATGACGACGCGGATCGGGGTGGTCATCTACGCGTGCAGTGGGAGGTCCACGGTGACCACCGTCGGCCCGCGCAATGGGCTCACGATGTCGAATCGTCCGTCCACCGCGCGTACCCGATCGGTGAGGCCGGTCAATCCGCTCGACGAGGACCCGAGGCTCGAGGGCCGTGCGCCGCCGACTCCGTCATCGCGTACGACCAGACGCAACCACCGACCGTGTTGTGCACAGGTGATGCTCGCCCGGGCCGCGTCGGCATGCTGGGCCACGTTCGCCAAGAGCTCGGCCACACAGAAGTAGGCGATGGCCTCGATGGCGGGTGTGGGCCGGCCCACGAGGGAGATGGTGAGTTGGGTGGGGATCGTGTTGCGCGCGGCCAGAGTGGCCAAGGCGCCTTCCAGCCCCGTATCGAGCGCGGGGGGATGGATCCCGCGGGCCAGGTCCCGCAGCTCAATGATGGCTTCCTTCGCACCCCGGTGCGCATCGTCCACCAGTTGACGCACGTGATCGAGCTGACGCGTCCGGTCCGGGTCGGGAGCGGCCGGTCCAGCCAGCTCCTCGTATTCGGCCAGCTTCTCCTTGGCCATCCCGAGGCGCATGGCCAGGGCGACCAGCTGGGCCTGGGTGCCGTCGTGCAGATCGCGCTCTATGCGCCGCAACGTCGCCGCCGAGGAGTCGACCGTCTGGGCCCGAGCCCGCTCGAGCGAGCGTACGCGCAAGGCGACGGGATCGGGCGACAGCAGGACGCGGAGCACACGGCGGTCGAGGTAGACGGTGGCACGCACGGCCCACGGCGCCGCAAAGAAGAAGACCACTCCGGCCAGGAAGACCCCCACCTCATAGAGGAAGCCGCTATGGCCGCCGGACCAGAAGTTGGTACCGAAGAGGACCTGGGGCAGCCCGTAGACGGCCGGGCTGCTGCCCGACCCTCCCCACACGGGGAACGTCAGACAAAAGAAGGCGTCCCACCAGAAGGCGAATCCGGCCAAAATGCCCAGGAGGGCCAGCGGCACCTTGAGCCCCACATAGGCCATGGCCCGCCAACCGGTACGGTCCCGCAGGGTGGATTGCAGCCAACCCAAGAACCCTGGCCGCGGCGTGAACTCGTCGGGATCCTCGATGTCCTCACCCAGGTACGAGCGAGCTAGTTGTCGATGGAAGCCGCCGAACCCGCGCGCGCCGCGCACGGAGAGGGCGATGATGCCGAGGCCGAAGAAAGTGATGGCCAGGACGACGCCGGCAAACAGGGTGATGACGACGAAGGCGATGCCGAACACGGCGAACAAGGCACCGATGGAGAGAAAGGCCAGCTCCGACCAGGTCTGCCGGGCGAACGGCTCGCGGATGATGGTGCGGGCGGTGGCACGGACTTGCGGCTCCCGGGCGCCCGCCACGGCAGTCAGGATCTCCTTGAGCCGGCTTCGCACCTGAACCCCGCCATCTTCCATCTCAATCCCCATCATGCGTCACGGTGCGCCAGAACCAGGTTCCCGGCCACCAGGGTGACGGCGCAGTAGAAGACCATCCACAAGAAACCGGTGGCCGGGGAGAGCTGGCCGGGCTGGTGGACGACGGCGGCCACGGAGTTGGCCAGGATCTGCTCGGGAGCGAAACGGCCGGGATTTCCGTGCGCGTTCAGGGGCTGGAGGACCACGGGGAGCAAGAAGGTGAGCCCCACGAACGCAGCCATGGCGCCGGCGGTGTTACGGATGATCAGCCCGAGCCCCAGCCCGAACAGGCCCAAGAGGGCGAGGAAGGCACCCGAGAGCAACAATGCCGTGAGGACTCCCGGCGCCCCGATCGTTGCCGTCGGCGCGTGTCCCGAGAGGAGGCCCTGACCGAGGAAGAAACAGGCAAAGGTCATGACCTCGCCCACGACCAGCGAGACGGCGGCCACCACCATCGCCTTGCCCGCGAGGAACAACGGGCGACGCGGCGTGGCCGCCAGCGACGAGCGGATGGTCCCGCTGCCGTACTCGCCCGTGATGGCGAGGACACCCAGCACGCCGATGACCAGGGAACCGAGCGCCAGACCCGTGAGGGACTGGTTGGTCGGATCGAAGCCGGAGTGCGGGCCGCTCCCTTGGCGCTGGACGTTGTGGGTGGCCAGGAAGGTGACCAACAGGCTGCCGACCACCACCGCCAGCATGACCCACTTGGTCGAGCGCAGTGAACGCAGCTTGATCACCTCGGCACGTAGCGCCTGGGCAATGCCGTAGCGGCTCNNTTGGGCATGACAAGGTCCTTTCGGTTCAGTTCGATCGGGGCGATTCGGGGGGAGCGCCCACCCCGGCCACGGCGTGGGTCCGGAACTCGACCGCATCCTGGGTCAACTCCATGAAGGCGTCCTCGAGCGAGCCCCGCAGTGGCGACAGCTCGTGCAGGGTGAGGATGCGGTCGGCCGCCAGCTCACCGATCTCCACCGCGGACAGACCGGTCGCCACAATGGAGCCGTCGTCCTCCATCCGGGTGGTCGCCCCCACGTCGTGGAGGGCCGTGACGAAGCAGTCGGTCATGGGCGTGACAACCCGCACCGCGTCGAGCCCGCTCTGCGCCGTGAACTCGCGCACGCTCGTCTCGGCGATCAGGGTGCCGCGGCCGATCACGA
>PKYA01000178.1:0-132 GCA_003133545.1 Acidimicrobiaceae bacterium | reverse complement strand
CCGGGTGGTAGGCCCTGGCGTCGAGCAGGGCCCCAACCTCGCGCAATGGCCACGCCAGCTCGGCGTAGCGCTTGCCGTGCACGAGGGCCGTTCCCGAGGTCGGGTTGTCGAGCCCCATGATCATGCGCATGG
>PKYA01000168.1 GCA_003133545.1 Acidimicrobiaceae bacterium | reverse complement strand
ACGAGGTGCTGGCGGTGGGCGATGCCAACTTCCAGCAGAAATGCATCGGCCGGATAGAAGAGGTCGTGCGCCAGGGCACCACCCTCGTGTACGTCTCGCACGACCTGACCTCGGTCGAGGCCACCTGCCAGCAGGCCGTCTGGCTGGCCGACGCNNNCGGACATCGCCGGTCCGGACGGCGGTCCCGTCATGTCGTTGGAGGACGCGGACGTGCGGATGGTGTTGAACTCGCCCGAGTCGCTCGAAGCCGACTTCTTCGTCGGGATCTCCTTGGGCACTGCGTTCCCCATGTTCATCACCAAGCACCATGGTCTGTTCCCGTCGGGCGACTTCGAGGTGCGGTGCCGGCTGCACAACATCCCGTTGCCGAGGGGCCGTTATTCGGTCTGGACGGCGATGGTCGGTTTCGGCAAATGGAGCGAGACCCCGTACCTCCCGTGGAAGCCGGCCGCGTCCTTTGACGCCTTCGGCCCTGACATCCTCGACCCACCTGNNCATGCCTTCGGCCCCGACGTGCTTCAGCCCCCTGAAGGGGTCATGGTGGCGGCGCCGCTCTACGTCGGCACCACGTGGGATGTCGAGTGACGGCGGGCGATGGCTAGGGCGGCGACTACAACTTGGCCACGTTGTCCACAGTCACCGTGATGGGTGCACTGTGAAGGCTCTTGCCCAACGCGTCGTATCCCACACTTGTGATCTCATAGGTGGCGTTGGCGACCTTCGTGCTATCCCAGTTCACGACGAATCCTGCATCTGACTGGCCAGCCGTTGCGATCTGTATTTGGTGTGAGCCACCTGTGCTCGCCAGGAATTCGACGTACCGGATCTTGCCACCGAGCCCAGCTGCGTCAAGGGGCACGATTCCCGAGACCTTGGCGCCCTCGGCGGGGGCGAGCATGGTCGTTGCAGGCACGCTGAAATCGACTTGGTTGATTATGTTATTGATGTTGTCGATCTTGCGCAGGTCCTCTACGCCGAGTCCCACCGCGGCGATGCCCAAGAGCAAGCTGACAATGACGCCAATCGTCATCGACACCCGCCATCTATGTGGTCTCAACGCAGCCTCCCCACTCCAAATACGGATAACGGACGCATACCCTAGACGTTGCCAAGTCGGCGGAGTCGCATTGGCGGACGCAACGGTCCCTTCAACGGCTGTGCCCTTCGCCACGGCGATTGGCTAGGGGAAAAAGACCCGGCGGCGGACGGAGCCCGCCAACCGCCCGGACCGTATGCCGAGCGTGCGCACCCACTGGAGACGCCGTGCCGGGCTGACCAGCCCCGGGGCCGCCACCAAGAGCCATACCCACGCCTTGAGCGCCCCCCGCACGTCACGGTGCATGCCGCTCGATCGGTAGCGCTCGTAGAGCCTCGGTCCGCATCCCCCATAGGCCCACGCGGCGCGGAACATCTGCCGGTTGTCGGCGCGCTCGCGCTTTTCGACTATCGCGTCGGCCGTCACCGCGTACCGGAACCCCGCCAGCTGGAGGCGCCAGCACAGGTCGACGTCCTCCTCGGGTGACAGGTCCGTGCTGAAGCCCCGGACGGATTCGAACGCGGCGCGGCGGACGGCCAGGTTGGCGCTCAAGGCGAAGGGGAGGAAGCCCAACTGCCGGGTGGCGGCCGGCACGGGGACGGTCTGCGGCGCGCCGTCGAGCGCGCCGAAGTCGAACACCCCGGCGACCAGGTCGCTGTCGGCGAGAGCCGTGGTCATGGCGGAGAGCCATCCCGGCCGGACCACGTCGTCGGCGTCGCAGAACGCCAGGAGGCGGCCGCCGGCCGCACCGACCGCGATGTTGCGGGCCGCCGCGGCGCCGCCGCCGGCCGAGGCATCCACCAGGTGGATGCGCGGGTGGCGTGCCGACCACCGCTGCACGCAGGCCGACGTCCCGTCGTCGGAGCCGTTGTCGGCCACCACCACCTCCCAGTCGACCGCCATCTCCTGGGCGGCCAGGGCCCGGAGTTGGTGCTCCAGCCACGGCATCCCGTTGCGCACCGGCACCACCACGCTGACGACGGGGCGACTGCCCGCTTGCTGCCCGTCCGCCCCTCCGAAGTGCACCACGACCGTTGGTAGCCTATAGACGAGGGGGCGGTGTGAATAATTATCCGAACCGGCAGGAAAGGGCCGACGGGCCGGAACCAACCGCGCCCGCGGCGGTGACGGCCGTCGTGCTCACCCATCGCCGCCCCCGGCTGGCGACCGAGGTGGTGCGATCGCTCATAGAAGGGGAGGGGCTCCCGCCTGATCGTGTCGTGGTCGTCGTCAACGGGACCGGAGGGCTCGATGACCCCACGCTCGAGTCCACGGTCCGCGTCGTGCGGTTGCCCCGCAATCTCGGCCCGGGCGGGGGATTCGGCGCCGGGATGCAGGCCGCTTTCGCCGACCCTTCCACCCACTGGGCCTATCTGTGCGAGGACGACGTGGGACTCTTCTCGCTGCCGCGTCCGAGGCTGGCCGGTGTGGTCGACCGGGCCGAGGCACGGGGGCGCCTACCCGGTGCGCCGGTGGGGGCGGTGGTGGCCTACGGGCGACGGTTCGTGGGCCGGGGATCGCACACCCTCAATTTCGTCCCGCCGCCGGGGATCCCCTTGGAACTGGCGCCGGTCGACGTGGCCGGCTGGGGGGCGACGTTGCTTTCCCGCGCCGTCTTCGACGCCGGCATCGTCCCCGATCCGGAGTGGTTCTTCGGCCTCGAGGACTTCGATTTCTTCTGCCGAATTCGCAAGGGCGGGTTCGACGTCCTGGTGGACGCGGTGTCGGCCCATGCCGTGGCGGACGAGCAGACGTCAGCGGGGCGGGCCGGGGCCCATCGGCCGCACCGCCCGGTCGACGAGCACGAAGCGTGGCGGTCCTACTACCACGCCCGCAACTCCTTCCTGCTGGCCCGGCGCCACGGGCGTCCGTCGTGGCATCTGTGGCACCTGGCCTACTCGGCCCGGCGCCTGCAAAAGGCGACCGGGACGGACGAGCGCCGAGCCATCCTCCACGGCCTCTGGGACGGCGCCCGAGGGCGCCGGGGTGAGCGCACGGCCTACGGCCGGAGCGTCGGGGAGCTCTCCGAGGCGGCCGAGGAGCAAGGCGCCCCGTTTCGTTGAGGGGATGGCTGCAGGGGAGTCGCTTCGAGGTTTTCGAAGTGCGGCCACAGGCGCAAGTCCAGATCGGGGACCAGGTTGCGCAGCTGCGCCACGTCGTTCCGGTAGAGCGCCACCAGGCGTGCGACGGCGTCGGCGTCCAGCGGCGAACGATCGGCCTGCCCGGGCCGTTGTGGCATCTCGCCGCGCCCGACGTAGTACTCGGTCAGGCCCAGGTGGTCGAAGGTGCGGGCCAGTTGACCGGCGGTGTCGGCGACGCACTGCTCGTACTGCAGGACGAGGACCCGGTCGGCTCCGAAGACCTCGACCCACGGGCTGAGGGCCCTGGCGTAGAACCCTCGCGCCACGGCGTCGGCCAGCACCATCCCATCGACCGGTTGTTGCAGGCGCCGGTAGTGGTCCAGCCCCGATTGGAAGCGCGCGATCGGGTCGCGCACCAGCATGAGAATGCGGGCGTCCGGGGCGACGCGGTGCAAGAGCTCCGGGGCCCAGGGGAAGGTGGCGTAGTCGGGCGTCCACTCGCCGGCGATCGTCCCGGGCCGGCGGGGGAACCACAAGGGGTACTGCGCGGCCGCGGTGGCGTCGAAGGCCTGGGCGGCCATGCGGTCGAGCAGGTGGCGCTCCTTGACGAGATGGCGGGGCGTGGAGACGCCCGGATGGGTGCTGATGAGTTCGTACCACCAGGTGGTGCCGGCCTTTTGGGCACCGATGCCGACGAAGTCGGGGGGGCCGGCCACGCGGCCCGTCGCCAGCGGTGGCGGGGTGAAGTCGAAGCCCGGCTCCCACGGCCCGAATCGCCCGAGTCGGTGGAGGATCACTCGACGGGTGGCCGGGCTCAGGCGGAGGAAGGCCTTGGAGAGGAAGGGGGACCTCATGACGGGGTCCGGGTGGGCATGGCCGCAGGATCCCACACGCGGCCGAGCGGCACAATGGCCCGCACGTCCGTGCTTGACGGGCATCCGCACACCGCCGATGATCGGCGGATGCCGGAGCGGACCAGCGATGCTCCCGCGCACCCGCTGCTGTGGTGGCCGGGCCCGGACGGCTCCTTGCCCGGCTTCCCCGGGGCAGGTTGACGTCAGATGTGCGGCATTGCCGGCATCATCGACCCCGCCACCTCGACCGGCGCCGATCGCCTGGGTGCGCTGGCCGCGACCATGGCCGCCTCCCTGGTGCATCGCGGGCCAGACGACAGCGGATTGTGGGTCGACGCCGCCGCCGGGGTAGCGCTGGGACACCGGCGCCTGGCGGTCATCGACCTCGGTCCGGGGGGAGCCCAGCCCATGGTCTCGTCCGGGGGACGCTGGGTTCTGGCCTACAACGGGGAGATCTACAACCATCGGGGGCTCCGCCAGCGATTGGAGTGCGCCGGCATGCTGTTCCGTGGCAGCTCCGACACGGAAGTGCTGGTGGCGGCGGTAGAGCAGTGGGGGGTGGATCGGGCGCTGCAGGCCTGCGAGGGCATGTTCGCCGCCGCGCTGTGGGATCGGCGGGAACGCCGCCTCCACCTGGTGCGGGACCGTTTCGGCGAGAAGCCGCTCTATTACGGCTGGGTGGGGGGATTCTTCGCCTTCGGGTCCGAGCTCAAGGCCATCTGCACGCTGCCCGGGTTCGCCGCGGCTTTGGACCGGCAGGCCGTGGCCCTCTACCTCCGGCACAACTGCATTCCGGCGCCCCACACCATCTACCAGGGCATACGCAAATTGCAGCCCGGCCACCTGGTGACGCTGGCCCCGGGGGGGCCGACGGACACCCTTCCCGACCCCCGCTGCTACTGGTCGGCGTCCGAGGCGGTGGCGCAGGCCCGCAGCCATCCGCTGCACGCATCGGACCACGAGATGGCCGATCAGCTGGAGGCCACGTTGTCGGATGCCGTGGCCGCCCGCATGCTGGCCGACGTGCCGGTGGGGGCGTTCCTCTCCGGCGGCATCGACTCGAGCACGATCGTGGCGCTGATGCAACGCCATGCCACCGGTCCGGTGCGGACGTTCACCGTGGGGTTCGCCGATCGGTCCTTCGACGAGTCGGGCGAGGCCGCCGCGGTGGCCGCGTATCTCGGGACCGAGCACACGGCGGTCCAGGTCGGTGACGCCGAGGCCCTCGAGGTCATCCGCGACCTGCCGGACCTCTGGGACGAGCCTTTCGCCGACGTCTCCCAGATCCCCACCTACCTGGTCAGCCGGGTAGCGCGGCGGGAGGTCACCGTGTCGTTGTCGGGGGACGGCGGGGACGAGCTGTTTGCCGGCTACAACCGGCACGCCTGGCTCGATCGTGTGTGGGACCGGGCCTCCGCCGTGCCCGGTGGGGTCCGCCGTTCCGCCGGCTCGGCCCTGGCCCGTATCCCGCCCGCCGCGATCGAACGCGTGGCCGGGGCGCTGCCCCGCGGGTGGCAGACACGGAACCCTTCGATCAAGGTGGCCAAGCTGGCCCGGGTCCTCTCGGCGACCGATGCCGGGCACGCCTACGAAGTGCTGACCACCCACTGGGACGACGCGGCAACGATGGTGCTCGGGGCCGGTGCGGGGGAGGGGACCGCCGACGTGGCTGCCTCGCCGGTGGCCGGCGCCGGTATCACCGAGCAGATGCTCTGGCTGGACCTGGTGCGCTACCTGCCCGACGATATTTTGGCCAAGGTCGACCGGGCTGCGATGGCGGTGTCCCTCGAGACCCGGGTGCCCTTCCTCGATCGGAGCGTGCTCGATCTGGCCTGGAGACTGCCGCTCGATGCGAAGCTCCGGGGCGGCCGGACCAAATGGCTGTTGCGCCAGGTGCTCGAACGGCACGTGCCGGCCGCTCTGGTCGAGCGGCCGAAGATGGGTTTCGGCCTGCCCATCGGGTCATGGCTGCGCGGGGAGCTCGGGCCCTGGGCGGAGCATCTCTTGGACGAGCGCCGGCTGCGGGCGCAAGGAGTGCTCGACCCGCTGCCGGTGCGCCGGGCCTGGGAGCTGCACCGCTCGGGTCGGCGGGACCTCGGCTACGAGCTCTGGGACGTCCTGGTCCTCCAGGCGTGGATAGACCGCTGGATGCCTTCCCTCAATTGAGCGCGCCAGGCGCCCGGCATCCCGTTTCTGAGGAGCCGCCCCGGGCCTTGGATAATCTTTCGGGCGACCGCAGCGCGCGTGGGGAGTCGAGTGGTAATGGCCATGGCCGGCGAGAGCGACACCGCAGCGCCCTCCCGCGCTGTACGGCGGGGTGGCCTGGTGCCCGAGGCACCGCGCCTGTCGGTCTGCATCCTGGTGCTGGACAACGCGGTCCTGGCGGTCGCCTGCCTCGATGCCCTGCGGCGGCCGGGGGCGTGCCCGCCCGGGACCGAGTTCGTGGTGGTGGCGAACGGCACGCCGTCCGAGCAGCGCGAGGCTCTGGTGGCGCACGACGATGTCGTCTTGGTGGTCAACGAGGTGAACCTTGGCTTCGCCGCCGGCTGCAACCAGGCGGTATCGGTGGCACGGGCACCCCTGCTGGTCTTCCTCAACGACGACAGCACGGTCGAGGACGGGTGCATCGATGCCCTGGTGNNGAGGCCGGCTCGGTCATCTGGCGCGACGGGTCGACCACGCACGTCGGCGAAGGCCTGGCGCCCGGTTCGGCCGCCTACGACGAGCCGCGGGACGTGGACTACGCCTCGGCCAACGGCCTGCTCGTCACCCGCCGGGCGTGGGACGCCGTGGGTGGGTTCGACGAGCGCTTCTACCCCGCCTACTTCGAGGACGTCGACCTGTGCCTGGCCCTGGTCGCCTGCGGCTTCCGGGTCCGCTACGAGCCGGCGGCCCGGGTTGTCCACCTGGGCAGCCAGAGCACGACCGGCGTCTACCGGGTGTTCCTCCTCACCCGTAACCAAAGACTGCTGGTCGAGAAGTGGGACGGGGTGCTCGACCGCTTCGAGGTCCCGCACACGAAGGACTCGGGTGCCAAATTGGAGGCCGCCGTGCGTCGTGCCGTCAGCCGCGCCGCGGCGCGCCACCCGCTGGTCGATGCCGGCGCCGGGTCCGGGTCGCCCTCCGCCTCGGGGGCATCTCCGGTGGCCGCGGATCCTCTCGGCGCGGCCGATGCGCTGGCCGTCGAGTACCACGCCTACCTGGAGCAGCGTGTGGCCGCCGGGGACAGCAGGGTGACCATGCTCGAGACCTACCTCAGGGGCCTCTGGGGGGTCCGTCTGCGCCGGTGGATCGGGGGCGCCGTGGCCCGGCGGCGCACGGGTGGCGCATCGGGCTGAAGGGTCGGCTCAGTCCGCCGGCGCGGTGCCCTTGCGGTCTTTGAGCGCAGCCGCCTGGCGCAGGGGGCGGGTGACCTTCCAGCTGGTGGATCCCTTCATGCGCTCGTAGAGCTCGTACATGTTGGCCAGCTCGGTCCGCGTCCCCTCGAACGCCAGCCGCGCCGTCTTGAGCTCGAGCTCCAAGGCCTGCCGCTCGGCGGCCGTCTCGACGGCGAGCGCCTCGGCGGCGGCAACATGGGCGGCCAGGGCGTCCCGCAATTCATTCGCCCGGCGGCGGTCGTCGAGCAGCGCCGTGGTCCAGGGCGACTCCGCGCCCGGGGGAGCGCCCGTGAACGGCCGATGGGGTCCTTCGATCGCCTCGAGGTGGGCCAGCAGCCGGCGGTGCTCGTCGCGTAGGGGCTCGTCGTCACCGGGTGCGTGTTGGCGGTAGAGCTGGGGCGAGATGCTGGCGGCCGCGCTCGACAGATCCCATTGCGGGGCCTGGGCGGCGAACTGGGGGAGACTCCCCAGCCAGTCAGCCACCGGGGACAGCGCGCGTAACGGATCCTCGACGATCGACTCGTAGCGGAGGACGAAGGTGTCGACGCCGGCCAGGCCGGCCAGGCCGGCCAGGTTGTAGCGCTCCCACAGGGCCACCCCGTCGGCGAGCCCAATGCCGTCGCGTATCTGGAGCGAGCGGGCAACCGACAGCGGGGCACGCCAGACGAAGATCGCGGCCACCGGCTGGGGGAGGTGGGCCAACCAGTAGGGCAGCAGCAGGCAGACCCGCGGGTCCTTCCATGCGACGGGGCCGGCATGGGGGAACGCCGTAAGGGCCGCTTCGGCGGGGTCACCCAGATCAGGGTCGTCCAGGTCCGGCCCCGCTTCGCCGTCGGGGCCGGGCGCCGGTGGGCCGTCCCAGGTCCCGCCGAGGTGTTGCAGGAGCCGGTCGTCGTGGAGCCCGAGGGCCCGGCTCTCCCAGTGGTCGGGGTTGTCGTCCGAAGCGTCGAACCGGTCCTGGGGGACCGGGACGCCGAATCCGAGCTCGCCCAGCGCGCCCGTGATGGCAGAAGTGCCGCTGCGGTGCATGCCCACCACCAGCAGCCAGGGGCCCACCGGCATCAGGGGCTGGCTGTGGCGGGGAGAGGGAGCGGTCATGGGCGAGGCGACGAAGGGCGTCCGCGGGTGCTCAGCGCAGGCGCCCATACAGGCGCTTGAAAGCGGCGGCGCGACGCGGCGAGCTGTAGATGAACTTCAGCACGAACTGCTTCAGGTGGTAGCCGTAGGACTCGTGCACCCCGCCGCCGCGGTTGACGATTGGGGTGCGCCGCATGGACTCGCTTGCCAAGAGCCCCACCGAGGCCAGATAGGAGGCCACCGCCTTCTTGGCTTCGGCGTCGATGGACGGGGTGGGCTCAGGCCCAGACGGCTCCACCGCCTCGAGGTACGAGGTGGGCGCCATCTCGACGCGCTGGGGCTCGAGAGCCCACACGAAGTGCGTGACGGACCAGTTGTGATTGACCGCCTGCGCTGTCGCTTGTAGGGCGCCCACCAGCTCTTCGGGAAGGGCATCACGCAGGTCCGCTTCGTACTCCTCGGAGTAGAGGGAATGGAGGTCGTCGCGACCGATCAGGCGCCAACCCGATCGCTCGACGAGGCGCTGCAGCGTCTCCTCGGTGAAGAACCGCAGGTTCGCCGGATTTAGCGGTCCCGCCGGCTGCACATCGAATTGGCCACAGAGGAGGTGCAGGGCCATGTCGACGTGGGCGACGTTGGGGACGCTGAGGACCAAGGGGGGCGCACCGTGGTCCAGGGCCCAGGTCGCCAGGGCGCTCAGGAGCTCCTGTGGGTCGGCCTGGTGTTGGAGCACATCAATCAGGAGCACAGCACCGACCCGGTCGATGCCTTCCAAGGTGGCCTTCAGCGAGGCCACGTCGGTGAAGGTGCCGGGCACCATGTCGATGCCGAGAGAGCGGAGCACGGACCGCTGCGATACCGCAACCTGGTCCCCCAGATCGATCACCTGCCGGTCGCTGGGCAGATCGAGCTCGGTGAGCACACCGACCACGTTGGCCCCGATTTCGTCGAGGGGCGAATGGCCGGTCCGCGCAGATCCACCCAACGGCGACGCGGGCTCGAGATCAGCCGGCCCATCGCCGAGGAGCACCGAGCGCGTCGCCTCGAGGAATGCCCTGCCGTAGCGCTGGTCCGGCTCGAGGTGGTTGCCCTCCGCCCATTCGTTCCAGGCCAGGATGAAGAGGTAGTTCTCCTCGGGTCGCTCGTCGGCCAGCGATTCGGCCGTCACCCGCAGCCAATGCTCGTAGCGGGCCGGGGTGGCACCCTGGTAGATGGTGGCGCCGCGGGCCCGGCGCGACGTATTGTCCCAGGTCACCATGACCGTAGGGAACCGCTTCCAGGGGCGCTCGAGCTGCAGCATCTCCGCCTCGGCGGCCGACTGGTAGTCGAGGACACGGTGACCGCGCAGGCTCTCGAGCGGCGCGTGGACCTGCGAACCCTGCAGCGGCATGAAGCCCACCGAGGCATCGAGGCCGAAGGCCCCCGGCCCCTTGCCGCCGGGGGGCGCACCCCACGACTCCACCCAGCACAGGTAGAGGTCGGGGAACCCCGCGGCGCGCACCTCCTGTCGCCAGACCTCGCTGGTGCGCGCGAGATCGGGGAGCAGCGTGGGCCGGTAGATGAGGAGGAGAGGGCGGCCGTCGATGGTGATGTAGCGGGGATCCTTGAACGCCCGCAGGAGGTCGCGGATGTGGGCGCGGTCGTCCTCCTCGCTGAATTCCTGGCGTACGAGCACGTGGCCCGTCTGGGCGTCCCAACCCCGGGTCCACTCCTCGTTGGCCCAGCACAGGGCAAACGGGAAGTCGGGCTCACCGGAGGACAAGACATCTTCGAAGGGGCGCTCCAGCAGGCGGCGCCCGTGGAACCAGTAGTGGTAGTACACGAAGCCGTGCACACCGTGCTCGCGGGCGAGGTTCGCCTGGGCGGCCCGCACCTCGGGCACCCGAAGGTCGTAGTAGCCCAGTTCGCCGGGGACGTGGGGCTGGTAGTGCCCCGGGAAAAGGGGTCGGGCCTTGGTCACGTTGCGCCATTCCGTGAAGCCCTTGCCCCACCACTCGTCGTTCTCGGGAATGGGGTGGTACTGGGGAAGGTAGAAGGCCAGAGCCTTCGGCTTTCCCCCTGGGGCAGTCCCGCTCACACGCATGCTGGGAAGGATACGACAGAAGGGGCGCCCATTCCCAGGTCAGGCCCGCGCCTGGGACCCGATGATGTCGATGATCCGGGCCTGGTCCGCTGGCGTGAGGGCCGAACCGGTGGGGAGACACAGGCCCCGTTCGAAGATCCGGGCACAGTGGCCCGGGCCGATGAGGTCGATCCCGGAGAAGGCCGGCTGGAGGTGTAGGGGTTTCCACGTCGGCCGGGACTCGATATCGGCCTCCTCGAGGGCCAGGCGCACCTGTTCCCGATCGGCCCCGAAGGTCGCGGGATCGATGAGGACACAGGTCAGCCAATAGTTGGGCGTACCTGCCGCTGTGCGCGGCATGGGCGAGATACCGGGGAGGCCGGCCAACCCCTCCCGGTAGGCCGCGTCGATCTGCTGCCGGCGGGCCATGCGGCTGGGTAGCCCCCGGAGCTGGGCCCGGCCGAGCGCGGCCAGGAGGTTGGAGAGGCGGTAGTTGTAGCCCACCTCGACGTGCTCGTAGTGGGCAAAGGGCTCCCGCGCCTGCGTAGCGAGGTAGCGCGCCCGTTCGGCCCAGCCGCGGTTGGCGGTGACCAGCATCCCGCCCCCGCTGGTGGTGATGATCTTGTTGCCGTTGAACGAGAAGACCCCCGCTGCCCCGAACGAGCCCGCGGCCCGCCCCCGGTGGGTCGAGCCGACCGCCTCGGCCGAGTCCTCAATCAGCGGCACGTCGAACCGCACGCAGAGCGCCTCCAAGGCGGCGTAGTCGGCCGTCTCCCCGTAGAGATCGACGGTGATGACGGCGGCCGGCAGCCGGCCGCGCGCCGCCCCCTTGAGGAGTGCTTCCTCCGCGAGCGCCGGGTCGAGGTTCCAGCTCTCGGGCGAGCAGTCGACGAACACCGGCCGGGCGCCCACATACGTGGCTGCCGCAGCGCTAGCGATGAAGGTGAAGGACGGCACCAGCACCTCGTCCCCGGGTTCGACGCCGGCCAGCAACAAAGAGAGGTGCAGCGCAGCCGTCCCGCTCGAGAGGGCCACCGCGTGCTCCACGCCGGTTCGCTCGGCCACCTCGCGCTCGAAGGCGTCGATGTCCGGCCCGGCGGGTGCAATCCAATTGGAATCGAACGCCTCGAGCAGCGTGGCGCGCTCATCCGGGCCCACCTCGGGAGGGGAGAGGTAGATGCGGGTCACGGTGTGCTCCCCTCCGCGCTCCCCATGCCCCCCGCCAGAGCGCCCCCACCCAACGCCGCCACCGCCACCGCCGCATCGACACCCAGCGCCCCGCCCACGGTGACATGTCCAACGAGCACGGTGAGCGCCACCGCCACCGCCACCGCCGCCTCCAGGGCGATATAGGCGCCGCTGGCGGCGGTGCGGGACCAGCCGTGGGCGACGAGGCGGTCGTAGGGGTGTCCCCGGTCGCCCGCCAGGAGCGGGACCCTGCTGCGGCGTCGGCGCACGATGGCACAGGCCACCTCGGCCACGACGACGGCCGGTAACGCCAGGGCCACCACCCCCGTTGGGCCGGCGACCCCGACGGCCCAGGCCTGGGTCAGGAGCACCGCCATCGCCGCCCCCAAGAGATAGGACCCACCGTCACCAAGGTAGATGCGTGCCGGAGGGCGGTTGAACCACAAGAAAGCCATCAGGGCCCCGGTCAGCGAAGCGGCCATCAGCCGTCCGGCACCGTGGAGGAGCACGGTGAAACCGGCCGCGGCGCCGGTTCCCACTCCGGTAGCCAGCATGTCCAGGCCGTCGATCAGGTTGCACCCGTTTATCAGGAGAACGGTCACCGCCATCACGAGCGGCACCCCGAGCCAACCCGCCAGATGCAACGGTTGGGTGGCGGCGATCACGGCACCGACGCCGAGCTGGGCCACGAGCCGCACCGGGGCCGGGAGGTCGAAGCGGTCGTCGGCGACCCCGATCGCCAGGGCGCCGGACAGCGGGACCAGGACAACGGGACGGCCGGCCGCGACACCGATGGCGAGGCCGGCGAACACGGCCACCCCGCCCAGGTAAGGCACGGCGGCCTCGTGCGGTTTGAGCGGGCCGCTCGGGTGATCGACGATCCCCGTGCGGCGGGCGATCGCGATGCACGCCGGTACGGCCACTGCCGTCGTGCCCAGCGCAGCCACCGCGACGAGCGCGGCCTCGGCGTTCATGGGCTCGCACCGTGTCGGGGCGTCCATTGCATGAGAAGGGATTCGGTGCCGGCATGGAGCGTGAACCGCTCGGCGATGTCGAACCCCGCGCGCCGGTAGAGCGCCACAGCGCTGTCGTTGCCCGCCGCGACCACCACGTGCGCGGCTTCCTGCCCGCGCTGCGCCATCTCAGTCAGGAAGCCCTGTACCAGAAGCGTCCCCACCCCCCGGCCCCGCGCCGCCGCACTTACGGCGATGGCCAAGAGCTCGGCACCGGCTGCGTCACCGGCCGTGCCATGGCGAAGGGTCTCGACGGCGCGCCGCCACGAACGGAGCAGTCGACCGCTGCAGGCGAGCGCCGCGGCGGGCCCGTCGTGCCAGAGGAACGAGCGGTAGAGGGCCGCCACATCGGTGGAGCCGGCCAGGAACCCCACCGGGGTGGCCGCGTCGTCGACAACGAGCAGGAACGACTCGGGGGAGTGCGTGACCCGCCGGTACAGCCGGCGCAGGAATGCGGGGCCGAGGAAGGTCAAGAACCCTTCGGTGATCCCCGCGGCGTGGAGTGCCGCCGCCGCCGCCGCGTCGGCTGTTGTTCCGGTGCGCAGCACCATGCCGGTCCCTGTGCTCGCATCCATCGCCATCGTCTCCGAACGCCTCGGGCCCGCGGTGGCAATCCACCTCGTTCACGGTTGGTGATGTGACCGCGTCGCAGTCATCGTAGTGAACCCGCTCGGGGGTGGCACCAATGGCGTTGGGGGGAAGGCCTGCGCTACCATTGTGCTGGGTGTGGAAGCGATGGGCTCTGACCGGGGGGGAACGCCGGCGGGGTCGATCAGACCAGGGAGGTAGGCCAGGGTGCCGAATTCGGCAAAGTGGGCGGTTTGTGCGATCATCGCCATCGTTGGCGTGCTCGCTCTCGTGGTTGCGGTGATTTATTTCACGGTCTCCATCCATTCATTGCCGAGCTTCATTCCCGGCAAGCACGCGGTGACCGGGCATTACCACAAACGCGGTGCTATCGCTGCCGTGATCGGCATCGTGTTGCTGGCCGGTGCCGCCGTCATCGGGTTCCGAACGAGCCGGGGGGGGACCAGCCCGGCCGGCTAGGCAACTGCATCACACCCCGGTAGAACCATCGACGCATCGACAGGTGCGCCATCCCCGGTTTGGGCGGTGGCCCTCATTCGCGTCGATCAGCTGAGAAGGAGACCTGCTTTTCTGCGACCCACTCTTCTCCATGCTCGTTTCTCTTCCATGGTCCCGATGACAAATGAGTATTCCTCGTGGCCCGATTCTACCTAGAGCCGAAACGCGGGCACCTGGTCGTCCGGAAGTGCTGGGCGGTTTCGGCCGACAACCGCGCCTGCCCTACCTCCAGTTCATTGCTCGAGTCGTTGGATAAGCCATCGTGGTCCATCCACCTCCGCTCCGAGGGCCTCAAGAGATGCGCTCGTAGACATAAAGATGGTTGAAGCCCATCTCGAAACGAGAAGCCCTCAGAAGGCGCATTGCTGACGTCGACAGTTCCTCGGGGATGATGCGGGGATCAAAGCCATGATGGCTCTCGGCGTCCATGCCGTGGAGCAGGTGCAGCCTGATGCCGACGTCCAAGAGGCGATCAACCGCCGGAGCTGGAACGGTGATGATCAGCCTTCCACCTGGATTCAGCACCGCCGTCACCGTTTCGAACCACACCTGGCGTATTTCTGAAGGAACGTGCTCAATGACGGCCAGCATCGTGATCGCATCAAATCCGTCGGCCCCGTCGAGGGCGTCCGGGAAGGTGCCTTGCCTGAACTCGTAGGGACCGGTGGGCCAGTCAGATGGCTCGTCTGGGTCGATGCCGAGTCCTGATGTGATCAGTGAGCGCGCCTGCCGAAACAGCGCACCGTCGGCACATCCGATGTCAAGCACATGGCTTCCGGCGGGCATCCATCGGAGCGCCTCGGCGATGCGTTTGTGTTGTAAGAACCGATCAACTCCGTTCATGTGGCAATCCCGGGCGAGGGCTTGCCCATAGCGTCCATTATCACGGGCGCAAGGCCTTCGTATCGGTCGACTTCGCTTTTGCTGGCTCTTGGGCGGCTCGAGCCCTTTGGAAACGACTGAGAATGCCGAAGGTGGCGACCGTGCCGCCAACAATGATCAGACTCTGTGAGAGCGACGCCAATCCGAAATGGCTCAGCGTGGTGCGGGACTTGTCCCCCAGCCAGAGAAAGAAGAGCAGAACGTTGAGAGCTAATCCAAGGAGCGCCATCGCCACTCCGAGCCGAACACAATTGTTGGGAAAGTTCGGTTTTCCGACAAACGCAAACCGTTGCCCTACACCACTCGGGGTGACCGACGAAGTGTGCGCCAGCACAGCCCCTGCGAGCATGGCTTCCATCCCAAGAACCAAGGCAATTCCAGAAAAGAACACGGGCTGCCATACGATTGAACCAATTTGCACGCCGGTCGGATGAAAGAAGGAGACGCCTAGCATCGCGGAACCCGCTACGAGCAACGCTACGCCAGGACCGATCAGCAACAAATCGGGAGCGAGCATGAAGATGAGGAGAAGATGGCGCCATCCGTCGGACCACGTGGCCAGCTTCGATTGACCGATGCGGGGTCGGTAGCCGGTTTGGACCTCTTGGATACGTAGGCCGGCGCGGGCGGAGTTGATCAACATCTCACTGGCCAGCTCCATGCCCGTCGATGTGAGCCCCATCGCCCCAAGGGCATCGCGGCGAAACGCTCGGAAACCTGATTGGCTGTCGCTCACCACCCTTCGGCCACACGCGCGCGCCGTCAAGAAGGTGAGTAGTGGCGTGCCGACGAAACGGTGCAAGAACGGCATTGTGCCGCGAGTCGCTGCATCGAGCCGCGATCCCAGCACGAGATCGGCCCTCCCCTCAATGACCGGCCCAACCAGGTCGGGAATCCTGCCGAGGTCGTAGGTGAAATCGGCATCCGCCATCACGACGACTGCACCCCGAGACGCTTCGAACCCGGCGAGCAGGGCGCTCCCGTACCCTGGTCGGGCCTCTTCGACTACCCGTCCACCGCTCATCATGGCCACATCCGCCGAGGCGTCCGTGGAACCGTTGTCGACCACAACCACCTCGCCCCGTAGACCTGATGCCGCGAAAGCTTCCCGGGCTTCGTTCACACAAAGGCCGACCGATCCCTCTTCATTGAGGCAGGGCAGGACAACTGAGACGTCGAGCGGCTCGTCGATTGCCACGTTGCTCCCCCTTTGAAGCCAGATGGACTGACCGAATCCTCGACGGTATCTTAGGCCGGTCATGAGCCTCGCCTTTTAGAGGCATCGAAGGAGCCTGGAGGGCTGCGTGCGCCTCGTCTCGCGGGAACGAGCAGTCCGGGATCGGCCGGCGTCGGTCAGGTCTCTCGGCTCCCCCGACAATTCATCACCGGAGGCAGAACCACGCCCTTCCATCGATCGGTTCGCATGGTGGTTGGCTCTCGTCTGCGCAGCCGCGTTGATCCTGCGCTTGGTCATCGTCTTTCTAGGGCGTCATGACACGCTGAGTGGCGACGGCTTTTTCTATAGCGGAGAGGCCGATCTCAATGCTCGTGGAGAGTGGTTTGTCAACGTGTTCAGCAGTAGCAAGCCGCCCGACGCTCTCCACCCTCCCCTATGGACGCTTGTCCTCACCGTGTGGGCCTGGCTGGGCCAACACAGCTCGTTCGCACAACAGATCCTCGCGTCATGCATCGGAAGCCTCACGGTAGCGGCAGTCGGGCTGGCCGGTCGCCGGATCGGAGGCGCACGGGTCGGGTTGATTGCGGCCGGGATCGCCGCCTTGTATCCGGGACTCTGGGTCTACGAACGAGCGCTGCTGTCCGAAACGCTGCTGCTGCTCGGGATCGCCATCATCATCCTGCTCGGATACCGGTTCTGGGCTCAGCCTTCCGCCCGATTGGCCGCCGCCCTTGGCATCGTGTGTGGACTGCTTGCGCTGACACGCTCAGAGCAGATCCTGGTCTTCGTGGCCCTGGTTGCACCGCTCATCTTGGCGGTGAGGAACCTTGAATGGCGTCGCCGGATCGGCTGGCTGGCGCTGGCCGCTCTCTGTGTGGCCGTCGTCGTCACCCCGTGGACCATTTACAACTTGGGGCGCTTCGATCAACCCGTTCTGCTCTCGACCAACTTCGGGCCAGCCGTTGCCCAGGGCAACTGCAATATCACCTACTACGGGCCCTTAACCGGTTCTTACTGGTTAGGCTGCGCGGCGTTTCACTCCGATGGTGATAAGTCCGACCAAGATTCGGCGGACCTCCACCAGGGGTTGGCCTATCTGGAGCATCACGTCAGCCGGCTGCCCGTTGTCCTGTTCGCGCGAGAAGGCCGAGCGTTCGGCTTTTGGAACCCATTCCAACAGGTCCACCTGGACGCCGAATGGGAGGGCGCCGGCCCCTCAATTCTTGGCGCGTCGTACGTTCCCACCGCCATCTGGGTCAACCGTTTGGCCCTGTTCGGATTTTGGTTCCTGCTCATTCCGGCAGCAGCGGGCGTGCTCGTTCTGCGCCGACGGAGCATCCCGGTCTACCCGCTCCTCGGATTCTTCGGCATCGTGATTTTCACGGTGGCGGCGACATATGGTGAGCCGCGCTATCGGGCCGCTGTTGAGATCCCGCTCGTCTTGCTGGCAGCAGTTGGCATCAATTCTGTTCTTTCATACAGGCGACGAGCTTCCTCAGATGGAGGCCATGGTGTGGCTCGACCGGAATCGAGCTTCGCGCCGACAACTATTAGCCGAGATCGCGTGGCCGATTAACTACTTCGAAAGACGGCGGCTCCAAAGTGGTGGACGCGACCCTCCTACGTTGCCTGCTGGGGCACTAGCCTCGATCATTCGTG
>PKYA01000021.1:16109-39959 GCA_003133545.1 Acidimicrobiaceae bacterium | reverse complement strand
AAGAAGCACCGCATCGAAGATGCGCTCTCCGCCACCCGCGCTGCGGTCGAAGAGGGCATCGTGGCCGGAGGCGGTACCGCGCTGCTGCGGGCCCGCAAGTCCGTCAACGAGCTGGCCGCCACCTTGACGGGTGACGAGGCCACTGGGGCCCGAATCGTGGCCCGCTCGCTCGAGGAGCCGTTGCGCTGGATCGCCTTCAACGCCGGGCTCGAGGGCGCGGTGCTGGTCAGCCAGGTCGAGGCGGCCAAGGGCAACATCGGACTCAACGCCGCTACCGGTGAGATGGAGGACCTGGTCAAGGCCGGGATCATTGATCCCGCCAAGGTGACCCGTTCCGCCCTGCAGAACGCCGCCTCCATCGCGGCCCTGCTCCTCACTACCGAGGCCCTCGTGGCCGACAAGCCCGAGAAGGCCGGCGACGCCGCCGCGGCCGCTGCCGCCATGGGTGGCATGGGCGGTATGGGTGGCATGGGCGGGATGATGTAACTCCGCCTCTTCCGCCAGCGCGCTGCTGTGCGGTTGTCGGTGTGGTTTGTTGCTGTGGCCGGGTCTTCGGACCCGGCCACAGTGCTTTCGCCGGGTCTTCGGACCCGGCTGCGAGATGATGAGCGCATGACCCTCGGGGCACGGATCTACACGGCGGCACATCTGCGCGGGACATTCACGTTGCGCTCGGGCCGGGTGGCGAGCGAGTACTTCGACAAGTACCGCTTCGAGTCCGATCCGGACCTGCTCCGTGAGATCGCCGCGCTGGCGGTCAGCCGCATTCCCGCCGGCGTGGACGGCCTGGCCGGGCTCGAGCTGGGCGGGGTGCCCATCGCCACCGCGATGTCACTGGCCACCGGCATTCCGGTGTACTTCGTGCGCAAGGAGGCCAAGAAGTACGGCACGGAGCGGATCTGCGAGGGCGGAGAGGTGCGCGGGCTCCGCCTGCTGGTCGTCGAAGACGTCGTCACCACCGGAGGGCAGATCGTCATGTCCACCGTCGACCTGCGCGCCGCGGGTGCGGTGGTCACCGACGCTGTGTGCATCATCGATCGGGAATCAGGCGGCGCCGACTTCCTGGCGCAGTCCGGGGTGACGCTGCACGCGCTGTTCACCATGTCCGAGTTGGAAGCGACGCAACATCGCTGAGCCGGAGCGTTCGCCGACCGGCATAACGTGAGCGGCATGGTGCGTCCAGTCCCGCCTCAGGTCATCCCCCGCCCCGCCGATTGGCGCCTAGGCGCGGCGTCCCCCTGGGCGCACCTTCCGCCGGTGGCGTTGCGCGGGATCACCGTGGACCGCGTGCTCGGTGCGCTCGAGGCCAGCGGACAGCGTGGACCGGCGCCGGAGGGCATCGGCGCGGAGCGGGTCATCGGGCCGGCCGTGCTGATCAACGAGGCCGACACGCCCGGGCCGCACGCGGTCAATGCGGCGGTGCTCGCCCTGCTCTTCGAGGAAACGGGTGAGGCCCGGCTGGTCTTCACCCGGCGCTCCTCGTCGCTGCGCTCCCACCGGGGCGAGGTCAGCTTCCCTGGCGGGCGCCTCGACCGCGGTGAGGACGCGCCGGGTGCGGCGCTGCGGGAGGCGTACGAGGAGGTCGCACTCGACCCGGCGTTGGTCACCGTGGAGGGATGGATCCATCCGGTCCTCACCGTGGTGACCGGATCGCTCATCATGCCGATCGTGGCCAGCACCCCGTCGCGGCCGCTGCTGGTGGCCAGTCCGGCCGAAGTGGAGCGGGTCTTCGATGTCGCACTGCGCGAGCTGGCCGACCCGGCGAACTTCCATGAGGAGCACTGGCGCATCGCCGGCCGCCAGATCCCCGGCAGCCCGGACAACTCCTTTTCCGTCTGGTTCTTCGAGGTGGCGGGCGAGATGATCTGGGGGGCGACCGCCCGGATGATCCACGAGCTGCTCAGCGTGGTCCTGTTGCCGGTCAGCTGAAGCGGGCGGGGAGCGTCCCCAGGGCGCCGAAGGTCACCTCGAGCGCATCGCCGGGAGCGATGGCCAGCGGTGCGATGAGGGAGCCGGCGATGATGCGGTCGCCCGGTGTCAGTTTGGCCCCGTGCGCGGCGAGAAACGAGCGCACCACCTCCACCGTCGTCTCCGGGTCCTCGCTGAGCCGGCCGGCGGCGAGCGGCGGGCCGCTGTCGTCCCCGGTGCGAGCGCGGACGACGCTGACCGCCAGTTCACTGATATCTGCCCCCATTGTTTCGGGGCCGAAGACGACCCCGCGGTGGAAGACATTGGCGGCCAGGATCCCCTCCAGGCCGCCTGCCGGCAGATCCAGGTCGACCAGCTCGAGCGCGGGGGCGAGGGCCGCCACAGCGCCGTCGGCGCCCACCCTGATCGCGACTTCTACCTCGAGCGCCGGCTGGTGCCACCCCGTCAGGGCAATGACGTCGCCCGGCGCACGCGCGGTCGAGTCCGTGAGGTAGCCGACCACGGGCCCCTCCAATCCGAAATTCTCCTGGATGGCGCGGGCGTTGAACCCTATCTTCCAGCCGATGGCCTCGGCACCCGTTTCGAGCTCCGCGGCGCGGCGGGCGAGCAGGGCGCGCATCCCGGCCGCCACGGCGGCGGTCACACTGTCATCTCGTGGGGTGGTGGCCACGAGCGGAGTCTCGCGCGAGCGCGGCCGCCGGCACACCCTGGGACGACCCGACACCCTCGCGGCGGGACCTGAAGGTCGCCGGAAGGGCGGGCGGGAGGGAGTAAAGTGGTGGATCGTCGGAGTGTCGGCCCGGCGTTCGCTATTGACATGCCGGTGTGGACCGTGAGCCGTACCGGCCCCATCGAATGCCGGAGGGCGACTAAGTGGCTGAGATCGAGATCGGCGTCTACAAGTCGGGACGTCAGGCCTACGGGCTCGACGACATCGCAATCGTGCCCAGCCGGCGGACGCGGGATCCCGAGGATGTGGACATCTCCTGGGAGATCGACGCCTATCGTTTCGAGCTGCCGCTGCTCGGTGCCGCCATGGACGGGGTCATAAGCCCGACCACCGCCATAGAGCTGGGCCGCCTCGGCGGCCTCGGCGTGCTGAACCTCGAGGGCTTGTGGACCCGCTACGAGGACCCGACCAACCTCTTCGACGAGATCAGGGAGCTCGACGACGAGAAGGCCACCGCCCGCATGCAGCAGATGTACAGCGAGCCCATCAAGCCCGAGCTGGTCACCGCCCGCATCCGCCAGATGAAGGAGGCGGGCGTCACGACGGCGGCGTCGGTCACGCCGCAGCGCACCGAGTCGCTGGCGCCGGCCTGCCTCGCCGCGGAGCTGGACCTGCTGGTGATCCAGGGAACCGTCGTCTCCGCCGAGCACGTGTCCAAGATGTCCGAGCCCTTGAACCTCAAGCGCTTCATCCGGGAGTTCGACCTGCCGGTGATCGTCGGCGGCTGTGCCTCGTACCAGGCCGGTCTTCACCTCATGCGCACGGGAGCCGTCGGTGTCCTGGTCGGGGTCGGACCGGGCAACGCCTGTACCACCCGCGGCGTGCTGGGCCTCGGGGTGCCCCAGGCCACCGCCATCGCCGACGTGGCCGGGGCGCGCATGCGCCATCTCGACGAGACCGGCGTCTACGTGCACGTGATCGCCGACGGCGGGATGTCCAAGGGCGGTGACATCGCGAAGGCGATCGCCTGCGGCGCCGATGCCGTCATGTTGGGGTCGCCCCTCTCCTCCGCCTTCGAGGCACCGGCCCGTGGTTTCCACTGGGGCATGGCGACCTTCCACCCCACCCTTCCCCGTGGCGCCCGGGTGCGCACGTCGGTGCGCGGCACCCTGCGCGAGATCCTGCTCGGCCCCGCCCACGAGAACGACGGCCGCATGAACCTGTTCGGTGCGCTGCGTACGGCGATGGCCACCTGCGGGTACGAGACGGTGAAGGAGTTTCAAAAGGCCGAAGTGATGGTGGCTCCCTCCTTGCAGACCGAGGGGAAGTTCTTCCAGCGGTCACAAGGTGTGGGGATGGGCCATTGAGCCGGACTCGGTGACCGACACCGTCCTCGTCGTCGACTTCGGGGCCCAGTACGCCCGGCTCATCGCCCGCCGGGTACGCGAGGCGCACGTCTATTCAGAGATTGTCCCTTCGTCCATCACCCTCGAGGAGATCGAGGCCCGCCAGCCCAAGGGGATCATCCTTTCGGGCGGTCCCAAGTCGGTCTACGCATCGCCCGCGCCGACCATCGATCCCGCGGTCTACGAGCTCGGCATCCCCATTCTCGGGCTGTGCTACGGCGCGCAGCTCATCGCGCTGCAGCTCGGCGGGACCGTGGAGCGTACCGCCAACGGCGAATACGGGCGCACGCCGCTCACGTCGACCGGCGCATCACCGTTGTGCGTCGACTGGCCGGCGCAGTCCGAGGTGTGGATGAGCCACGGCGACGCCATCACCGAGGTGCCGCCGGGTTTCGTGGCCACGGCGACCAGTCCCGACGCCCCGGTCGCCGCCTTCCACGACGCCGAGCGCCGCATCTTCGGGGTGCAGTTCCATCCCGAGGTGGTCCACACCGAGCGGGGCGGCGAGGTGTTCGAGCGCTTCCTCCTCGACGCCTGCGGGTGTCTCCCGGGCTGGACCCATGTCTCGATCATCGAGCAGCAGGTGGCCGCGGTGCAGGCTCAGGTGGGCACGGCGCGGGTCCTGTGCGCGCTGAGCGGCGGTGTGGACTCGGCCGTGGCGGCGGCGCTGGTCCACAAGGCCATCGGCGAGCAGCTCACCTGTGTCTTCGTCGACACCGGGCTGATGCGCGCCGGCGAGGCCGACCAGGTCGAGGACACCTTCCAGCGCCAGTTCCACATGGACCTGGTCCACGTGAAGGCCGCCGACCGCTACTTCGCGGCGCTCGAGGGGGTGACCGATCCCGAGCGCAAGCGCAAGATCATCGGGGAGCTGTTCATCCGCATCTTCGAGGAGGTGGCGCGTGACCAGGGCGCCGGTGACGAGGGTCCCCGCTTCCTGGTGCAGGGCACCCTCTACCCCGACGTCATCGAGTCGGGCAGCGACACGGCAGCGAACATCAAGTCGCACCACAATGTCGGTGGCCTGCCCGACGACCTGTCGTTCGAGCTGGTCGAGCCGCTCCGCCTCCTCTTCAAGGACGAGGTCCGTGCGGTGGGCGAGGAGCTCGGCCTGCCGCACGAGATCGTGTGGCGCCAACCGTTCCCCGGCCCCGGGCTGGGCGTGCGCATCATCGGGGAGGTCACGCGGGAGCGGGCCGAGATTCTGCGCAACGCCGATGCCATCGTCGTCGAAGAGATCCGCCGGGCCGGCCTGTACCGCGAGTTGTGGCAGAGCTTCGCCGTGCTGCCGGCCGTCCGCACCGTGGGCGTGATGGGCGACGGGCGCACCTATGCCTATCCCATTGTCATCCGCGCCGTCACCAGCGACGATGCCATGACGGCCGACTGGGCCCGACTGCCCTACGACCTGGTGGAGCGCATCGCCTCGCGCCTCATCAACGAGGTCGAGGGGGTCAACCGGGTGGCGCTCGACGTGACGTCGAAGCCACCCGGCACAATCGAGTGGGAGTGAGCACGGCGCCCGGGCGCGAGGGTCCACCCCAGTTGTTCGCCGCCGCCGCCGACGATTATGACGACGACGCTGACGCGGGTGCGGCAGCTGCGGCCGATGCGGCGGCGGCCGCCGGAGTGGAGATCGCTCTGGACCCCGACGTCGACACCGGGCCCGCGCCGAGCCCGCGCCGGGGCTCGGCCGCGGCCGCGCTGCTCGAGGGGCTGACCCTTCCGCAGCGGGCGGCAGTGGTGCACCGCGGGAGTCCCCTGCTGGTGGTGGCCGGCGCCGGTTCGGGCAAGACCCGGGTGCTGACCCGGCGCATCGGCCATCTGCTGGCCACCGGCGACGCGCCGCCCTGGGGGATCCTGGCCATCACGTTCACCAACAAGGCGGCCGACGAGATGCGCCGCCGCGTCTCCGAGTTGGTCGGGCCGCGCGCCGACAAGATGTGGGTCTCGACCTTCCACTCCTCGTGCCTGCGCATCTTGCGCAGCCACGCCGACCGGCTGGGCTACCGGTCCTCGTTCACCGTGTACGACGACACCGACACCCGCCGGCTCATCGAGATGATCGTGGCCGAGATGGGGCTCGACACGAAGCGCCTCCCGCCACGTGCGGTGGCTGCAGTGATCAGCCAGGCCAAGTCGGAGTTGATCGACTTCGAGACCTTCCGGGAGACGGCGCGCCAGGAACCCGACCCGTTCCAGCGCCGGATTGCCGACGTCTACACCGAGTATCAGCAGCGCCTGCTGGCGGCGAACGCCATGGACTTCGACGACCTCTTGATGGTGACGGCCAACCTGCTCCAGGCTTGTGACGACGTCCGCGAGTCCTACCAGGAGCGCTTCCGCCAGATCCTCGTCGACGAATTCCAAGACACCAACCACGCCCAGAACGAGATCGTCCAGCAGCTCGGCCAGGTGCACGGCAACGTCTGCGTGGTCGGCGACTCCGACCAGTCCGTCTACAAGTGGCGCGGTGCGGACATCCGCAACATCTTGGAGTTCGAGCGGGCCTTCCCCAACACCACCACCATCGTGTTGGAACAGAACTTCCGCTCCACCCAGACCATCTTGGCCGTGGCCAACGCGGTCATCGCCAACAACCTGGGCCGTCCTTCCAAGGAGCTCTTCACCGTGGGCGACGCCGGCGAGCCCGTGCAGCGCTACAGGGCCGAAGACGAGCGGGACGAGGCGTCGTGGGTCTCGAGCGAGATCCTGCGCCTGCGCTCGGTCGGCTTGGCCTGGGGCGACGTGGCCATCTTCTACCGGACCAACGCGCAGAGCGTTGCCTTCGAGACCTCATTCAAGTTCTCCGGCATCCCCTACAAGGTGATCGGCGGGGCCAAGTTCTACGACCGGCGCGAGGTCAAGGACATCCTGGCCTACCTCAGGGTGCTGGCCAACCCCGATGACGAGGTGTCGGCCCGCCGCATTGTCAACGTGCCCAAGCGGGGGCTCGGCGACACCTCGGTGGCCCGCCTGGCGGCCTGGGCGCAGGTGCAACGGGTCTCCTTCAGCGAGGCCGTTGACCGGGCCGAAGAGGCCGGTCTGTCCGCCAAGGCCCTGCGCGGGGCGGAGCGGCTCTCCAAGCTTCTGGCCGAGCTGCGTCCGCTGGTCTCGACCGTCAACCCGACCGACTTCATTCAGCTGGTGGCCGACCGCTCCGGATACATGGCCGAACTGGTGGCCGAGCACACCCACGAGTCGGACGGGCGGATAGAGAACATCGCCGAGCTCAGCAGCGTGGCCGGCGAGTTCGACGACGTGGTGGGCTTCCTGGAAACGGTTGCACTGGTGGCCGATTCCGACGAACTTGACGGTGACGGGACTGCGGTCTCGCTCATGAGCCTGCACACGGCGAAGGGCCTCGAGTTCCCCGCCGTCTTCGTGGTCGGCCTCGAGGACGGGATCTTCCCCCACTTCCGCTCCCTCTCCGAACCGGCCGAGCTGGAGGAGGAGCGGCGCCTCTTCTACGTCGGCATCACCCGGGCCCGCCAGCACCTGGCCCTCACCCATGCCTGGACCCGCACCATCTGGGGGCGGACGCAGCAGAACATCCCGAGCCGCTTCCTGGGCGAGATCCCCCCCGAGCTCGTGCGCGATGCCGGCCTGGTCACCACACGGGAGAGCCGGAACCTCTCGATCGACGACCGCTCGTACGCCAGCCGGTCCGGCTCGTCCTTCCTGCCCAGCAGCCCGTTGCCGACCCGGCCGGCCGGCCCGCGGGCCAGCAGCGGGGCCGAGGAATTGGGCCTGGTGGCAGGCGATCGGGTGGTGCACGACCACTGGGGGCCCGGCGTGGTCATCGACGCCAAGGGAGAGGGCGCGCGGGCACAGGCCACGGTCGACTTCGAGTCCGTGGGGAAGAAGAGCCTGCTGCTCTCGGCCACGCCGTTGCGGCGGGCCTGATCCCTGTCTGGCGCCCCCACGAGGGCGTCCGTATCATCGAGGCTTCATGAAGCGTCCCTACAGGGTGGTCGTGGCCAAGCCCGGGCTCGACGGCCACGATCGGGGGGCAAAGGTGATTGCCCGCGCACTGCGCGACAGCGGCTTCGAAGTCGTCTACACGGGCCTGCACCAGACCCCCGAGCAGGTCGTCCAGGCGGTGGTGCAAGAAGATGCCGATGCCGTCGGGCTCTCGCTCCTCTCCGGCGCGCACCTGACCCTGGTCCCGCGGGTGGTGAAATTGCTGGCCGACCAGGGCCTCGACGACGTGCTGGTCATTGTGGGGGGGATCATCCCCGAGGACGACATCCCGAGCCTGAAGGCGCAGGGGGTGGCCGCCGTCTTCACGCCCGGCGCCCCGCTCGACTCCATCGGCACCTGGCTGGGCGAGGCCCTCGACGCCCGTGAGGACACGCGCGCCTGACGGGCCGCCCCGCCCCGCCCCTCGCACCCGCACCCCGACACCACAGCCCCGAACACAACAGACCGCACCCCGAACACAACAGCCCCCGCATAAGGCAGAAGGAGAAGGCAACGCAGTGGATCTCTACGAGTACCAGGGCAAGCAGTACTTCGCCCGCTTCGGCATCCCCACCTCGCCCGGTGGGGTGGCCGACACGGTCGACGAGGCGGTGGCGCAGGCTGACGCCGCCGGCTACCCGGTCGTCATTAAGGCGCAGGTCAAGGTGGGCGGTCGCGGCAAGGCGGGCGGGGTCAAGCTGGCGGCCGACGCCGACGAGGCCCGGCTCCACGCCGGCAACATCCTCGGCCTCGACATCAAGGGCCACGTAGTCAGGCGCCTGTGGGTCGAGCATGCCTCGGACATCGCCAAGGAGTACTACGCCAGCTTCACGCTGGACCGGCCCAACAAGACGCACCTCGGCATGCTCTCCGCCGAAGGCGGCGTAGAGATCGAAGAGGTGGCCGTCACCAACCCCGACGCGATCGCCATGCTGCACATCAACCCCATCGACGGGCTCGACGAGGAGACGGCGCGGTCCTGGGTCGACCGGGCCGACCTCGACCCCGAGGCGCGCGCTCAGGCGGCGACGCTGTTGGTGCGGCTCTACCACTGCTACGTCGAGGGCGACTGCGACCTGGCCGAGATCAATCCCCTCATCCTCACGCCCGAGGGCAAGGTGCACGCGCTCGACGCCAAGGTAACCCTGGACGAGAACGCGTCGTACCGGCATCCCGAGTGGGAGGAGTTCGCGGCAGACGACGCCGATGTCGACGTGCGCGAGAAGATGGCCAAGGAGAAAGGTTTGAACTACATCGGCCTCTCCGGCTCGGTCGGCATCATCGCCAACGGTGCGGGGCTGGCCATGAGCACGCTCGACGTGGTGACCCAGGCCGGCGGCGAGGCGGCCAACTTCCTCGATATCGGCGGGGGGGCCAACGCCGACGTGATGGCCGCCGCGCTCGAAGTGATCAACGCCGACCCGGCCGTCCGCGCCATCTTCGTCAACATCTTCGGCGGCATCACCCGGGTCGACGAGGTGGCGAAGGGGATCATCGAGGCCATGGGCCGCGTCAAGCTGAACTCGCCGGTCGTCATGCGCCTCGACGGCACCAACGCCGTCGAGGGCCGCAAGCTCCTGGCCGACCACCTGTCCGACCGGTTGATCGCCGAGCCGACCATGCTCGACGCCGCCCGCCATGCTGTCGCCCTGGCCAAGGCCTAGGGGCGGAAGGGAAGAGGGAAACCAAACGTGAGCATCTTCGTAGACGAGACGACCACGGTCGTCATCCAGGGCATCAGCCCGACCAGCCAGGGACTGTTCCACGGCCTGCGCAACAAGGCCTACGGCACCAAGGTGGTCGGTGGCACCAACCCCAAACGGGGCGGCGAGGTCATCGAGGGCATCCCCGTGTACTCCTCCATGGCCGAGGCGGTGAAGGATACGGGCGCGACGGCGTCGTTCATCTCGGTCCCGCCGCGAGGGGCGGCGGACGCCATCATTGAGGCGGCCGAGGCGGGCATCGCCTTCATCGTGTGCATCACCGAGGGCATCCCCGCCCAGGACGAGGCGCTGGCCTACAACCGCCTGGTGCGCGAGTACCCCGGTACGCGCCTGCTCGGGCCGAACTGCCCGGGGATCATTTCGCCGGGGAAGTGCAACATCGGGATCACCTCGGGGGACATCGCGCTGGCCGGCGGCCCCGTGGGCATCGTGAGCCGCTCAGGCACACTGACCTACCAGGCCCTGCACGAGCTCTCCCAGCAGGGCATCGGGCAGACCACCTGTGTGGGCATCGGCGGTGACCCGGTGCCGGGCACCAACTTCATCGACTGCCTCGCCGCGTTCGAGGCCGACCCCGAGACCAAGGCCGTGATGATGATCGGCGAGATCGGCGGCTCCGAGGAGGAGCGGGCGGCTGCGTTCATCGCCGACAGCATGACGAAGCCGGTGGCGGCCTACGTGGCCGGTGTCACGGCTCCCCCCGGGCGCAAGATGGGCCACGCCGGAGCCATCATCTCAGGCTCCCAGGGCACGGCCCAGGCGAAGATGGAGGCCTTGTCGGCCGCCGGCGTGTTCGTCACCAAGAACCCGACGGAGTGCGGTGAGAAGATGGTTGCCATCGTGCGCGGACTGGGCTGAGAGGTGGGAGAGGAGGTGCCCGTATTGCTCGACGACCTCGTCACTCTTGCCCTGGCGCGCCAGGTGCCGACCAGGGAACAGGCGCTAGCTCTCCTCGAGAGCGAGGATGACGATCTGCTCGACGTGGTGGCCGCCGCCGGCCGCGTCCGCCGCCACTTCTTCGCCAACCGGGTCAAGCTCAACCTGATCGTCAACATGAAGAGCGGGCTCTGCCCCGAGGACTGCGCCTACTGCTCGCAACGGCGGGGATCGGCGGCCGACGTCCTGCAGTACAACTGGATCGATCCGGCGCTCGCCGCCGACACGGCCGACCGGGCCGTCGCCGGAGGGGCGAAGCGCGTCTGCCTCGTGGCGAGTGGGAGGGGGCCAACCGATCGCGACGTGCAGCGCGTCGCCGAAACGGTGCGCGCCATCAAGGCGCGTCACCCCAATGTCGAGGTGTGCACCTCTCTCGGCCTCTTGACCGCCGAGAGAGCGGAGCGCCTGCTTGCCGCCGGCGTGTACGCGTACAACCACAATCTCAACACGAGCGAAGCCAATTACGGCGACATCTGCACGACGCACACCTATGCCGATCGCGTCGACACGGTGCGGGTGGCGAAGGACGCGGGGCTCTCGCCGTGCTCGGGTGCCATCTTCGGCATGGGCGAGACCGACGCCGATGTGGTGGACCTCGCCTTCTCCCTCCGCCGGAGCGATCCCGACTCGGTGCCGGTCAACTTCCTCATCCCGTTCGAGGGCACGCCGCTCGGCGGGGAGTGGCAGCTCACTCCGCAACGCTGCCTGCGCATCCTTGCCCTGTTCCGCTTCGTGTTTCCAGACTCCGAGGTGCGCATTGCGGGCGGCCGTGAGATCCACCTGCGCAGCTTGCAGCCTCTCGGCCTGCACCTGGCCAACTCCATCTTCCTGGGCGACTACCTGACCAGCGAAGGGCAGGCGGGATCGGCTGACCTGCAGATGATCGCCGACGCCGGATTCGTCGTCGAGGGTCAGGAGGACGAGACGCTCCCCGCGGCACGCCGCGACCTGGTGACGCTCCGCCGCCGGGGCCCCGGCACGGCGCTTCCAGCCAACGCGTAGCCGGCAACGGGAGGGCCTCCCCCCGTGATCTGACTCTCTGACTCCGCCGATGTAGCTACGTGAGCGTGCGCAATCTTTCGCGACTGGCCCCGTGCGTAACTGCCCGTGGAAATAAGGGCAAGAAGATGGCAGCGGCCATTACGACTCAGAGTTGTTCCATTGTTGGGCTTCCATCGGCCTCGTTGTGATACCCGCCCGTGACACTCGAGTATATGAATCGTCCCAATTGAATTGTTCTCAATTCCCGTCGGTTATGGGGACTGATGCGTGAGAGGTCCGAAGCGCCCCCACACAAGACGCCGCGCTCGCCGCGCTATATCCGCATGTTTGGAGTCCTCCTTACTGCTGTGATGCTCCTCGCTGCGGTCGGGGGTACGGCTGCCACCTATCGGTTGGGTCAATCAGCAGAGAGCGATAACGCGCTGGCTATCAACGCCTTTGACCTCAACAGTGCTTTGCGGCAGATTTCGGGCAATCTCCAGCTGCCAAACCTCGAGCAGACGGCATCCCTCAAAAAGGAGACTCAGTCGGTCGTCTCCGGAGCACGCCAAAGCATCGCATTGGTTCGTTCTGACGGAACACTGTCACCTTTGATGAAACTGGCAATTGACCGCTCGACGGCGTATCTCAATGCCGTCGAAGGTGTTGTCAGGGCACATTCGTCTGACGCGCCGAGCCAGGTTCAGTCGGCTGATTCCCTCAGCGATCTCGTTGACCAAGCCGCTACCGAGGCGCAGGGGTCCGCGCACGCAGCATCCGTCGATGAGAGAACAGGAGGAATCGCCATATTGCTGCTCGTCCTCCTGCTCGTCGTTGCCGGGGTGCTTTGGCAAGGACGGCAGCGTCGACGCTCGGCGGTCATTGCATCCCAGGCCGAAGGGCTTGCCGATTTTGAGGCGATGATCGAGAACAGTACTGACCTCTTCTTTTTGACTGACACCGACAATCGAACGCAGTACTGCAGCCCATCGGCCGCTCGCTTCTTTGGCATGTCGGCCGCGGAGATAGCCGACGCACCGATTGGCCAGTTCATTAACGATGACGATCTCGTCAAGGCCACTGCTGCCTTCAACACGGTGAGGGCCGTCGGGGCCGCTGGACCGTTCGACCTGAGTGTCCGTCACCACGACGGCGGGTGGCGGACCATCGAGGTTATGGCAAACGATTTGTCGCTCGCATCGAGCGGACATGCGGTGGCATGGCATACGCGTGACGTCACTGATCGCCGGGTCCTCGAAGAGCAACTTACCCGCCAAGCATTCGAGGATCCGCTTACCGGCCTCGCCAATCGGGCGCTCTTCCGTGACCGACTCGCCCACGCCCTCGCACGGCTAAGTCGTTCGACTCGGTCGATAGCGGTACTTATGCTTGACCTCGATGGCTTCAAGGCGATCAACGACAGCATGGGTCACGACGCCGGTGACGAAGCACTCAAAGAGATTGCCGCACGAATAAGTGGCGCCGCCCGACCGGGTGATACGGTCGGGCGTCTCGGCGGAGACGAATTTACTGTCCTCCTTGACGAGCTCGAGGATGTCACCTTTGCCGACGAAGTGGCGGACCGGATCCTCGAACTCGTCCGACAGCCGCTCCTCATCCAGAACGTCAACTTGCGGGTAAGTGCGAGTATTGGTATCGCTGTTTCGGACACGCACGAGATGACGCCCGAAGAGCTCATGCGCGATGCCGACATTGCGATGTATAGGGCCAAGGGAGACGGGCGCGATCGCCGGGTTGCCTTCGAGCCTGCCATGCACACGCGTGCCACGAAACAGCTACGAATCTCCCAAGATCTGGCCCATGCGCTTGATCGAGATGAACTGGCTCTCTACTACCAAGCGATCGTCGATCTCGAGGACGGGGTGCCCCAAGGGGTAGAAGCCCTCATTCGTTGGCACCACCGTGATCTAGGACTGGTCGCGCCCAACGACTTCATCTCGATTGCCGAGCAGAACGGACTCATCCTGCCGATCGGTCGCTGGGTTCTTGAGCAAGCCTGTGCGCAAGCGGTCGCGTGGCACTCAGAACCTCCAGAGGAGCAGAAGTTGACGATGAGTGTCAACGTGTCCGGTCGACAGCTCAACCACGACAGCCTGGTCCCTGACGTACGACGAATTCTTGCCAATTCGGGTCTCGATCCCCAGTACCTCATTCTCGAAGTCACCGAGAGCGTGGTGATGAGCGATATCGACATGGTCATCAGGCGCTTGAACGATCTCAAGGCGCTCGGCATCTCGATTGCCATTGACGACTTCGGGACCGGCTACAGCTCTCTTGCTTACCTTCGCCAACTTCCGGTGGACATTCTGAAAATAGACAAAGCGTTCATCGATGCAGCTGCCTCGGGAGATCCGGGCGGGGACGCGATTATGCGTGCGATTGTTCATCTCAGCGAGGGCCTCCACCTCAAGACCATCGCAGAGGGAGTGGAGGACGCCAGCCAGGCGTTGCACATCAAGGAGCTTGGTTGTCAATCGGCGCAGGGTTTCTTATTCTCCCGTCCCATGCCGCCTGATGATATTGGGGCGTTCCTTGCGGCCAGTACGAGGATGGCCATCCGCTCGTGACGAGGAGACACCCCTCACTCCGATTTCTCTGAGAGGCCGAAGTTGGCCCGGAAAACTGGTATTGCACATTGCAAAAGTTGGCCAATTGTTGAGATGGCATAGCGCAGTTCGTGTTGTACGTCACCCATAGTTGGCCTCATGGAAGCGTCGGTCCATCAACGCATCTTGCGCAGTCGAGACGCTCCCAAAAGCGGGAGGTGTGAGTGCGCTGGTGTAGAACCTTCACGTTGCTCGCGATCGCCGGGCTCGTTCTGAGCGCCTTAGTCGTTGTCCCTGAGAATTCCGCCAGCGCGGGTATGCCATCAGGGGTGTGGACCAAATGGCCCACTCCTCACGGACTGCAAGCGATGCGCCTTCCCGTGCAGACCGGATTCAATGGCCATTGACCACCCGCGCATCATTAGGTTTTCGGCGCGGCCATGGCGCCGGCGTCGATCCCATCGTGGCGCGCCACCCCTGGGTATACCGAAGTTGCGCGCCGCCACGCCCGGCAGGGGGCGTCTGGACGCCCCACCACGAGCCAGTCACGACGACATGGCCGCGAGCAAGCCACCACGAGAAGGAGGACGATGCCGCTCAGGCGACGCCAAAGTGCGACGATAAAGCGAGGCCGAAGGGTTACGCCGTCGGCGGCCGTCGTGGCGGTACTGTGCGCAACGGTACTGTGCGCCGGCGCGTCGCTGCTCGTTGGTCCTCCGCCGGCGGGTGCCGTCGCGACCGCCCACCAAAGCCCCGCCACCTTCGCGTTCGACCCGTCCTCCACTCCGGCGTACAACGGTGACGCCGGTGATCCCGACGTGGTCGAGTCGGGAGGGATCTATTACGCGTTCAGCACCGGCACCGCGCTGGGCAACCACATCCAGGCGCTCGTCGACACCTCGGGCACGCCCACGTCGGGTTGGCAGAGCTATACCGGAACGTCGTCGGGGTCGACCGCGCTGGCGAACCCACCGGCGTGGGAGCAGATCGACACCCAGACGTCGCCCGGCGTCTTCTTCTACGACAACCAGTGGGTGATGTTCTACGACGCCGCCCAGGCGGGACACGGCTCGGACACCGGGTTCGACTGCCTGTCGGTGGCCACCACCGCAACGCTCAGCCCCGGCGACGCCAACATGACGGACGACACCACCGGCCCGCTGCTCTGCCAATCCAACCTCGGCGGCGCCATCGATCCCAGCCCCTTCATCGACCCGGTCACCAACACTCCCTGGTTGGTGTGGAAGTCCAACGACGGGGGATCGACCCAGCCGGCCGGCATCTGGACCGAGGAGCTCGACAGCACCGGCACCGGGTTCCTGCCCGGCACCAGCCCCACCCAGATCTTCTACAACGACACGGCGGCCTACCCCTGGGAGACCACGGTCGAGGACCCGTCGATGGCCTACCTCAATGGCCAGTTCTACCTGCTCTTCAGCGGGGGGGTCTACACCACGGCGAGCTACAGCGAGGGGTTCGCCACCTGCGCGTCGCCCACGAGCACGTGCGTCCAGACCGACCCCGACCAGATCCTTTCCTCCTATGGGACGGTGGCCGGCCCCGGTGGTGGCTCGTGGTTCGTGGACGCCGCCGGCCAGCTCTGGCTGGCCTACGGCGGCTGGAGCTCGGGGTGCACGAACTACTCGTGCGGGGGTGCCCGCCGGCTCTTCGTGACCAAGGCGATCTTCACCGGTGCCAGCGGCCTCAACGAGCCGGCAGTGGGCTTGACGGTCACACCCGACGGCGCGGGGTACTCGCTTGCGGCCTCCGACGGCGGCATCTTCACCTACGGCGACGCCCACTTCTTCGGCTCCACCGGGGCGCTGCATCTCAACGCGCCCATCGTGGGCATGGCGGTCACACCCGACGGCAATGGGTATTGGTTGGTGGCCTCCGACGGAGGGATCTTCACCTTCGGGGACGCCCACTTCTTCGGCTCCACCGGCGCCATACACCTGAACCGGCCCATCGTCGGCATGGCGGCCACGCCCGACGGCAATGGGTATTGGTTGGTGGCCTCCGACGGGGGGATCTTCACCTTCGGGGACGCCAGATTCTTCGGCTCCACCGGCGCCATACACCTCAACCGGCCCATCGTCGGCATGGCGGCCACGCCCGATGGGGGTGGCTACCGCCTGGTGGCCTCCGACGGCGGCATCTTCGACTTCGGCGATGCCCAATTCCTCGGCTCCACCGGCAATATGCACCTGAACCGGCCCATCGTCGGCATGGCGGCCACGCCCGATGGGGGTGGCTACCGCCTGGTGGCTTCCGACGGCGGCATCTTCGACTTCGGCGACGCCAAATTCTTGGGCTCCACCGGCAACATCGCGCTCAACGCGCCCATCGTCGCTATGGCGGCCACGCCCGACGGCAATGGGTATTGGCTGGTGGCCTCCGACGGNNGCGGCATCTTCACCTTCGGTGATGCCTCGTTCTTCGGCTCGCCCGCCTGACTTGGCCGCCTGACTCACCCGGCTGAGTCGTCGGCGTGAGCCGCCCGCTGCCGGGTGGCCGCGGTGCGCACAACGGGAATGGCAGCGCGCTCCGCGGCGGTAGCGTGACTCCCGTGCGCGTCGGTGTCCTTGTCTCGGGAAGCGGGACGATCCTCCATGCCATGTTCGACGTCGGCCTCCCCGTCACCACCGTGATCTCCGACCGCCCCTGCGCCGCGCTCGAGCTGGCCTGCGCGCACGGCGCGGCCGGCGAGCTGATCGACCGCAAGGTCTATGGGGGGTTCGGGCCGGCATTCGACCGCGAGGGCTACACCGCCACGGTGGCGGCCACGCTGGTGGCCCACCAGGTGGACCTGGTGGCCATGGCCGGCTTCGGCACCGTGCTGGGCCAGTCCGTGCACCAGGCCTTCCCCGCGCGCATCCTCAACACGCACCCTGCCCTGCTCCCGGCCTTTCCCGGCTGGCACGGCGTGCGCGACGCCCTGGCGGCGGGGGTGGCGGAGACCGGCTGTACGGTGCACCTGGCCACGCTCGAGATGGACGCCGGCCCGATACTGGCCCAGCGCGTCGTCCCGGTCCGGGCCGACGACACGGAGGAGACGTTGCACGAGCGGATCAAGGTGGCCGAGCGTGCCCTGTACCCGGCCACGGTGGTCTGGGCCCTGGGCGAGCTCGAGGCGGGGAGAGCGATCGCGCCGCCGTCACCGCCGGCCCCCGGGGGGCACGCGGCGGACGAGCGGCAAAAGGAGATGACTGGGTGAGGGCGTTGCTGTCGGTGTACGACAAAGAGGGGCTGGTCGAGCTGGCCCAGGGCCTGGCGGATCTGGGGTGGGAGCTGGTGGCCAGCGGCAACACTGCCGCCGCGCTGGCCGGCGCCGGCATCGACCATCTCGGGGTGGCCGAGGTGACCGGCTCGCCCGAGATGTTGGGCGGCCGCGTGAAGACCCTGCACCCCAAAATCCACGGGGGCATCCTGGCCGACCGGGACGATCCGGCCCACCGGGCCGACCTCGAGGCCAACGGCATTGCGGCCATCGACCTGGTGGTCTCCAACCTCTACCCGTTCTCCTCGGACCCCTCCATAGAGCTCATCGACATCGGCGGCCCCACCATGGTCCGCGCCGCCGCCAAGAACCACGCCCACGTGGGCATCGTCACCTCCCCGGCCGACTACCCGGCCGTGCTCGAGGAGCTGCGCCGCGCCGGCTCCCTCTCGGATGCCACCAAGCGCCGCCTGGCCCGCGCCGCCTTCGCCCACACGGCGGCCTACGACGCGGCCATCGTGGCCTGGCTGGACGCGGGCGGGCCGTCCCCGGTTGCCGGCGGCGACCGCGACGAGGAGGCGCTCGGCGCCGTCCTGCCACCGACCCTGCATCTCACCTTGGAGCGCACCGCGCGCTTGCGGTACGGCGAGAACCCGCACCAGCGCGGGGCCCGCTACCGCGCCGCGGGTGTGGCCAGCTGGTGGGACGAGGTGGCCCAGCACGGGGGCAGGGAGCTGTCGTACCTCAACCTGTTCGACGGCGACGCCGCCTGGCGCCTGGTGCACGAGCTGGCGGCCGATGCCGGGTTGCCCGCCGTCGCCATCATCAAGCACGCCAACCCCTGCGGTGCCGCGGTGGCCGACGACCTCGTCACGGCGTACCAGCGCGCTCTCGAATGCGACGTGCAGTCCGCCTTCGGCGGCGTGGTGGCCGTCGGTGGGGTCGTCAGCGCAGAGGTGGCGGAGGCCATCGCCGCCGGGCCCCAGGCCGACGTCGTCATCGCGGCGTCCTACGCGCCCGAGGCGCTGGAGCGGCTGACCAGCCGGCGCAAGGCCACCCGGCTGCTTTCGGGTCCCGCGCCCGAGCGGCCCGTGCGCCAGTTGCGTAGCCTCGGCGCCAGCGTGCTGGTGCAGGACGTTGACGACTTCGTCGCCCCGCGGGAGGGATGGCAGGTGGTGACGGCGCGCCAGCCGAGCGACGAGGAGTGGCGCGACCTGGTGCTGGCCTGGCGGGTGTGCGGCCGCACCACCTCGAACGCCATCGCCATCGTCAACGCCGGGCAGGCCGTCGGGGTGGGCGCCGGCCAACAGTCGCGGGTCGTGGCCGCGGAGATCGCCGTGCAGAAGGCCGGCGAGGCCGCCAAGGGCGGCGCCGGCGCGAGTGACGCCTTCTTCCCCTTCGCCGACGGCCTGCTGGTCCTGGCCGCCGCCGGGGTCACGGCCGTGGTGCAGCCGGGCGGCTCGGTCAACGACCCCGAGGTGATCGCCGCGGCCGACGAGGCGGGGCTGGCCATGGTGGTCACCGGCGAGCGCCACTTCCGCCACTGATGGGCGCGATCCTGCTCGACGGCGAGGCCGTTGCCGCCCGCATTCGCGCCGAGGTGGCCGACCGGGTGGCGCGGCTCGCCCACGAGGGCATCAAGGTGGGCCTGGGCACGGTGCTGGTCGGCGACGACGGCCCGAGCGCCCGCTATGTCGCGCTCAAGCACGAGGACTGCGCGGCCATCGGCCTGGTCTCTTTTGCCGAGCACCTGCCGGCCACGGCCACCCAGACCGATGTGGAGGACGTGGTGCGCCGGTTCAATGCCGACCCGGCCGTCAGCGCCTTCCTGGTGCAGGTGCCGTTGCCGGACGGGCTGGACGAGGAGCGGGCGCTCTTCGCCATCGACCCGGCCAAGGACGTCGACGGGCTCCACCCGGTCAGCCTGGGCCGCCTGGTCATCGGGTCACCGGGGCCGCTGCCGTGTACGCCTGCGGGCATCGTGGAATTGCTGCATGCCTACGACGTGCCCGTCGAAGGCCGCCACGTGGTGATCATCGGGCGCGGGCTCACCATCGGGCGGCCGCTGGCCCTCCTGCTCGCGACCAAGCGGCCCGGCTGCAACGCCGCCGTGACCGTGGTGCACACCGGGGTGGGGGACGAGGAGATGCGGTTCCTGGTCGGCACGGCCGACGTGGTGGTGGCAGCCGCCGGGCGGCCGCACCTGATCACTCCCGATATGGTCAAACCCGGGGCGGCCGTGGTGAGCGCCGGGACCACCTTCGAGGGCCGCAAGCTGATCCCCGACGTCCGCGAGGACGTGGCGGAAGTGGCAGGCTGGATCACCCCCCGCCTCGGCGGGGTCGGCCCCATGACCCGTGCCATGCTGTTGCGCAACGCCGTGCGGGCGGCTGAGCTGGCAGCACGCTGAACGAACCGGTGTGCAGCCTGGTCAGGGGTCGCAGACCACTCAGGGAGATCCGGTGAGCGAGCAGGAGCGAGAGCGCGAGTACTCCCAGCGCCCGTGGGGCAGTTACACGGTCTTGAGCGACGACGCCCCTGATCACAAGGTCAAGCGCCTCGTGGTCCATCCGGGCAAGCGGCTCAGCTACCAGCGTCATGCCCGGCGCGCCGAACACTGGTTCATCGTGGCGGGCACGGCCGAGGTCACCCTCGACGGCCAGGTGACCGAGCTGGGGCCCGGGCAGGCGATCGACATCCCGCAGGGGGCGGCGCACCGCGTGGGAAGCGTCGGAACCGACGACGTGGTGCTCATAGAGGTCCAGCGCGGCAGCTACTTCGGCGAGGACGACATCGTGCGGCTCGAAGACGACTTCGGGCGGGCGCCGGCGGCGGGAACGTCCTCATGACCCGCATCGCCGACCTGCTGGCCGCGGGGCGGACCTACTCGTTCGAGTTCTTCCCGCCCAAGAACGACGCCGAGCTGGCCACGCTCGCCCGCACCATCAGCGAGCTCCAGCCCCTCAGGCCCTCCTTCGTCTCGGTCACCTACCGGGGCGGGGCCGCCTCGCGCCAGCGGACCTTCGACCTGGTCAGCGGCATGCTGCACACCACCTCGCTCAACCCCATGGCCCACCTCATCTGTGTGGCCCACAGCCGTTTGGAGCTGGCGGAGATCCTGGTCTCGCTCCGCAAGGCCGGCGTCGAGAACCTCATGGCGCTGGGCGGCGACCCCCCGGCCGATCCCGATGCCGGACCGGGCGAGCTCGCTTATGCCACCGAGCTGGTGGAGCTGGCCCGCGCCATTGGCGGGTTCTCGGTGGGGGTGGCGGCCCACCCGGCCGGACACCCCCGGTCCACCTCGCGCGACAGCGACCGCGACTTCCTGGCCGCCAAGCTGGAGATGGCGGACTTCGGGGTCACCCAGTTCTTCTTCGAGGCGGCCGACTACGAGGGGCTCATGGCGGACCTGGCGCGGCGCCGGGTGCGCACACCGGTCCTTCCGGGGATACTGCCCGTGACCTCGCTCGGCACCATGGGACGACTGGGCCCCATGGGGGCCGCGGCCCCCGACTGGATGGAGGCCCGCCTGCGCGGCGCCCATGAGGCGGGGGGCGCCGACGCCGTGCGCCAGGAGGGGATCGCGTTGGCCACCGAGCTGTGCGCCGACCTGCTCAAGCTCGATGTGCCCGGGCTGCACTTCTACACCTTCAACACCTCGAGCGCGACCCGAGAGATCTACGCCGCGTTGGGGCTCGGCCCCGCCCTGGCCGCCACCGGCTGAGCACCGATCCGGCCTGAGGTTCCCGCTGCCTACGGTCGTGGATGCGTGCCCCGACCTAGTGGGTAGAAGTAGTGGGTATCATAGTGGGTATGGCCTACGTTGTTGCTCGCCCGCATGGGCGCTTCGAGATCCGCGAATCCATCCACACGCCACGGGGACCCCGAGCCCGCAGCCTGGCCAACTTCGCCGTACTGACCGACACCGTCGTGGAGTCGGCACGAGCCCGGGCGACCCGCCCGTTTGACGCCGGCGCCGTCCGAGCTGCCGCCGTCCGGGTGCAGGTCGCGCGGACCAGGACGCCCGACGCACCTCGGCGCCCGCCCACGGCCGAGACCATGCGACACTTCGTCGAATCCTCCAGGCGGATGGCCCACACACTGGAACGGCCGCCGACGGGGCGGCGCCCCGACCCCGGAGAGGTGCTCGTCGGACTCCTGGGCTTCGCCGACGAGATCGCTCGCTTCCAGCCGGCTCGGAACACCGAACCATTGGCCTTCCCGCCCCTGGCCCGGTTGGCCCAACAGACCGTGGCCGACAGGACCGGAAGGGGCGACTCCACAAAGGGGACGGGCGACTCCACAGAGGACGAGGACGGGGCGAGAGACGTCACCAATGAGTGATACGGGGACGACGGCCCGCCCGGCACCGCTGGGAGGTCTCGCCGAGCGCATTGTGTCCGTGCACGAGTTGCTCCAGTCGCTTGGGGTGCCGCACCAGTTCGGGGGGGCCATCGCCCTCGCTTGGTATCGCAACCCGAGGGCCACGACGGACATCGATGTGAACCTGACCGTGCCCCCCGCAGGGGCAGGCCCGGTGCTCGGTGCGCTGGCCTACCTGGGCGTGACGGTCTCGGCAGCCGATCGGGAGACTATCGCCCGCGACGGGCAGGCCCGACTGGACTGGGATGGGTCCTACCTCGATGTATTCTTCGCCACCCTGGCGCTGCATCACGAAATGGCGCGAGACGCCCGCCTGGTCCAGTTCGGTCCGGTACAGATTCCCATCCTCTCTCCCGAGCACCTGGTCGTCTGCAAGGCGGTCTTCGATCGTCCCAAGGACTGGCTCGATATCGAGGAGATGATCCGCTGGGGGACCGAGATCGAGCCCACAGGGACGCTGCGCTGGGTCAGTGTCATCCTCGGGACGGCGTCGGCTCCCTATGCCCACCTGAAGGAGCTGCTCGGTCAGGACGACGCGTGCCCGGCACCGGACCCGAGATGATTGGGAGCCATCCGGAGGCGCGGAGACGATCGAGCTCCAGATCGCAGCGAAAGTAGCCGTTTAGCATCTGTCGGTAGGAGGTGCGCCGTTGGGATCACTTCGACCGACCCAGGCGTGGTGCACAGTGGCTGTCTGCAGTATCGGCCTGCTTGGCGCGACGGAGACTGGCGTGGGAGCAGCGACTTCGCTCGCTCCGAAAGTGGCAGTGCATGCGCTCGCCCTTCCAGGAGAAGGCAACGTCGAGCTGACGTCGGTGAGTTGCGTCGATCCGACGCATTGCGTGGCGGTCGGGACATTTCGTCCGCAGGCAATATGGAACAACAACTCCGCAGGGGAGCACCCCGTCATCATGCGCTTCGACGGCCGACGATGGTCCACCGTCGCATCGCCTGACGTCGTCAATGCTGAGCTCAACGGGGTTGCCTGTGTCTCGCTGACAGCGTGCGTCGCGGTTGGCGACCAGGCACCTTCGGAGGACTCGTCGTCGACCTTCATCGAGGAGGAGGCCGACTCGGTGTGGACCGTCGTTCCCTCGCCCAACCCGGCCTGGTACACGGGGGGAAGTGACTACTTCCTCGAGGGAGTGTCGTGCGTATCGTCCAGCGATTGCACCGCTGTTGGCTCGGTGTACGGGTTCGGTTACGGACGAGGAACTCAACCATCGACGGGACTGGTCGAGCGAGAATCGGCTATTGGCTGGACGGTCGTGCCTCTGGCCCCCCTGGTTCCCACCCCGATACCTCCGGCCAGTACAACGCTCGTTCCCTACAATGCCCTCGACCCCACCCTGCTGACGTCCGTCTCCTGCTCGCAATCCAATTGCATCGCCGTCGGGGAAGAAGCAAGCGTTGCGACAACTGCCGCAAGTTGGGCATCGATCAAGACGTCGCCTCTCGACCTCAGCGGTGTCAGTTGTACGTCGGAGCTCTCCTGCGTTGCTGTTGGCGAAGGGGGCCCTGGCGTGGCCGACCACACAGCCATCAACTTCAGCACATCCGTCGCCGACGTCTCGGGATCACAATGGCAGAGGGTGTCGTCACCAAACACGATGCAGGCGGACAACTCACTGAGGGCGGTGTCGTGTTCGGGCACGGGTTCCTGCGTCGCCATCGGCCAGTTCTCTCCATCGGGGGGCCATATCGAGGACACGGGCGGAAGACCGATCATCAAAGACGGGGCTGGCGGACCNNGTCGCACCGACCCCGCTCCGGATCGACGACATGCTCAATTCCGTAAGTTGTCCGAGTCCACATAGCTGTGTCGCCGTGGGGGAATCCGTCGTGAACGCCGACCGGTCGCCGAGCGGGCTCATCCAGGCGTATGCGGTCCGGATTGATCACTGATCACGACTTGGGAAGCCCCGGGTTCAGCGCCGACGCTCCCTTCTCGACCGCCCGCCCGTTCTGAGGTGGGACGAGACCCGATCCGGGCTCCCACCGGCCCGATTGGGACGCCGTCAACCCAGCCCGTAGCATCGAAGAAATGCCAGAGAAAATCTCCATGGGCGCC
>PKYA01000021.1:15965-16096 GCA_003133545.1 Acidimicrobiaceae bacterium | reverse complement strand
GAAGGCCTTCGACGAGACCGGGAGCTGGCTCCCCGACGAGACGGTGGAGAGCTTCCGCGACCACCTCATCGGGATCAAGGGGCCGCTGACCACGCCGATCGGCGGGGGTATCCGCTCGCTCAACGTGGCGC
>PKYA01000021.1:14547-15952 GCA_003133545.1 Acidimicrobiaceae bacterium | reverse complement strand
ATCTTCCGCGAGAACACCGAGGACGTCTACGCCGGCTACGAGGTGCAGGAGGGCACCCCCGAGGCCCTCAAGCTCACCGCCTACCTGCGTGACGAGATGGGCTGGCCCATCCGCGACGGGTCGGGCATAGGGATCAAGCCGATCTCTGAGATGGGGTCCAAGCGCCTCATCCGTGCCGCCATCAAGTACGCCCTCGAGCACGGCCGCCAGTCGGTGACCATGGTGCACAAGGGCAACATCCAGAAGTTCACCGAGGGCGCCTTCCTCAACTGGGGCTACGAGCTGGTGCGCGAGGAGTTCGCCGCCGTGGCGGTGGGCTGGGACGACTGCGGCGGGGAGCCCGGGGACAAATTGTTGGTCAAGGACTCCATCGCCGACATCANNGCGGCATCGGCATCGCGCCGGGGGCGAACATCAACTACGTCTCGGGCCACGGGATCTTCGAGGCCACGCACGGCACCGCCCCCAAGTACGCCGGGCAGGACAAGGTGAACCCGGGCTCGGTGCTGCTCTCCGGCGTCCTCATGTTCGAGCACATCGGTTGGCAAGATGCGGCGAACGACATCGTGCGCGCCCTCGAGGCCACCATCGCCGAGAAGATCGTCACCTACGACTTCGCCCGCCAGATGCAGGGCGCCACCGAGGTCAAGTGCTCGGAGTTCGCCTCCGCCATCGTCGACCGTCTCTAGAAAGGATCACCACCCATGGCAGCCAAGGACCCCGTCCACGTCACCGTCACCGGCGCCGCCGGCCAGATCGGCTACTCCCTCCTCTTCCGCATCGCGTCGGGGCAGCTGCTCGGCGCCGACCAGCCCATCGTCTTGCGCCTGCTCGAGATCGAGCCGGCCCTGGGCGTGCTCGACGGCGTGGTGATGGAGATCGACGACTGCGCCTTCCCGCTGGTCACCGAGATCGTCGCCACGGCCGACCTCAAGACCGCCTTCGACGGCACGTCGTGGGCCCTACTGGTCGGGTCCGTCCCCCGCAAGGCCGGCATGGAGCGCGGCGACCTGCTTAGCGTCAACGGGGGGATCTTCAAGCCCCAGGGGCGGGCCATCGCCGAGCACGCCGCCGCCGACGTGCGCATCTTGGTAGTGGGCAACCCCTGCAACACCAACTGCCTGATCGCCCGGTCCAACGCCCCCGAGATCCCGGCCGACCGCTGGTTTGCCATGACCCGGCTCGATGAGAACCGCGCCAAGGCCCAACTGGCCCACAAGGCGGGGGCACCCGTGGCCTCCGTCACCAACATGTCCATCTGGGGCAACCACTCGGCCACGCAGTTCCCCGACTTCGCCAACGCGCGCATCGGCGGCACGTTGGCCACCGAGGTGATCACCGACCACGACTGGCTGCAGGGCGACTTCATCACCACCGTGCAAAAGCGCGGGGCCGCCATCATCGA
>PKYA01000021.1:946-14476 GCA_003133545.1 Acidimicrobiaceae bacterium | reverse complement strand
TTCGCCCGGGAGCGCATCGCCCTGACCACCGAGGAGCTGCTGGGCGAGCGCGCCGACGTGGAGAAGCTGGGCCTCCTCGGCTGATCCGACGGCGCGGTGCGCCCGGTGCGGGGCTCGCCCCCTCGGCCGGTAGGGCGCCGCACAGCGTGAACTGGTCAGCGTGACCTGGCTTGTGTGACCTGGCCAGCGTGACCTGGCNNGCGTGACCTGGCACCTGGAAAGGCGTCATCGACCGTTCGCGCCCGTGAAACCCCGGCGAAACACAAGGCTGCCACGGTTGAGCGGGTGGGCGATCTGTTCGATGGCTACGGCGAGGCGGCACGCGGCCTGACCATGGCGGCCTTCGACGAGATGGTCGGCCACGACGGCACGACCCGTTCCCCCTACATGGGGGTGGCGTCGTCGCTCTCGCAGATGGGCTCCGAGGACGTCTCCGCCCGGGCCGCCCGGCTGGCCCGCGCCTTCATGGACCAGGGCGTGACCTTCGACCTCGATGGCGAGGAGCGCCCCTTCCCCCTCGACGTCGTGCCCCGGATCTTCACCGCCGCCGAGTGGACACGGGTCTCCGACGGGGTGGCCCAGCGCGTGCGCGCCCTCGAGCTCTTCTTGGCCGACGTCTACGGGGCGGCGCGCATCGTCAGCGACGGCCTCATCCCCCACGAGGTCATCACCAGCTCACCGGGCTTCGTGCGCGCCGCCTTCGGGCTCACCCCTCCCAACGGCGTGCGCATCCACGTGGCCGGCATCGACGTCATCCGCGACGAGGAGGGCGAGTTCCGGGTCCTCGAGGACAACGTACGCAGCCCCTCGGGGGTGAGCTACGTCCTGGCCAACCGGGCCGCCATGGCGCGCGTCCTCCCTGAGCTGTTCTGGGGCCAGCCCATACAGATGGTCACCGACTACCCGGCCCACCTGATCCACGCCCTGCGCCGCGCCGCGCCCACCGGCGTGCAGGACCCCACCGTGGTGGTGCTCACCCCCGGGGTGCACAACTCCGCCTTCTATGAGCACGCGCTCTTGGCGCGCTTGATGGGCGTGCACCTGGTCGAAGGGCGCGACCTGGTCTGCCACGGCACCGAGGTGTTCCTGCGCACGACCGAGGGCGAGGTCCCCGTGCACGTCATCTACCGGCGCATCGACGATGACTATCTGGACCCGCTCCAGTTCCGGCCCGAGTCGCTGGTGGGGTGCCCCGGGGTCGTGAACGCGGCGCGGGCCGGACGGGTGACCATCACCAACGGGGTGGGCAACGGCGTCGCCGACGACAAGCTCGTCTACGCCTACGTCCCGGCCATGATCAAGTACTACCTGCGCGAGGAGCCGATCCTGCGCAATGTGGAGACGATGCGCCTGCAGGATCCCGCCGCGCGCGCCGAAGCGCTGGCCCGGCGCGACCAGCTGGTGTTCAAGCGGGTGGACGGCTCGGGCGGCAAGGGGCTCGTCATCGGCTCCTCGGCCAGCGGCGCCGAGCTCGACGAGCTGGCGCTGCACGTCGAGGCCGACCCCCGGCGCTGGATCGCCCAGCGCGTGGTCGCCCTCTCCACCTCGCCCACCTGGGCGGCCGACACCATGGTGCGACGCCACGTCGACCTACGGCCCTTCGCCGTCAACGACGGCGAGAACGTGTGGGTCCTCCCCGGGGGCCTGACCCGGGTGGCGCTCACCGAGGGCGGGCTGGTGGTGAACTCCAGCCAGGGCGGCGGGTCCAAGGACACCTGGGTCGTGGGGGCCGGCCCCGCGCTCCCCGTGCTGCCGCCGCGCCGTCGCGCCGCCGTGAGCGCCGGGCCGCCCATGGACGTCGGCCCCGGCGTCGACGCCGAGAACCGCAACCAGCAACAACAGCAGCAGCAATGACGCAGGCGCTCTTGAGCCGGGTGGCCGAGTCCATCTTCTGGGTCGGCCGCTATGTCGAGCGGGCCGAGGGCACGGCGCGCATCCTCGACGTCTCGGTCTTCCAGGCCCTCGAGCAGAGCGACACCGAGGGAGGGCACGCGGCGCGGCGCCTGCTCGCCGTGATGGGGTTGCCCGACGACGAGACCGAGACGCTGTGGCAGGCCACCGAGCGCCTGGCCACCGACCCCAAGAGCCGCTCCTCCATCGCCGGTGCGTTGGCGGCCGCCCGGGAGAACACGCGCGGGGTGCGCCATGTCGTCCCGGTCGAGTTGTGGGAGCACATCAACGCCACGTGGTCGGCGCTCCCGCTGCAATGGGAAGCGACCCGCCGGGCTGGCCCGGCGCCCTACCTCTCTTTCGTGAAGAGCCAGGTGGCCGGGATCACGGGATTGGCCGACACCATGATGAGCCGGGACCAGACCTGGCTGTTCTTCACCCTGGGCCGTTGCCTCGAGACCACCGACGTGGTGGCCCGCCAGTTGGCCACCGTCGAGTTCGACCAGGTGTTCGACAGCGGGCTCGTGATGTTGCTGCGCTCCTGCGGCGGGTACGAGCCCTACCTGCGCCTGTCCCAGGGCGTGGTCGAACCGGGCCGGGTGCTCGACTTCTTGTTGCGCGACCGCCTCTTCCCGCGGTCGGCCTTCGCCTCGCTCACCCTGGCCGAGGAGTGCCTGGACCAGATCAACTCGGGCCGCCACGGGACATGGGAGGACGCCCGCGGCCTGGTCGGGCTGGCCCGGGCCGAACTCGAGTACTCCGCGCCGGACACGCTCGCGCAGAACCTGGGTACCCGCCTGGAGCGCCTCCAGTCCTCCATCTCCTCGGTCTGCGACGCCGTCACGCGGCGGTACTTCGCCCAGGACATGCCCACGCAATGGCGTCGGGGAGGTGCGGGCGAGTGAGCCGCTCCGACGGCTGGCGTGTCCACGTGACGCATGAGACCCGCTTCGACTACAACGCCCCGGCGCGGGCCTCCTACAACGAGCTGCGCCTCACCCCGCGCACCGAGCGGCACCAGACGGCGCTCGAGACCAAAGTCGTCACCGTGCCGGCCGCGCCCCAGTACGCCTACGTCGACTACTGGGGCACCCATGTGGTCGCCTTTAACGTCGATCGCGGCCACGAGGTGCTCACCATCACCGGGACGGCCTTGATGGACACCCAACAGCCCGAGGCGCCCGAGGACGCATCGTGGGACGACGTGGCCGATGCCTCGTTCACCATGGCCGACCATCTCGCGCATGCCGTCTACACCGCGCCCGACGCCGAGTTGGCGGCCATCGCGACCAGCCTGCGCGCGGCGCGCCCATTGGAGACGGCGCGGCGGATCATGGTGCGCGCGCACGAATCGCTGCGTTACATGCGCGGCGTGACCGGGGTGCACACCTCCGCCCACGAGGCCTTCGTCGACGGTGCGGGCGTGTGCCAGGACTTCGCCCATCTCGCGCTGTCCATGACCCGCTCGGTCGGCCTGCCTTCGCGCTACGTCTCGGGCTATCTCCATCCCGAGACCGATGCCGTCATCGGCGAGGAGATCACCGGTGAGAGCCACGCCTGGGTCGAGGTGTGGACCGGGACGTGGTGGGGCTATGACCCCACCAACGACTGCGCCGTGGGCGAGCGCCACGTCGCCATCGGCCGCGGGCGCGACTACGCCGACGTGCCACCGGTCAAGGGGATCTACGCCGGTAACGCCGAGCACACCATGCACGTCGACGTGCGCATCAAGAGGACCAACTAACCGTGCTGACGCGCATGCGGATCTGGCTGCCCGACGCCCCGGGCGTTCTCGGCGCCGTGGCGGCCGAGATCGGCGCCGTCATGGGGAACGTGATCGGGCTCGAGGTGCTCGAACGCGAGGCCGGGGTGGCGATAGATGAGCTCGTGGTCGAGCTCCCCGACGACCCCGGCGCCATCGACGCGGTGTGCAGGGGCATCCGCAACGTTCCCGGCGCCGGGGTCGAAGAAGTGCGCGAGCTCGCCGCCGAGGCCCAGGACCGCGAGGACACCGTCCTCGGCGCCGCCACCGCCATACTGCAGGCGGCCACGCCGACGGCGGCCATGAACGCGCTGACACGCCAGCTCCTCTTGCTCTTCGACCTCACCTGGCTGGCCGTCGCCGACCTGGCGCTCGACACGTTCATGGAGGTCCACGGCGACGCGCCCCCGATGACCTGGGTGTCAGCCTTCGCCCAGGGCGCGCGGAGCGGCGCCGACCCGGCCAACGACACGACGGGCTCCGGCGTGTTCGTCGAGGCGATCCCCGAGACGGCCCTGACGGTCTGCGGCGGGCGGCCAGCGCCGATCCGGCGCCGCGAGCGCCACGAGATCGCCATGCTGGTCGTCGTCACCGCCCGTTTCGTCGACGCCTTGGGTTGGCGCGAGCACGCCCACTGAGGGGGGCCGCGCCACCCACCACGACGAGTGGTCAGGAGAGTACGGGATCCGGCTGGCGTGCCGCGGCCGCGTCGGCGGCATCGTCGTCACTCGCCGCCTCGGAGTAGACGTACTTGCCGCCCCGTAGCCACGAGGCGCCGGCGGCGACCAGGCAGGCCACCACGGCGAAGTCGAAGGCGGCATGGAGGCCGCTCTTGAAGGGTTTGGAGATGAGAGAGGGGAAGAAGGAGCGCCCGTTGAGGAGCGCCCGATTGGCCGACGACAGGTGGGCCAGGACCGGAGCGCCCAGGAGGTGCTCGACCGGGCTGTAGCCGAGGAAAGCGGCAAAGAGGGTGGAGACGGGCGGGAGGTCGGCGGCACGCCGTGCGGCCGCACGCGGCACGCCGTGCGCGGTCAGGCCGTGGAAGAGGGCCGAAGGCAGCGTGGACGAGAGGCCGACGATCATGAGGGTGAAGAAGATGCCGATGGAGAGGACCTGGGCCGAGTTCTGGAAGGTCGAGTTCATCCCCCCGCCCACGCCGCGGTGCTGGGGCGGCAGGCTGTTCATGACCCCGGCCCGGTTGGGGGCGGCGAAGGCTCCCATGGCCAGACCGTTGAGGAGCAGGAGGGAGGCGAAGGCGGGGAACCCGAAGTTGACCGGGAGCAGTTCGAGCAGGCCGAAGGAGAGGGCCGCGGCCAGCATGCCCCCGGTGGCGAAGGGCCGGGAGCCGAAGCGGTCCGAAAGGAAGCCCGAGACCGGGCCGGCGATCAGGAAGCCCGTCGTCAGCGGCAGCATGTAGATACCGGCCCACAGGGGGGTGCGGGCGAAGTCGTAACCGTGCAGGGGGAGCCAGATCCCCTGCAGCCAGATGATCAGCATGAACATGAGGCCGCCGCGCCCGATGCCGGCCAGCAGCGTGGACAGGCTGCCGGCGCTGAAGGCGCGGATGCGGAACAGCGCGAGGCGGAACATCGGATCGGCCACCCGTTTCTCGGTGACGGCGAAGGCAGCCAGCAGGGCCACGCCGAACGCCAGGCAGCCCAGGACGAACGGGCTCGTCCATCCCATGGTGTGGCCCCCGTAGGGCTGGATCCCATAGGTGATGCCCACCATCACGGCGATGAGCCCCACGGCGAAGGTGATGTTGCCGGGCCAGTCGATGTGGCCGTGGTTGCGCCGGGGCACCTCGCGCAGGCTGCGGTAGGCCCAGATGGTGGCGAAGAGCCCGATGGGCACCGAGACCAAGAAGATGAGGCGCCACTGGATCGGTGCGAGGACGCCGCCCAGGATGAGGCCGATGAAGGTCCCGCTGATGCCGGCCACCTGGTTGATGCCCAGGGCCATGCCGCGCTGGTCCTCGGGAAAGGCGTCGGTGAGGATGGCCGAGGAGTTGGCGATGAGGAAGGCGGCACCCACGCCCTGGAACACCCGCATCACGACCAGGTACAGGGCGGCGGCCTTACCCGACATCCAGGTGACGGTCAAGAGGAGCGAGAAGAAGGTGTAGATGACGAAACCGAGGTTGTACATCTTGACCCGGCCGTACATGTCGCCCAGACGCCCCAGGCTGACCACCAGCACGCTGCTCACGATGAGGAAGCTGAGGATCATCCAGAGCAGGTAGAAGGTGTTGCCGGGTAGGAGAGGGTTGATCCCGATGCCGCGGAAGATGTCGGGAAGCGCGATGAGCACGATGGACGAGTCGATGGTGGCCATCAGGACGCCCAGGGTCGTGTTGGACAGGGCCACCCACTTGTAGCGATCGTTCCGGCCCGGAGCGGTGCCGTTGCGCAGGAGGGTGTCGGTCACTGCTCCGAGCTTACCTTTACGTCAACGACCACAATTCGCCCCCGACCGCCCCTCAGTAGTGTGCCCGGCGTGCTGCGCATCGGATTTGTCGGGACCGGGCTGATCGCCTGGGCCCACGGCCTCGGGTTGGCGGCGATGATCGAGGTCGGCATCATCGAGGCCGAGATAGCCCTCGTGCTCGATCCCCGGGCGCAGCGCGCCGAGGGCTTTGCCGCCGCCTGTGGGGCACGGGTGGCGGGGGACCTCGACGAGCTTGTGGCGCACTGCGACGCCGTGTGGGTGTGCACGCCGACGGCGGCGCACCGCAGCGCCGTGGACGCCGCCGCGGCGGCCGGGTGTGCCATCTTCTGCGAGAAGCCGCTGGCCACCGGGCTCGAGGGCGCGCAGTCCCTCGCAGACGCCGTCGCCGCCGTGGGTGTGCCGGCGCAGTCGGGCCTCGTCTTGCGCTCGGCGCCGGTGTTTCGCGCCCTGCGCGCGCTCGTCGCCGCGGGCACCTTGGGGCGGCCGATGGCCGCCATCTTCCGCGACGACCAGTACTTCCCCATCCAAGGGACGTATGCGTCGAGGTGGCGCGCCGACGTGGTGCAAGCGGGCGGGGGATGCCTGATCGAGCACTCCATCCACGATGTCGACATCCTGCGGTTCTGCCTGGGCGAGGTGGAGCAGCTCAGTGCCCGCACGTCGAACTTCTCCGGCCACGAGGGCATCGAGGATCTGGCCGTGGTCACCATGAGCTTCGGCTCGGGGCTCGAGGCCCACCTGACCAGTGTCTGGCACAACATCTTGAGCCGAGGTTCCACCCGGCGCATCGAGCTGTTCTGCGCGGACGCCATGGTGTGGTTGGACGACGAGTTCCGCGGGCCGCTGCACATCCAGACGAGCGATGCGGACGAGATGCGCCCGTGCCCCTCGCCGTCGTGGGTCGACGACTTGCCGCTCAGCCACGACGAGGTCGGACTGGCGGTGCGGGCCTACGCCGAGGCCGATCGGGCCTTCGTCGACGCCGTCGTGGCGGGGGGCATCCCCGCCCCGAGCCTCCACGAGGCCGTGGTGGCGCACCGCCTGGTCGACGCCGCGTACACCTCGGCCGCCGGGGGCGGGGTGCCGGTCACACTCGCGCCCGCGGCAACACCGTGAGGCCGGCGCGCCGGCGTCTCTAGGCCGGCGGAGTCCAGCGCACGAATTCCCGGTAGTGGTAGAGCGTCTCGTAGCCGAGCTTGGCGTAGAGCGATTCGCCCATGGCGGAGGCCTGGAGGGTGACGGAGGTCGCCCCCATCGCGAACGCCACGTTGGTGGCCCACTCGGTCACCAGCCGTCCCAGGTTCATGTGGCGCGCGTCGGGGACAGTGCCCACCCATTGCAGGCCGCCCACGCCGGCCGTGAAGAACGTGAGGGCCGCGGCCACCGGCCGACCGTTGAGATAGGCCACCACTATCCGCGCGTCCGGGTCGGCCACGAGCCGATCGGGCCGGTCGAACTGGTCGGCGAAGACCTCCGCCGGCATGCCGTAGGTGGCGTAGGCCTCGGTGTCGACGGCGGCGAAGTCGCCCACCCCCCGTTCGTCGTCGACTTCCCGCAGCACTACCCCCTCGGGCGCCCCGCGCGACTCGAGCACGTGGTGGCAGATCATCTGGGGCACCGGGTCCCCGAAGGCGACGAGCTCGTGCTTCTCGCACGCCGCTTGCAGTGCGGCGTCCTCGCCGGTGTCGCGCACCTTCACGCTGTAGCCCCGCCCGAGCCGGGCGAAGAAGGCGTCGGCCCGGCGAATGACCTCGTCGGCCGGCACGTCGTCCTCGGTGGCGAACGCGCCGTTGCCGATGACGGGGATCCACGAGCCGCCGGCGTAGACGAGGACGCCGCCCTCGTCGAGGAAGCTCCCCTTGGTGCACCAGTGCGTCGTGGCCCGGCTGTAGGCGATCAGGTTCTGGTGGCCGAGCCGGGTCTGCGCATCGGGCATGCGGCATCTTGACCGCGCTGGCGTGCCCCCGTCACGTCGCAGCTTCCAGGCGGGCCAGGTCGCCCGGGACGAACTTGCGGGACGAGATCCCGATGACCGCCCCGACGATCACGAGACCGGCCAGCAGAGCCATGGCGACGCGCTGGCCCTGGGCATCGGCGACGGCGCCGATGATGGCCGATATGGCGATGGCCCCGAGGGCATAGAAGAAGAGCGACCAGGCGTAGGCCTGGCTGCGCAGGTCGGCCGGCGCGATGACGGCCACGAAGGTGGTGTAGCCCGGAAGGTACCCGACCGCCCCCACGCCGACAGCGCAGGCGGCGGCGATGGACCCGGCGACGTCGGGAATGACCGCCATCAGGAACACGAAGACCCCGAACTCGATCACGAAGAGCCCTGACACGAGCGGCAACCGGGCCAGGCGGTCCTGCGCCATGAGCCGCTTGGTGATGGCGCCACCTGCCAGTATCCCGCCCAACCCGCACACACCGACCAGCGCCGCGATCTCGCCCCGGTCCGTCGCCCCGATGTGGTACACGTCGTGGAAGAAGTCCGACACCAAGGTGGCGAGCGGGATGGTGCCGCCGCCGAAGAGGAAGGCCGCCACCCAGGACCGCCGCAGCGTGCGGATGGCGAAGACGCCGCGGAACCCGTCCCACAGGCTGCCCTCGAAGTGGTCGCCGATGGGGACACCGGTAAAGGCGGGCACCGCGGCCGCTCCGGAGGGTTCGGCTACCGCAGCGCCCCCGGATTCGGCGGGCCCGGCTCTGGCGGGCCCTGCTCCGGCGGGCATGGTGCGGCGCGCGGGCTCGCGTAGGAAGGCCAGAAGTCCTACGCAAAGGAACGTCGGGAGGGCCAGCACCACGAAGGTGGGGCGCCAGCCGACCGCCGACCCCAGCCACCCCGCCAGCGGGCTGCCGACCAGCCCGAGGCCCGAGGCGCCGATCAGGTAGACGGTGAAGATCTGGGCCAGCCCCTCGGGCGGGTAGTAGTCCGAGAGCAGGCTTGGGTAGATGGTGCGCGACGCCAGCAAGCCCACGCCGCCGACCAGCCGGGCGGCGATCAGCACACCGAGCACGGGGGCGAGCCCCGTAAAGATCGCCGCCACCCCCCAGAGCACGGCACCGCCGGCGGTGAGTTGGAGCCGGTTGCCCCGGTCGCCGAAGTAGCCGAGGAAGATGGCGCACATCACCGGCACGGCCGCGGTGAGCGAGGTGACGGCGTCGATCCCGGCATTGTCGAGGCCGAAGGCGTGCCGGATCTCGGGCGCAAGCACCCCGAAGGCGGCGCCGTCGAAACCCTGGGTGACGGCGAGGCCGACCAGCAAGGCGAGGGGGAGGGCGCCGGCCGGACCCAGCATCGTGCGCAGACGGCGCAGGTGACGTAATGGCAGGGCCGCCCCGGGCCCTGTGGCGTCATCCTGTGCTCGGTCAGCCAAATGCCCAGCTCCCGACTCTTCAGGTGTGGCGAGGTGAAGGTCTACCCTAAAAGTCGCAGGGACGTGGCTCGTCAGTGCAGGACGAACACCGGGTGCCGGGCGGCGATGGCCTCGAATTCCGCGTCGGTCGAATCCGGTCCTACGCCCTGGAAGAACATCCCGACTTCGAACTTCCAGCGCCGCAGGTACGTGCGCAGCACTTCGGTGCGGGCTTCGACGGGGACCTCGACCGCGGTGCGCGTCTCGCGATGGCGGCCGAGGATGAGGACGAGGTCACCGCCGTCGGCGCGCACGTTGCGCACCCACTCGGTCTCCCCGCGGGCAGCCACCAGGTACTCGTGCCCGTCGACGGAGAGGAGGTTGACCGGCGTGCGATAGCGCTTCCCGGACCGGCGCCCCTGATGCTCGAGCACACGAGAGCCCCACACGCTGATGCCCAGGCGCATCAAGAAGTTCAAGAAGGGCGTGAGCACGTTGCGGGTGAACCAGTCTGGGCGCTGGTAGTGGGTTTCCGGCTCTCCGGTTGGCGTGGGCATGGCGTGGTCCTTTCGGTCTACGGTCTGGAGTGGCTTGAGAACACTGATCCTAGAACAGAACAACGTTCTTGTCAAGTACTTGTGTTCTCTCCCACCACGCAGCAGACTGGAGGCATGTCCGCCCCCCGCAGTGCCCGGGACCGGGTACGCGCCGAGGTCAGAGGGGAGATCCTGGCGGCCGCCCGGGCCCGCCTGGCCCAAGAAGGGGCCGCCGCCCTGTCGTTGCGCTCGATCGCCCGTGACCTCGATATGGCACCGTCGGCCCTCTATCGCTACTTCGACGGGCGCGACGCCATCCTCAGCGCCCTGATCTTGGAGGCGTACACGTCGCTGGCCGACCAGGCCGAGGCGGCGGCGGCGGGCGCAGCCGGCTGGAGCGTCGTGCCCGGGGCCATGCGGGACTGGGCTCTGGCGCACCCCCACGAGTGGGGGCTCATCTTCGGGTCACCGGTGCCCGGCTATCGGGCGCCGGAGGAGACCGTCGTCCCGTACGCCCGCGTGGCGGGGGCGCTGGTGCGCCCGATCGCCGCGGCGCACCGTGACGGTCGCCTGCGCGCCACGGAAACGGACACGGACACAGACGCGGCGCGCTCCCCCGCGCTCGACGCCGCGCTCGCCCCGGTGCACGACGCCCTGCTCCCCGGCGTCCCCGGCCCGACGGTGCAGCGCGCGCTCGAGGCATGGTGCACCCTCGTCGGCGCCATCAGCCTCGAGGTCTTTGGCCACTGGCGCAACACGGTGCTCGATCCCGCCCTCTTCTTCGATTGCACCGTCGAGACGCTCGGCGCGCAGATCGGAGTGGTCGCGTGACACGGTCGCGCGTTGCGCCCGACGACGGTGTACGCCCAGCGGACGCCGGGGACCGCGACATCGTCTTCGATTTAGCCCGTGCGTTCGCCACGTCGTTCTCCGTGGAGCGCGCTGCATTCGAGGAGAGCTGGGAGCGGTTGCGCCGCGCCCCGGATGCCACCCTGCTCGTGGCGACTCGCGCCCAGCGGCCGTCGGGCTATCTCCTCGGGTTCCATCACGACACGTTCTTCGCCAACGGTCCGGTGTCGTGGATAGAGGAGCTGACCATACAAAGCGAGCTACGTGGGCAGGGGTTAGGCCGGCTCCTCGTCGAAGCCTTCGCGCAGGAGGCGCAACGGCGCAGGTCTCGGCTGATTGCGCTGGCCACCCGTCGGGCCGACGCGTTCTACGCGCAACTGGGCTACGAAGAATCGGCCGTTTACTACCGCAGGGTTCTGTCCTGAGAGGCCCGCCGGCGGCGAGGAAGGCGCACGGAGTGGTGCGAACGGCTCAGGTGGTGACGGCTCAGGTGGTGACGGGGAGGCGCACCTCCATGCCCGCGTTCTGCAGGAAGGCCAGCTTGTGCTCGAGTGCGGACTGCCAATCGACCATGTCTTTGTCGAACCGGGCGCGGTCGCCCTCCTCGCACGCGTGCTCGAGCTCGTCGAATGCTTCATCCTCGGCGTCGAGCAAACTGCGGTACCTGGACAGGAAGTGGTCGCTGATCGGCTGATGCACGTCGTCCTCCCTACTGCGGCCCGCTCTGTACGAGCCGGTGTGCCCACGATACTGCCGCCTTGTGCCGCGCGCTCGGGCGCTGTCTCACCAGTATTTGCGGCCCCGCGCGAACAGCCGGGGCATAAGGAACCGGAACACCATGGCCGCATCGATCAGCTTCGAGGCGCTGATCTCGAGCGAGGAACCCCCGATGCCCGCGAGAATGGTGCGCGATACCGACTTCACGCTCCGGACCATCAGCCGTGGAGGCTTGCGCAGCCCGCGCTGCAGGGCGCCTACGCCGAGCGCCGTCGGCATGAAGGCGGGATAGACCACGTAGATGCGCACGCCGCGGGGTCGCAGGCGGAACGAGGTCGATTCGCTGAAGGCGCTCAACGCGGCCTTGGAGGAGGGATAGGCGCCGGGTCCCGGCCCAGGGAGGCGGCCGCCATCGGAGGAGACGTTGACGATGATGCCTGCGCCACGCGCCAGCATGGAGGGCAGCACCGACAAGGTGGCGGCGACGGGGGCGAAGAAATTCACGTCGAGTGTCCGGCGGAAATCGGCCTCGGTGATCTCTGCCAACCGGATGCCGGGATCTTGTGCCGCGTTGTTGACGAGGATGTCGATCCGTCCGTGCGCGGTGACGACAGCGGCCAGCGCAGCGCGCAGCGCGTCGGTGTCGGCCACATCGCACACCACGGTCTGCGATGGTGGTGACGCGTCCTGCAGTTTGGCGCGTAGCTCGTCGAGCCGCTCCTCGTTGCGGGCCAGGCCGATCACGATGGCGCCGGCGCGGGCGAGGTCCAGGCAGAGTTGCGCGCCGAGGCCCGCCGAGGCGCCGGTCACGACCGCCACCTGGTCCACGTAGCGGTCGCCGTAGGTCGGTGGCCGGCGTGAGGCGTGGGTCATTCGTGCAAGTCTGCCGAGCCGTCGAGATCGTCAGTGTCGTCGCGATCGGTCAGGTCAGCCCACGCTCCGCCGAGGGCGGCCGCTGCCGCGTTGAGCACGGCCTGCCCGGCCACGAGGACGGCGAGCTCCCCGCGGACCCGAACGCGCCCGGTGGACAGGGCGCGGGCCGGGTCCAAATCTCCGCGCGCCATGGCCAGCGCATCGGCGTGGCGCAGCACCATGGTGACGTCGGCGGGTCGTGACCCGGTGGGGTCCACTTCGAGGCTGATCCGTCCCTGATCCACCGTGAGCACGGTGCGCACGCTCGCCGCCGCATCATCAGTGATGACCTGCGCGACGGTGAAGGTGCCGCTGGCTGCCGTGACTGAGCCGGTGCCGGCCGCGGCGATCGCGTCGGTGAGATCGAGCTCTGCCAGCGCGGCGTTGAATGCCCGCACCCATTCCGGCGAGAGGTAGCGGGGCATGGCGGGACCGCGCGGTCGTCCTCCGGCTCAGCCGGCGGACGCCTCTTCGGCGGTCTTCTTGGTGCGCTTCAGGATTTTGCGCCCGAGCCACGCCACTGGGTCGTAGTGGGCATCGACGACGCGCTCTTTCATGGGGATGATGGCATTGTCGGTGATCTTGATGTGCTCGGGACACACCTCGGTGCAGCACTTGGTGATGTTGCACATGCCCAGTCCCGCCCCCGAACGCGCCAGCTCGCGACGGTCGTTGACGTCCAGCGGATGCATCTCGAGCTCGGCGAAGCGGATGAAGAAGCGGGGACCGGCGTACTTGGGCTTGTTCTCCTCATGGTCGCGGATGACGTGGCAGANNTGCACTTGCGGAACTCCTGGCCCCGCTCGACGTCGATCTGCTGCATCCGGTAGCCGCCCTCGGGTTCGGGCCCGGGCTTGAAGGCCGGTACTGTCTTGGCCACTTCGTAGTTGAAGCTGACGTCGGTGACGAGGTCGCGAATGATGGGGAACGTCTTCATCGGCGCCACCGTGACCGGGGCCCCCTCAGGCAGCGTGTCCATACGGGTCATGCACATGAGGCGCGGCAGCCCGTTGATCTCGGCCGAGCATGAGCCGCACTTGCCCGCCTTGCAGTTCCAGCGGCA
>PKYA01000021.1:0-890 GCA_003133545.1 Acidimicrobiaceae bacterium | reverse complement strand
GTGGCTCCCGTGGCGCCGGTCGTGTCGGTCGTGGCCATCAGTGTGCCTCCTCCTCGAGCAGTGCCCGTAACTCGGCCGGCATCTCGGGCAGCGGCTCGGGATTGACGGTGATGGGTGCGAGGTACCCGTGCTCGCCCACTTGACGCTGCACGAAGTTGACCTTGCCCAGTTCGGCGTCGGGACCCGGATAGTCCTCCCGGGTGTGCCCGCCNNCCAGGTTCCAGCCCGGGTTGTAGGCCTTGCCGCCCTTCACGGTGAGCTTGGAGACCTGCCCCTTGAACTCTTCGAGCTTGCCCAGCGCCTCTTCGAGCTCGGGGCCGGTGCGGATGATCCCGACCAAGGATTGCATGGTCTCTTGCAGCTCGTGCTGGATGTCATAGGGACTGTGGCCGCCCTCGCGCCCGAAGGGAGCGAAGGCCTCGTCGATCACCGACTGGATCTCCGCCGGGTCGACGTGCGGCGTGCCTGTGCGCCCCTCGGCGAAGTCCGCGGCACCGATCCCGGCCCGGCGCCCGAAGACGAGCAGGTCGGATAGTGAGTTGCCGCCGAGCCGGTTGGNNGGTGGTACATGGACGGGAGCCGGCGCCGGATGTACTCAGCGGGGCGGCGCGAGGCGATGTCGAGGTAGACGCCACCGTGCGGAGTGCCCCGGCCCGCCTTGACCTCCGAGTTGATGGCGCGCGCCACTTCGTCGCGGGGCAAGAGGTCGGGCGTGCGGCCGTTGTTGGTGTGGTCGTCGTACCAGCGATCGGCCTCTTCTTCGGTCTTGGCCGTCTCGGCTTTGAACATGTCGGCGATGTAGTCGAACATGAAGCGTCTGCCCTCGGAGTTGCGCAGGACGCCGCCGTCGCCGCGCACGCCCTCGGTGACGAGGATGCCGCGCACGCTGA
>PKYA01000173.1:229-4624 GCA_003133545.1 Acidimicrobiaceae bacterium | reverse complement strand
CGCGCAGCGTGTGCAGCGGCACGCGCCCCTCGCGGTACTGCTCCTTGCGCGACATCTCCGAACCGCCGAGGCGGCCCGAGCACTGGACCTTGATCCCTTGGGCGCCTGCCTTCTGCACGGTCTGGATGGCCCGCTTCATGGCCCGGCGGAACGCCACGCGGCGCACCAGCTGGTCGCAGATGCCCTGCGCGATGAGCGCGGCATCCAGTTCGGGCTGCTTGATCTCCTGGATGTTCAGCTGAATCCGGTTCTGCAGCCCGGTGATCTCCTCGAGCTTCTTCTTGAGNNNCTCAATGCGGCTCACCGCGGCGGCCTCGAGCTGCGTCATCAGGTAGTCACGAATCTTCCAATCCTCGACCACGAACTCCTGATAGTGCCGCTCCTCGAACCAACGCGACTTCCAATCGGTAGTGATACCGAGGCGGAAGCCGTAGGGGTTGACCTTCTGGCCCATCTACTCGCCCTCCTCGTCGGCCTCGGCGGGCGCCGCGGCCGTGACTTCCTCGTCGCCGGCGTCGCCGGCTTCGTCGACCTCGACCTCGACCTCGTCGTCGGCAGCCTCGACCTCAACCGCGTCCTCGACCTCGACCGCGTCGCCGGCCTGGGCCTCGACGTCGCCGTTGACGTCGTCCTCTGTCTCGTCCATCGTCGTGACGTCCGCGGTCTCCTCGGAGGAGGCCACGTCGGCTCCGTCCGTGCGCTGCTCCTCGGCCTCGGCTTCCGCTTCGGCGGCCGCCGCGGCCTCGGCTTCGCTGACCGCCTGGGCGACTCGGCGCCGTGAGAGGCGCCCGGAGAGGTCGGCCCGGCGCCGCGAGGCGTCCACCCGGCGCGACCGGTGGGCGCTGACCGCCTCCATGCGCTTGCGGCGCTGCTCCAGCCGCTCCACTGGAAGACGGCTGACGATGATGGTGATATGGCAGGTCCGCTTGCGGATCCGCGTGGCGCGCCCGCGCGCCCGCGGGCGCCAGCGCTTCATTGTGGCGCCCTCGTCGGCGTAGCAGGCCGAGACGTAGAGCTCGTCGGGGTTCTGGGAGTCGTTGTGGGCGGCATTGGCGATGGCCGAGCCGAGCACCTTGCCGATGACTTCGGCCGCCTCGCGCTCGGTGCCGTTCAGGATCTCCGCGGCCCGGTCGACGTCCTGACCCCGGATGAGGTCCAGCACCTGGCGCGCCTTGGAGGCCGACATGCCGCTGTGGCGCAGCACGGCGCGGGTACCGGGGCGCTCGTTGGTCTTGGTCGCCGTCATGTCAGCGCCGTGCTCCCCGCTCCTGCCCGGCGTGGTACCGGAAGGTGCGCGTCGGGGCGAACTCGCCGAGCTTGTGGCCGACCATCGATTCGGTGACATACACCGGCACGTGGCGGCGGCCGTCGTGGACGGCGATGGTGTGGCCCACCATGTCGGGGATGATGGTCGAGCGGCGGGACCAGGTCTTGATGACCTTCTTCTCCCCGCTGGAGTTGAGCACGTCGACCTTCTTCAACAGATGGTCGTCGACGAATGGGCCCTTCTTCAAGCTACGCGGCATACCTGCTCAACCCTTCGCCTATCGCCGCGCGCCGCGGGTGCGGCGCCGGCGGACGATCATCGAATCGGACTTCTTCTTGCGGGCCCGGGTGCGGCCCTCGGCCTTGCCCCACGGCGAGACCGGGTGACGACCGCCCGAGGACTTGCCCTCCCCACCACCGAGCGGGTGGTCGACCGGGTTCATCGCCACGCCACGGGTCTGGGGACGCTTGCCCTTCCAGCGGTTGCGGCCCGCCTTGCCGATCTTGACCAGCTCGGCTTCGGCGTTGCCCACCACGCCGAGGGTGCCCCGGCAGTCGATGGAGACCCGGCGCATCTCGGTCGAGGGCAGCCGGAGGGTGGCGAAAGGCCCGTCCTTGGCCACTAGCTGGATGCTCATGCCGGCCCCCCGGGCCATCTTGCCGCCGCCGCCGGGCCGCAGCTCGACGTTGTGGATGGTCGAGCCGACCGGGATGTAGCGCAACGGGAGGGCGTTGCCGGGGCGGATGTCGGCTCCCTGGCCGCTCTGCACCTTGTCGTCCACCTTCAACCCGGACGGGGCCAGGATGTAGCTCTTCTCCCCGTCGGCGTAGTGCAGCAGGGCGATGCGCGCGTTGCGGTTGGGGTCGTACTCGATGGCGGCCACGCGGGCCGGCACCCCGTCCTTGGTGCGGCGGAAGTCGACGATCCGGTACTGCTGCTTGTGCCCACCGCCGCGGTGGCGGGCCGTCTTGCGGCCGTGGTTGTTGCGCCCACCCGATCCGGGATTGGGGGCCAGCAACGACTTCTCGGGACGATCGCGGGTGATCTCGGAGAAGTCGGAGACCGTCTGGAAACGGCGGCCGGGACTGGTGGGTTTGCGTGAGCGAAGTGGCATGGGAGCGATCCTGTGATCAGCGATCGAAAAGATCGATGGAGTCGTCGGGGTGCAGGGTGACGATGGCGCGCTTGGTGTTGGGGCGGTGCCCCTTTATGTTCGTGCGCCGGTTGCGCGTCGACTTCCCCTTGCGGTTCAAGGTGTTGACGTTGGCCACCCGGACACCGAAGGCCTGCTCGACGGCGTGGCGGACATCGATCTTGGTGGCGCGGGGATCGACGATGAAGACGTAGACGTTCTTGTCCATGAGCCCGTAGCTCTTCTCGGACACGACCGGCCGGATCAGCACTGACATGGCGTCACGCATCGGGGGCGGCCTCCTCGGCTTCGGTCGTGGCCTCGGCTTCGGTCGTGGCGTCGGCCGCGGCATCCACGTCGGTGTCCGCTTCGGCCGTCAGCTCGGCTTCGACCTCGACCAGCTCCGCCTCGGGCTCGATCACCACTTCGGGACCGGCTTCGGCCGGGCCGCCGGCAGCGGGTGCGCCGGGTGCGCCGGATCCGCCGGATCCGCCGGGGAGGGTGCGGTCGGAAAAGAGGATCCAGTCGCTGCGCAGGACGTCGTGGGCGCAGAGTTGGCCCCAGGTCGTCGTCTGGACGTCGGGCAGGTTGGCGAAGCAGCGCCCTACGATCGTCTCGTCGTCGGCCAGGACCACGAGTGCGGAGCCGTTGATTTTGAGCTTGCGCAGCGCGGTGACGGCGCCCTTGGTCTTGGGCTCCTCCCAACCCCAGTGGTCGACCAGGGCGACCCGGCTGGTGGCGGCGCGGTCGCTCAGCGCCGACAGCAGGGCCAGGCGCACCATCTTCTTCGGGGTGTGCTGGCGGTAGCTGCGCGGTTTGGGGCCGAGGGCCACGCCACCACCGCTCATCGACGGCGAGCGGCTCGATCCCTGACGGGCGCGGCCGGTGCCTTTCTGCGCGAAGGGCTTGGCCCCACCGCCACGCACCTGCGCCCGTGTCTTGGTCGACTGGGTCCCGGCCCGGATGGCGGCCAGCTGGGCCGTCACCACCTGGTGCAGGACGGCCCGGTTGGGCTCGAGCCCGAAGATCGACGGCTCGAGGTCGACCGAGCCCAGGTCGTGGCCGGCGATGTTGCGCCGCTTCACGCTGCGGGTCACCGGTGCCGGGCGGTCCTTCTTGACCGGGCCCCGCACCACGGTGTCGGTCACGGTCATCGCGACCCCCCGGGCTTCGTCATGGCCTTCACCGAGTCACGCAGGACGACGACGGTCCCCCGGGCTCCGGGCACGGCACCCTTGACCAGCACCAGCTGGCGCTCGGGGTCGGCCGAGACCACTTCGAGGTTGAGGGCCGTGACCCGCTTGCCCCCCATCTGCCCCGGCATGCGGGTCCCCTTGAAGACGCGGGAGGGGGTGGCGCAGGCACCGATCGAACCCGGCACCCGGTGGCTCTTGTGGTTACCGTGCGACGCGCCCTGGCCCTTGAAGTTGTGCCGCTTCATCCCGCCGGCGAATCCCTTACCCTTGCTCACCGCGATGGCGTCGACCCGGTCCCCGGCCGCCCACACGTCGGCCGCCAGCTCCTGGCCCACGCTGAACTCGTCCACGTCGTCGAGGCGCAACTCGACCAGCCCACGGCCCGGCTCGACGCTGGCCTTGGCGAAGTGGCCGATCTCGGNNCTGGTCGTCCCAGACCTGGGTCATGCCGACCTTCTCGCCGACGATCGCCTTGCTTGCCACGTGTCAATCTCTCCCTGCGCTGCGCCCGGCCTCCCGTGCGCACGCCAACGCTCCGCCCGGGAATCCCGAGCGGAGCGCTCGAATGGTTTGGCGTGAGGTACCGGAACAAGCCGGCGTTCACGCACTTCTGTTGTAGAGGGCGGCACCGGAGGTGCCACCGAGGTGCCGAAATCGGCCCGTTCGACGTTACACCACCTGGGCCCCGCTCTGCCAGGCGGATTGCCTGGATCTCAGGCGGTTTGGATCTTTATCTCGATGTCGACCCCGGCCGGCAGGTCGAGCCGCTGGAGCGAGTCGACCGTCTTGGGCGTGTGCTC
>PKYA01000173.1:0-211 GCA_003133545.1 Acidimicrobiaceae bacterium | reverse complement strand
ATGCGGATCTTCTGCTTGGGGCCGTCGGCCATGGTGCCTGCTCTCGTTCTTGCTGCGCGGTCTGTTACTTGAGGATCTTGGTGACCCGACCGGAAGCGACGGTGCGACCACCCTCCCGGATGGCGAAGCGGAGCCCTTCTACCATTGCGATGGGCTTGCCCAGCTCGACGTTCATCTCAGTGTTGTCGCCGGGCATCACCATCTCGGTGCC
>PKYA01000116.1 GCA_003133545.1 Acidimicrobiaceae bacterium | reverse complement strand
CGCTTAGCGCAGGGCAGGCCGATGGCTGAACCCTCAGGTTTCGATCTCGGAGGGCGTAGCGCAGCGGTGACCGGCGGGGCGCTGGGCATCGGGGCGGGCATCGCCCGCGCCCTGGTCGAAGCGGGGGCACGGGTGGTCCTGATCGACAAGGACCTCGAGGCGGCGCGGCGCACCGCCGCGGCCCTCAACGGCGCGGCGGGTGACAGCGCGGTGGGCGACACGGTACGCGCCATCGGGGCCGATGTCAGCGTGCCCCAGGCAGTCGAAGATGCGGTCGAGGAGTCCGCCGCCCTTCTCGGCTCGCTCGACGTGCTGGTCAACAACGCCGGCATCTACCCGACCCGGAGTCTGCAGGAGGTGTCGCCCGATCTCCTCGATTCGGTTATGCGCACCAACCTGTGGAGCACCTTCTTCGCCAGCCGGGCCGCCGCCCGGGTCATGGCGGCGCAGGGTGGCGGTGGCTCCATCATCAACATCGGCTCCCTCGACGGCCTCAGCCCGAGCATGGTCGGGCTGTCGATGTACGGGGCCTCGAAGGGAGCGGTGATCGCGCTGTCCAAGCACCTCGCCCTCGAACTCGCCCCGCAGCGCATCCGGGTGAACGTGCTCCTGCCCGGCGCGATCGAGACTGAGGGCGCGGCCAAAATGACCGAGACCTCGGACATAACCGAGGAGGAGCGCCAGCAGATGCTGGCAGGCTTCGCGGCGAGGATCCCGCTGGCGCGACTCGGCCGTCCGGACGACATGGCCGGTGCGGCGGTCTTCTTGGCCTCGGCGGCCAGCGCCTATGTCACCGGGGCCGTGCTCCCGGTCGACGGGGGGCTGCTCCTGTCATCGTAGGAACGGGGTGGGGGCCCCATCGGGCTGTGTTGTTGCTAGTTTTTACAATTTACGAAGCACGCGTGGGGAGGCCGGAATGCCTGCAACACACACCATCATTGACTCCGACAGCCATGTGACAGAGCCGGCCGACGTCTGGACGTCTCGGGTCCCCAAGAAGTACATCGACGACGTTCCGCACGTCGAGCGGATCGACGGCGCGGACATCTGGATGCTGCAGGACAAGCGGATCGGCACGGTGGGCGTCACGGCGCCGGCCGGGTGGCCGACGTTCCCCCCGGAGTACCCGCCGACGTTCGCCGACTGCCACCCCGGCTCCTACGACGCCGTGGCACGTCTCGCCTACCTGGACGAGGCCAGCATCTGGGCGCAGGTCCTCTACCCCAACGTGGGTGGGTTCGGCAGCGAGAACTTCCTCTCTATCGACGACGATGAGCTCAAGCTGTTGAGCGTGCGCGCCTACAACGACTTCCTTCTCGAATGGTGCGCCACCGACTTCCGCCGCCTACTGCCCGTGTTGGCCACCCCCTTCTGGGACGTGGAGGCGACCGTGCGCGAAGTCGCCCGCTGTGCCGCCGCCGGCGCCCGCGGCATTCTCTTCACGGGCGAGCCGCAGCGCTACGGCCTTCCCGTCATCGGCAGCCACCACTGGGACCCGCTGTGGTCCATCGCCACCGAGACCGGGTTGCCGATCCATTTCCACATTGGCAACGCCGGCGACCTCCCCAGTCTGCTGACGCCCGAGCGCTATGCGGAGCACGGGGTCGCGGCCACCCAGGCCTACGGTGCCGTCGACCTGTTCATGAAGAACGGCGTCCAGTGTGCCGACCTCATCACGTGCGGCATGCTGGCGCGTTGGCCCGACCTCAAGTTCGTCTCGGTGGAGAGCGGGATGGGCTGGCTGCCCTTCGTGCTCGAAGCATCGGACTACAGCTGGCTCGGTGCCTTCCGTCCCGGGCGTCAGCGGACCGTCGACGACGTGTTGCCCTCCGAGCTCTTTCGCGAGCACGTCTACGTCACGTACTGGTTCGAGAGCCAGGCGCCCCGGCACTTCCTCGATCTCATCCCGGTGGACAACGTGCTGTTCGAAACGGACTTCCCGCACACGACGTGCCTCTTCGGCGACATCGACAAGACGATTGAGGAGAACCTCGGGCATGTCGCCGAAGATGTGCGGCGCAAGATCCTCTGGGAGAACGCCGCCGCGCTGTACCGCATCGAAGCCCCGCCACCGAACTGGTCGGGCTTCGGCTCCTAAGCGGTTCGGCTCGCACCGGCACTCGCACCGGCAGCTACGCGTCGCGGGCAGGGGGACCAATCTCCGGGTGGGCGGCGGGATTGCGGGTTTGTCCGCAAGGCGTTATTCAGACCCCTCTGGGGCCTGCCGGCCCTGCCCCCGTACGAGTGGGGCAGTTTCTGACCGCCCTGTTAGCCACAGGTATTCGCTGCGCTGAGCCTCTTCCGCCGGGCCTACAGCGCCTGTCCCTCAGGTGGTAGCGGATACGCCCAGCTCGTCTTCGACCAGCCCGGCGGGTCCAGTCATCGGAGACAGGCCACAGTCACCGCCGGTGTCGAGCGCCCACGGCGCCGGAACGAAGGTTAATTCGTGATCGTGATCGTAATCGTCGAACTACGGCTGCTTCCACCGAACTCGTCGTAGACGATGCTCTGAAGCGAATACGTGCCGTTCGCCACGCTGGTCGTGTTCCATCGAGCGACCGCACCGTAAAGGGTCGGAATGCCTTCGGCAATCAGTTTGCTGTGGTGGTCCTCGCCAGTGAGGAGATACTCGACTTTGCTGATGCGATAATAGCCTTTCACAACAGCATCGAGCACCGTTGTGCCCGACAGCTTGGCATCGTTCGCAGGTAGGAACACTCTGGTCGAGAGGCCATGCGAGAACTGCTCGCGACTCGGCCGACCGTGCCAGTCGGCCCACATGGAGAAGTGGCCTGCCGACACCTTGGGGGGGCCAAGGGCATCGCTGAACAGCTCCATGACTGCAGCGCTCCCGGTCATGGAGCGGTCTACGACGACCAGGCGAATGTCATACTTGGACACGGTGGACCGCGTGACGGCCACCAGCTTGGGGCCAACCGGCATCTCTGGCCCGAGGGAGCTGACGCCTTCCTGGTTGGTGAGGAACTGCTGCGTGCCGGGAGGGCTCATAGGTCTCGGTATGAGGAACGGGAGCGACGAGTTGCTGGAGTATGGGTGGTAGGCGTAGCCCCCGAGCAGGCGGAATCTAAAGTCGTCTTCAACCTGCCAGAGCATCGGCTCATCGGTGGCCCATATGTCATAGGGGTAGGTGATCGCCACTGGGTCTCCCGCTGGAATGGCTCGCGTCAGGGCGGCCGGGAGCGCAATAGCCGATTGTGGCCCGTAGGGCTCCGGCCACTCCGGTAATTGCGTGGCGACCAGCACAGCGAGGGTCACTACGGCGAAGAGCGTGCTTCCCCGCCCTCGAATCCATTTCCCCTCGGGTGCCCGACGCACGGCGTCTAACCCGAACGCAATCACTGCCGCGAGGCAGGCGTCCACTCCGAAGGAGATCCGACTCGGCAAGATGGCATTGAGCAGGGGAAGGTGGTCCAGCAGTAAGTCCGGGAGTGGAATGTGGGTGAGCCGCCCATCGATGGCAAGGTGGGGTCCGAGCGAAAGGAGCGCAGCAATGAGCGTAAGAACCACCGCCAGCTGCGTGCGGAGACTACGACGGGACCACCAGGCGAGGATTCCAGCGACAATGAGGACTGGGACACCGATATAGCCGTCGGCCTCCAAGATGGGGAGAAGCAAGCGGTTCCCGAGCGACCGCATCCCCAATGAGACTCGCTGCTGAGGTCCCGGGACCAAAAAGGTCAGCAGGTCGTTGTGAAACGAGTTCGTCGCTGGCCATGGAGTCCCGGTGAAGTGCTGAGGTCCATAGAAGCTCATCCAGAGGGGATAGGCCAACAGCACGGCCGTAACCGATAGAGCCACGCCAGTCGCACCTGACGCTCTTTTCACCATCTCCGGTACGTGCGCCCGATTGCGGATCGCAATGCATACCAATGCGGCAATGGTGAGGATGAAGACAAACGAAAGCACCTCCGGCGAGATGAGGTACTGGGCCGCCACCAAGAGCCCAAGCTGCACTCCGAGACGTCGCGACGAACCCTTGTTCTGCAAGATGGAGGCGACCGTCAACGCGATGAACGGCGGCAGTGGAACGAATATGAGTTCCAAATGGGAGATGCTCTGGCCCACCATGTACGGCGAGAACCCATAGACAAGCCCACCAAGCGCAGCCGCCGGGCCCCACACCTGCCACTTCCGCAACACTACGAAAGCGGCGGTCGCCGAGATAGGCATGGCCAGCACCATCAGCAGGTTCGCTCTGACTAACGGGCTGAACACCGGGGCAAAGGGAGCGGTGATCAAACCGAGCAATGGGGTTGACGTGTTCTGCGCCAAATTCACGCCGGTCGGCACATATATGGCATTGCTGAAGAACGGGTTGAGGCCGTGGGCGAGCGCATGGGGCACCCAACCGAGAAACCAGACAGTCTGGAGGAAATCAAAACTGCCGAATGGATGCTGCGAGATTCCCGGATACACGGGCCAGAACGCAACAATGCCAATCAGCAGGTAGACGACGAACACGACCGCCATGCTCGGCAAGGCACTCGCGGTAAGAAACCCAGATGAAGCTGTATCGGACGGTTGACCGGTAGAGCTGATTCCATCGGTGGCCGAAGCAGGGAATTGGTCTGAGGATTCGACCCCTGGCTCCACGTTGGAGCGGCCTCCACGACGGAAAGTCCGGATCACCTTCACCGTTGAAGCTGGGAAGGGCCTGCGGAGGCATTGAAGAGCGGGGTCCTGCCTGGTGCAGCTTCGTGAGTCGATGCGGATGGCACGTAATCCACCTCTCTATAACGTAGGTCGTTACAGCGGGCATCGCCTACTTGACGTCAGGGGTGCCTCCGTAACGCCGGGATTGAGTCGTTGGTGCAACCTCGAAGACAGCCTCGACGTACAGGTTTCGGAGAGCACATTGCCTCACGGCTATGTGCTGGCTTTCTCGACTGCCAGGACCTTCTGCATGACGACGACCTCTTTGCCCTCGTACCTGGGGGAGAGGATTTTCTCCCATCCCATGGGCGCGTAGAACTTCACCGCCGTGACTGGACCGGTGTAGAGATAAAGGCGGGGGTGATGAAGGTTGCTCGCCGCCTTCTCGACTGCCTCGACGAGAGCCGCCCCCAGCCCCGTCTTGCGGCGCTCGGGTTTGACATAGACCCCCGACAGCCAGGGTCGCAGGTCCTCGGTACTCTCCGGCGGGTCGGACATGTCGTGGTCGACCAAGGACGCCGAACCGCACACCTCGTCGTCCACCACTGCGACGTAGGCGCAGGGGATGCCTCCGTCAGTGGCCCAGCAGGCGAATCTCCGCCTGGTCACTTCGAGACTCACTTCTTCGGGTCCGGTGCCCCACTCCTCGAAGTCCCATCGGGCCACGATGTCCACCGCATCGGGGCGGTCAGCGAGGCGAGTGATCTGGTGGTTCCGCATGTGCGGTGATAGTACCGAGCGCGACCAACGCCGGGAAGGACTAGCCCAGAACGCCGGGACGGGTGCCACCCTTCAATCGACGTTCCCCTCTTGAATCTCTCTCGGTCCAACTCCAATCCCACCCGAGATGGCCATGAGTTCGGGTCTTTGTCCCCAATCGCGGTCGTTCTCAGCGGTGAATACTGCTCTGCACACCGCCCACCCATCCAGAAGGCTGTCACCGAGAACGATGCAGCGAGTATCGCGGCCCGGGACGAAATCTAAATGCTGGATGATCTGAGCGACCTCAGGCTCAGACGCGTGGCGAAGCACAAGTCGGCTGTACGTGTGGCGCACCTGCACGGCCCACAGCCCTTGGAACATGACTTCAAGACTGCTAGTGGCATCAGGGACCTCATTGATCAGGCTGCGAAGGCAGAGTCGACTAAGGCTCACCGAGTACATCCACATTGTGAACTTACGCTCAAACGTAACGGGAAGCTCTGGTCGTGACAACACGCTGCCACCTCCTCGGCGTTGGCCAACTTCAGCGCACTTGAAGGATGCCAGAACCAACCGCCTGGCCGAGGGTCGCCCAGAACGCCGGCTAGGAGGCACTCAGTCGGTTGCGGGGTTGGAACCCAGCCGGAGTGTCGAAGTGACTCGCACATGCACATCAGGATGGGGTTTCCGAGATTTCGGCTAGAGGTTCGTCTTTAACCTCTGAAATGATCGTTGGCTCAGGTTCTTTGAGCGGGTATTTTGATTCGAAGTCCGCGATGATTTCCTGAATATATTCGACGGGAAAGACAACGGTTAAGCCGGAGTTTTCTTCGAAAATGATCCTTGGCTGGCGGGTCTGCTGGCTAACGGCCACGTCTCGATAGGGAAGGTACCTGGCGACGATTCCTATCAGATCGGATCTGTTGCGTCCGACGGTCCCAACAATGGAGGTGGTTTCTGGGCGACTAACTACCGGGCCGCCACTGTTCCCAGGAAATACAAACGAATCAACGAGAAAGGTTTCACTAGTGTGGTCGAATAGATCCCTCAGCTGCGCGATAACCCCTCCCCTTACGACTGTGGAGTTCCGACTGGCGCCAACTAGTCCCATGGGAAATCCGAGAAGGAATACGGGATCCCCCTCCTGCATCAGCTTATGGAAGCCTGGGCTTGTCGGCCTCCGTCGGGCCCACGAAGCTGCGCGCTGTTCGATCGGTCGGCGGTGCCGGCCCGCTGTCTACGATGCCCTATGACATATGTCCAGTACCAACCGGACACGCCTGAAGGCCGGGACGCACAACTGCAGGCCATCGCCATCGTCACGGCTGGACTGGACAGCCCGGAGTTGCTCCAACGAGAGCTCCAGGCAGCCATCGGGTCGAAGCCCGACGCGAAGTCGTGGATGCTTCTCACCATCGCACTGGGCCAGGTCGGCATCAAGATGACCGCATTGGCGGCCACCATGGACGCCCAGAACCTCGAGGTGATCTCGGGGTCGCGCGAGCAGATAACCCCCTTCGCGCTCCTGCAGAACTGGGCCCAGCTTCTGATCGAGGAGGCAGACCCGCCGCCGCCGATGACTTCGCCGGCGCCCTAGCGTCCTGATTGCATGCCCACATCAGCCAGTCTCTCATCTGCCTCTCTCTCCAAGCCCGGCCTCGCCCGGCTCCACGACGTCCTGGCCGCGCACGTGGACCGCGGTGCCGCTCCCGGCCTCGTCTCGGTGGTGAGCCGGCGGGGCGAGGCCGCGACCGACGCCATCGGCACGACTGACGTCGACGGCACCGTCGCGGTGCGACCCGACACGATCTTCCGAATCTCCTCAATGACCAAGCCCGTCACCGCCGTGGCGGCGCTGATCCTTCTCGAAGAGTGCAAGCTGCGGCTCGACGAACCGGTCGAGCGGCTCTTGCCCGAGCTGGCGGACCGCCGCGTCGTACGACGCATTGACGGACCGATCGACGACACCGTGCCCGCCCACCGGCCCATCACCGTGCGAGACCTCCTCACTTTCCGGATGGGTTTCGGCGGGTACTTCGGGCCCTGCCCGGTCAACGATGCCGCGGCGCCACTGCAGCTGAGTGTCGGGCCGCCCCAGCCATCGTTGCCACCCGAGCCCGACGAGTGGATGCGTCGCTTCTCGACCCTGCCGCTCATGTGCCAGCCCGGAGAGCGCTGGCTCTACCACACCGGTGCCGACGTGCTCGGCGTGCTCATCGCCCGAGCTAGCGGTCAGCCGTTCGAGGTGTTCTTGCGCGAGCGGGTCTTCGAACCGCTCGGCATGAATGACACGAGCTTCTGCGTTCCGGCGGCCGACGTCGGCCGCCTCGCCACCAGCTACACCACCGACCCCGAGTCCGGCGCGCTGACGCTCTTCGACAAGCCGGACGGTCAGTGGAGCGTTGCCCCGGCTTTCCCCTCCGGAGGGGCCGGGTTGGTATCGACGGCGACCGACTTCCTGGCCTTCGCCGAGATGCTGTTGCGCGGAGGCGCCCCCCTCGTGGCGCGGCCGTCGATCGAGACCATGACGACGGACCAGCTCACGCCCGAGCAAAAGGCGGTGTCGGGCTTCTTCCCCGACGACTTCGCCGCCCGTGGTTGGGGATTCTGTGTCGGGATCGTCACTCGTCGCGAGCATCCGGCAGCGCCGGTGGGCCAGTACGGATGGGATGGGGGGCTCGGGACCATATGGCGCAACGACCCGTCCGAGCAGATGATCAGCATCCTGCTCACCAACGCGGCGTGGACGTCGCCGCGTCCGCCGGACATCGCCCTCGATTTCTTGACCGGGGCGTACGCCGGCATCGACGATTGAGGCGCCGTACGCGCCAGAGGTGCTTGTCCTCAGGGCCGACGTCGCGCACGCGCCAGCACGGTCAGAAGAACTTGAACGCGCTGAGGGGCCACACACGGACATCGACCTTGCCGACGATGAGGCCACCCGGCAGTGGGCCCCAGAAGCGGCTGTCGCACGAGTCCCCACGGTTGTCGCCCATGACGAAGTAGTCGTTGGCGGGGATCCGGTAGGGGTGCATCAGGCTGTAGGAAGGGCCTCGGGGTCCCGGAAACGACCTGCCCTGTTGCGAAGAGGGGAGCCAGGTCTCGTCCAGCCGTTTGCCGTTGATCTCCACGAAGCCTTTGCCCGACAGCGAGATCGTCTCGCCGGGCAGGCCGATGACACGCTTTACCAGGTCCGGCACGGGCGTGCCACCGCAATTCTCGGCGGGCGGCCGGGCGAAGACGACGATGTCGCCGCGGTGCACGCCATGGAAGGCGTAGGCCAGCTTGTCGACCAGGATCCGGTCGCCGATCTGCAGCGTGGGCTCCATAGAACCGGAGGGGATGAAGTAGGTCTGTATGACGAAGGTACGCAGCAGCAGGGCGATGACGAGCGCCACCACGATGACCACCACCGTCTCGCGTAGCCAGTGGGATCGCTTTGGCGCGACCGCTTCTGCCTCGTCACCAGCCAACCCGCCCGGCACGCCGACGCTGGACGCGCTCACAGCGCGGGGACGGGTGTCTCCCGCGTCGCCTCCGGTCCGTGGCCCGGGCGGGCCACCCCGCCCCGCGCCCTGGTCAGGTGGCGGGCCACAGGGGCGCGCCCCGCGCCGAGTGCGTGGTCGGTGGGCGCTCCGGCGGAAGGCGAGACCCAGAGCAACGTGGCCAGCACCGCGAGGGCTGCGGAGGCCAAGATGGCCCAAGATCCATACCGGGCGCGGGGCCGAGAGGCGGGCTGGACCCGCTGCGGCGCAACGGTCGGGCGAACGACCGCGGGAGGGGCCTGGCGCGGGAGGGCGACGATCTGGGCGATGCGCGCCTCGAGGTCGCGCGGGGCGGGTCCTTGCGGGCAGGCACGCGCCGGGTCGAGGCTCGCCAGGGCCGAGAATGCCGCTGCACTGAGCCTGGTCATAGCCCGAGCTCCGTTCCCGCCATGGGCGCCGGGACCAGCGTGATCGCTCTCGTGAGCGCGGTCGCTGTCTCCGTCATGTCGCGTGGTTGCGGCCGCAGAAGCTCCCGGGCACCCGACTTGCTGGCCAGTCGGCTCCGGGCGCGGTGCAATCGCATGCGGTAGGCGGAGACCGAGCACCCGAGGACCGCAGCGCCCTCCGCCGCGGAAAGGTGGTCCCAGGCGGCAAGACGAAGGATCTCTTGATCACGGGGGGACAGGGTCTCGAATGCGTCGGCGACGGCGCGGGCCAGCTCACCGGCACCGTCGGGCTCGTGCTCGGTCCCGCCGACGTGGTTCTGCGCCAGCGTGTGGTGTAGACGAAAGGACTTTGCCTCGCGGCGGCGGAGGTTCGCGATCTCGTACAGCGCCACCCGGTACAGCCAGGGTGCTGCGGGCGTCGGTATGTCGTCGAAGCGACGCCATGCCACCAAGAAGGTCTCCGCCACGATCTCCTGGGCCAGGTCCGGCCCGGCGCGGCGCGCTGCGAAGGCATGCACCAGGGCGTGGTGCTCTCGGTACAGTGCCGTGAAGCGCTGGGTGTCGTCGGCCACGCCGCTGGGCACCTTGGCGCGGGCCGTCACCCGCGGCGCATTGACATCGTTCGGCTCATCCGCACCGGCCATCATTCAATTACGTCGATCCACGTCGAATGATCACATTATTTGTCGGGGGCCCGGCCGGCGCTGCGGGACCCTGCCAGGGCCGGCCGCCCTTCGGTAGTGTGATCGACCATCACGACGGCGCGCAGAAATCGGGTGTGGTTGGCATCGGGGTTGGCGCTGTCGGCTCTCCTCGTGGCCACGGTGGTCACGATCTCCTGGACCCCCGCCGGCGGCGGCACCGCCGGATCGAAGGGTCAGGCACGGGCGGCGGCCGTGAACCCCGTGCCTGATTCGGTCGTCCCGTTCGGGGCCGCCTCGCTGGGTCTCAGCGCCCTGAGCACTCCGTCCACGCCCGTGGTGGGCATGGCCGCC
>PKYA01000110.1:21625-23341 GCA_003133545.1 Acidimicrobiaceae bacterium | reverse complement strand
TACGAGGAGGCCACCGGCACCCTGTTCTGTGGTGACCTCCTGTCTCAGGTAGGAGACGGACCGGCGCTGACTGGGGACGACCTTGTCGCTGCCGCCATCCAGACCGAGGACATGTTCGGCGCGAGTTGTTTCACGCCTCAGTCGGCGCCCACCATCCGTCGCCTCGCTGCGCTGGAGCCTGCCACGCTTGCGATCATGCACGGTTCTTCGTACAGCGGCGAAGCCAACGCTGCACTCATCGCCCTCGCCGACGACTTCGAACATCGGTTGGCCCGAGCCAGTTGACCTCCCGCCAATTACGCGGAACGAGCACTGTCAGATCAACTTCGACTCAGATCTCGTCCCACCTCGAGGGGCGAGATCCTCCAGTCGTGTTTCGCCAATCTGGCCCTCCGAAACGCGCCGTCCTCCACGCGCCGTCCGGGACTAGGGGACGGCTATTGTCACTGTTGCGCAGTTGTTGGTGGGATTCGGATCAGCATCGTTCGCATTCTCGTCGTGAACACACACTTGGTCAGTCGCGTTGCCTGCGAATCCGTACTTTCGCACGCTCACAAACTGCCCTTCGGAGCAAAACGTACGGGCGCACTGCGACAAGTCCCGGGGTCCTGGCGTAGTGGGACGGCGATTGGTCTCACGGAGTCCGACGTTTGCGATCACGGGTCTGCGCGCACCTCCGTGCGGACGTGGTAGCGCTCCGTGTACTCGGCGAACTCGTCGGCGAGGCCGGCGTAGGTCCACCCGAAGTCCGCCGGGTCATAGTGATGCTGCCCGTAGAGGTCCTTCGGCCGGTGCGCGAGGAAGGACCGCATGCGGCGCGCATGCAGATCACTCACCTCGCTCCCGAAGCGCCCGTACAGCTGGCGGACCGCCCCCACCGGGTCGTCCACCAGCGAGTCGTAGTGCAGGTGCTCGCACCAGCCGTCTTCGGCCTTCTCGTCAAAGGCCAGCGCCGAGCCCAAGGCAAACACGCACTTGCGCTTCCACTCCGTCGCGGTGGGGCGCGGATCGGTGCGCCGAGTCAGGGGCCGCTGCCCGGCATTGGCCAGGCTGGCCAGCGAGGTGACGACCGGGCCCGGGTCGCGGTGGGTCCAAATGATGCGTGCATCGGGATAGGCCGCCAGCAGTGCCGGCAGATGCCAGAGGTGATTGGGGGTCTTGAGGATCCAGCGCTCGGTGGGTTGGCGCGACTGGAGAATCTGTAGAGCCAGCCGGTGCTGGGCATAGGCCGGTGCCATGTCGGCGGTCTCCAGCCAGCGGGCATAGGTCGGCACGTGGGCCTGCGTCTCGAGAGCCAAGGTGCGCACGTCGAACATGAGGAGCGACACGCACTCCTGGGCCAGGGTGGCCCCGAAGGGGTGCATGGCCCTGAGCGGGGGGTTGAGCTTCATCAACCCGTCCAACTCCTTGGTGGTCTGGGCGATACGGGGGTCGTCGCCCACCCCCTCCAAGGTGGGGGGAGGGAGCGGATGGGCCGCCTCCCATTGGAGCAGCGGCCGGGCCATCGGGTCGAGCCCGAGGAGCATGGAGAGCAGGCTGGTGCCGGTGCGAGGGAGCCCCACGATGACCCAGGGACCGCCGATGCTCTCGGCCCGGACCTCGGGGTGCTCGAGCGCCCAGTTGTGGAGCGCACTGCGGTTGGCGAGCGCGGCGGCGAGCATCTTGGAGATGAGGATCCGGCCGAAGGTCGTCAGGTCGGCCTCGGTGCGGCACGCG
>PKYA01000110.1:0-21607 GCA_003133545.1 Acidimicrobiaceae bacterium | reverse complement strand
AGCTCGGAGTCGCGCCATGTGTAGGCGACGTCGGTCAACGGACCATCTCAACGACGGTGCGTCCGATGGCGCGGCGCTCCTCGTGGGCGTCGAGCGCCTCGCCTGCTTCGTCCATGGTCACGCGCCGGCCCACCGCGGGCCGGATCAGCCCTTCGGCCACCATCCTCAACAGGTCGGAGTGGATCTCGTCGGCGACGTCGCGCCCGAACGGGTTGAACCCGAACCGACGCATGCCGGGGTCGACCGTGTCGGCCCAGGCCACCATGACGCAGACGATGTCGATGTTGCCGATGCAGGCCAGGCGCAGCGGCCGGCCGGTCATGCCGTTCTGATCGTCGTCGGCGAAGCCCACCGCCAGGTAGCGCCCGCCTCTCGCCGTGCAGCGCCACGAGCGCTCGGCGAAGTCACCACCGGCCAGGTCGTAGACGACGTCGGCACCGGCGTCGGCGGTGGCGCGCAGGACGGACTCCACGAAATCCTCGGCCAGATGGTCGATGACAATGTCGGCACCGAGGCGCGCGCACAGCGCTCCCTTCTCGGGACCTCCCGCGACGGCGATCACTCTTGCGCCGGCGGTCTTTCCCAGTTGGATCCCGGCCGTGCCCAATCCGCTCGCCGCCGAGTGGATCACCACGGTCTCACCGCCGCGCAGCCGCCCGCGCCGAAACAGCGCGAGATGTGAGGTTTGAAAGGGGAGCACGAATGCGGTGGCCTCCCCATCATTTAGCTGCTCAGGGGCGTCGAAGACCGAAACGATCGGGGCGATGGCGTAGTCGGCGATGCCGCCGAGCGCCGTCTTGGTGATGGCGACGACCCTCTTGCCCAGCCACGCCTCGGCGCCTTCACCGGCGGCGTCGACCACCCCGCAGACGTCCATACCCAGGGTGAACGGCGGCGGCGTGGGCACCGAGACCAGCCGGCCCCGGCAGCGATCGATGTCGTTGAAGTTCAACGAGGCGGCGCGGACCTCGACGCGCACCTCGCCCGGGCCCGGCTCGGGTCGCGCCACCTCGCAGACCCGCAGGACCTCGCCCGGCGCACCATGAGCTGTCACCTGCAAGGCCTTCATGCCCGGACCCCCCGGATGAGATGTACGACGCGAAACCCTTAGTGTCTCACTTCGAGACAGCCCCCGATGCCGGGGTGACGCTGCTGAGACATGGGGATCCTTGCACGCGATTGCGCTGACAGTTTCCAAGAGCTGGCGCGCGGTCAATCGTGGAGCGGCGGGCGCCCGGACAGATGGCCGCGGGCCGCCATTCGTGCTGCCCTCTTTGCCAGGTGGGCTTACCACCACCTTGGGCCGGATACCTGCTCCCTGGTCCTTCACGGCATACCGTGCCATAACAGAGCAAAGCTATGAGCGAAGGTCACATCGGTGCGCCGCCGGTGTCGTGACCTCGCCCTCCTCAAAGCGCTGGGGTTCACCCGCCGCAGCAGGCCCTCACCGTGGGCTGGCAATCCACCGTCACCGCCGCGATCGGCACAGCGTTCGGCCTCCCGATCGGCATTGCGTTGGGGCGATCGCTATGGGATGTGTTCGCTCACGAGATCTATGTCTTCCCAGCTTCGACTCTTCCCGTCGTGGCGTTGGTGATCGTGGCGATCGGCGCGATCGTGCTGGCCAACCTAGTGGCGGTCGTGCCGGGGCGAGTCGCCGCCCACACTCCGGTCGCCGTCCTGCTGCGCACGAAATGACGTACCTGTCGCGCCCGGAATGACGGGAGTGGTCCTGCCTGCTGTGGCAGGCGCCGGCGCTCCATTCCTACGATGGCGCTATGGCCTATGACGAGGACCTGGCAAACCGGATTCGTGCCCTCATCGGCGCGCGGAGCGGGGTGCACGAAAAGAAGATGTTTGGCGGCCTCGCATTCTTGATCGGCGGCAACATGGCCATCGCTGCCAGCGGCCGGGGCGGGGTGCTGGTCAGGGTCGATCCGGCGGAGTCCGACGCGCTCATCGCCAAGACCCGTGCCGAGTTGGCCGTGATGGGCGGCCGGGAGATGCAGGGATGGCTCCGGGTCGACCTCGAACACCTGCGCACGAAGCAGCAGCTGGCCAAGTGGGTCACGCTCGGCACGACCTACGCGGGCTCGCTCCCGGCCAAGCGGTAGGGGCCACGCGCTCGGGGGCCACGCGCTCTCGGCCAACTACTCTGGCCCAAGGCCAGCAGAGCGAGGAGCAATTTGATGGACAAGGAAAAGGCCAGGGAATTGCTGGCGTCGGAACGCCAGCGCACCCAACGACTGCTCGCCGAGATGGCCGCGGCGGGACAGGCCGATCGCACTGAGGCCAACGAGCCGGGCGACATGTTCGATTCGGCCGAGCCGCTGACCGCGGAGGGCACCGACAGTTCGGTGCTCGCCCAACTCGAACGCCACATGGCGGCCATAGGGCGCGCCGAGGAGCGTCTTGCAGCCGGCACCTACGGCCTCTCCATCCGCAGTGGCTTGGCCATACCGGACGAGCGCCTCGAGGCCGACCCCACGGCCGAGCTGACCGTCGAGGAGGCGAGCTAGGAGCACAGCACGATGGGGTGAGCGGCGGCGGTCGGTGGCATGCCCGGCGTGACCTGACGGCGTCAGGGGTACCCCATCAAAGTCGCAGGAAGCTCCGTCCCCCTCAATTCCTGGCGCCACACGAGGCGCAACCCGGACCAGTCGGCGTCGATCGCCGCCACCTTGTTGTCGACGAGGCCAAGGCGGAGGGCGAAGTCCCGGATGGTGTTGTCCGTGAGGTCGCTGACGTGCCCCCCGGCCCGCCGGGGCCAGGCGGCCCAGAGCGAGGCGCCGGGGAAGATGAGCCGGGCCAGCGCCGGGAGATCGGCCTCATACTCGGCGGCGCTGCGGAAGAACGCGAGGACGACGCTGTCGGGCCGCACCCGTCGACGGGCACCCGCCGCCGTCCGCACGACGTCAAAGGTCGCCGACGGGGGCAGTGCGCACACGGACCACTCCTTCGAGGGGCGGACGAGCACGAGGTGCCCGCCGTCTTTGATCCCGAGCTTCTTCGCCGTCCCCACTGCCGCGTCGGCCGCCACGACATCAGGGTTCGTCGGGTTGACGGGCGCCGGTGCCATCGGCCGGCGATGGAGGAGGGACCGGTGGCGAGTGGCGGTCGATCGCCTCCCACCCGCTTTCGGACTGGCGCTGGGCCAATTCGGCTGCATGACCCCCGCGCAGGCCGAAGAGCCGCTTGGCGTAGAGCAAGAAGACGACGATAGCCACGTTGACCAGGAAGGTCACCAGCTTGAACACGCCGAACGACTTGGCCAGCTCGTAGATCTCGAGGGGGACCAGCGCGGTGGTGGCCACGAAGGCGAGATACTCAGCCCAGCGTTTGGCCAGCCACAGACCGACCATCTCGACCGCCTCGAGCGTGGCGTAGGCCACCAGCACCAGACCGACCACATAGAGGTGGCTCGGTGAGATCAAGAAGAGATGGTGCACGTCCCCCAGGATCCCGCCCACCGAATTGGGCCCGCCCGAGGAGCCGGTGATGGCGTTCACGATCGCCACGTAGTCGTGCCGGAGCGTCTTGCGGTTGCCGATGAAGATGAAGACCGCGATTGCCAACCCGGAGAGCACGACCACGTGCACGGCCCGTTCGGCGGCGATCAGGCGGAGCACATAGAGATCCCGGAGACTGCGACCGCGCAGGGGGACCCAGATGTCGTCGCGGGCCGGCATCCGGTCGCGCGTCGGGTCGCGCGGCGGCTGCTCCGGGAGCCAGCAGTCACAGCGCAGGCAGCGGTACCAGCGCAGGCCGTCGCTCTCGCGCACCATGTCACCGTCAGAGGGCACCACCGTCCGCGCGTCGCTTCCCACGAGGACATGCCCCCGCAGCCCGCAGGACACGAGCTCGTAGCGGTTCGGGGGCCTCCGCCTCGACTTCTTCCTCACCTAGGAGCCGTTTCTCACCTAGTAGCCGTCGCTCCCCACCACGCCGTGCAACAGCTCGCCGCGGAGATACCGCACCAGGTTGTCGCAGAACAGGTCGGTGGACGCTTCGAACGCGGGTGGCCCCGCCCATGAAGCATGCGGAGTGAGGAACACCTTGGGATGCTCGTAGAGCCAGTGCCCGGCGGGCAGGGGCTCGGGCTCGGTCACATCGAGCGAGGCGCGGGCGATGGTCCCGTTGTCGAGGGCGCGACGCAGGGCATCGTGGTCGACCAGCGCGCCACGCGCGATATTCACCAGGTGGACGCCCGGCTTGCACAGGGCCAGGCTCTCGTCGTTGAAAACGTGACGGGTGGCGTCGGTCGCCGGGGCGGCCAGCACGAGGTGGTCCGCCACCGAAACCAGGTCGGCCAGGGAGGCGGCCATCACCACCCCCTCCAGAGGGCTCGGCAGGGCCTGCCGGCGCAGCGCCATCACCGACATGTCGAGGGCCAGCGCGAGGCACGCCAGCCGCTGGGCGATCCCGCCGAAGCCGAACAGGCCGAGCGTTGCCCCGGCCAGCGGCGTCGCCGGTTGGGCGAACCAGTACTCGGGCGGCTCGCGGAGCCAACTCTGGGGAAAATTCCGCGAGAACGCGCCCATGGTGGCGAGCACGTACTCGCTGATGGCCACCGCGCTCGAGCCGCGCGCCGTGGTGAGCAACGGCGCCTCCTTCACCGCCTGGGGGACGCCGTCGAGGCCCGTTCCCATGAACTGCACCCAATGCACGCCGGTGTCCATGGCCCCCACCGAGTGGGCGCTCCACCCGCCGAAGAGAACATCGCCCCGCTTCCCGGGGGGGAGGCCCGATGAGATGTCGACGATATCGAGCGAGGGGAAGCGCGCCCGGATGCGCTCGAAGGCGCCGGGCACGTCGCAGTACACCACCACGTCGTCGGCCAGGCCAGGCCGGGGGTACGACGGGACGGCCTCGGCGTCAGGCGGCACCGGTGCAGTCTCGCGCCACCCGCCGGGGTCGCGGCGCGCCCGGAGACACCCTCAGTGGCCCAGCCGGACGGGCCCCAGGCGCTCCCGGGTGGAACCGACGTCGTCAGGGTTGAGCATGGCGGGAAACTCCTCGTGGTCTCGGATTGCGCCGGGTCCTGTCTATTCCGGTCCCTCGGCCGCAGGGGCGGGGGCTCCATCTTTGCGTCGACCTTGCCAGGCGACAGAGCAAGATGCTCAACTCGTTCCCGCATACCCCCGTCCGGCGCGGGCCAACCGTGCCGGTCCCCGGGTGGGCCTGACGGGCCGTCGGCGGCGCGTCGGCGGGCGCGGGCGCGGGCCAGTCAACCGTGCCAGTCAAAGGAGAGCCAGTGGAGATAGAGCGAGTCGGGGTCGTCGGGTGCGGGCTCATGGGCTCGGGCATCGCCGAGGCGGCGGCGCGCGCCGGCCTCGAGGTGTCCGTCACCGACCTCGACCAGGCCATCGAGGGGGGGCGGGAGCGGGTCGCGCACTCATTGGCCCGGGCGCAGAAGGCAGGCAAGCTGAACGAGCAGGAAGTGGCGGCGGCCCTGGGCCGCATCGGGTTCTCCACCGACATCGGGTCGCTGGCCGACTGCCAGCTCGTGGTGGAGGCGGTGGTCGAGGCCGAGGCCGAGAAACTCGCCGTCTTCGAGGCGCTCGACAAGGTGGTGGCCGCGCCCGATGCCGTGCTGGCCTCCAACACGTCGTCGATCCCGATCATGAAGCTGGCCATGGCCACCGGCCGGCCCAGCCAGGTGATCGGCATCCACTTCTTCAACCCGGTGCCGGTGCTGCCGCTGGTGGAGTTGGTCTCCTCGTTGCTGACGAGCGGCGAGACGGTGGCCACGGCGGAGCACTTCGCCACCGCCCAGCTCGGCAAGCAGGTGATCCGGTCGCAGGACCGGGCCGGGTTCATCGTCAACGCCCTCCTCATCCCTTACATCCTCTCGGCCGTGCGCATGCTCGAGTCGGGCTTCGCCACGGCGGGCGACATCGACCTGGGCATGGTCAAGGGCTGTGCGCATCCCATGGGGCCCCTGGCGCTGGCCGACCTCATCGGGCTCGACACCACCATGGCCGTGGCCAAATCGCTCTACGAAGAGTTCAAGGAGCCGCTCTATGCACCTCCACCGCTGCTGGCCCGCATGGTCGAGGCCGGGCTGCTCGGGCGAAAGTCCGGACGTGGCTTCTACGACTACAAGGCCTGAGCCGTGACCGCCGACCGCACCTCCGACCGCATCGGCTCCGACCCCTCCGACTGGGTGGGGAGGGACGCCGCCGTCGTCTGGCACGGCTTCACCCAGATGGGGGTGTACGCCGAGAATGCGCCCCTCGTGATCGACCGGGCCGAGGGCCGCGAGCTGATCGACGTCGACGGGCGGCGCTACCTCGATGCGATCTCGTCCCTCTGGGTCAACACGCTCGGCCACGGGGTGCCCGAGCTCGATGCCGCATTGATGGCGCAGGCCGCCAAGGTGGCGCACTCCACCATGCTGGGCAACGGCAACACCGTCGTGATTGAACTGGCCGAGGCATTGGCGGGCGTCGTCCCGGTGGACAACCCCCACTTCCTCTTCGCCGCCGATGGCGCGGTGGCGGTCGAGCAGGCCCTCAAGATCGCCTTCCAGTACTGGGTCAACCGGGGCACCCCCGGCCGCACGCAGTTCCTCGCGCTCGGCGACGCCTACCACGGCGACACCGTCGGCTCACTCTCGCTCGGTGACGGCGGCGTCTTCAGTGCCGTGTTCGATCCATTGTGCTTCCCCGTCGTGCGCACGCCGGGCTACGCCGATCCCGGGTGGTCGGCCAAGGCCTGCGCAGCGGTCGAGGCGCACGCCGGTGAGCTGGCGGCCGTGGTGATTGAGCCGCTGGTGCAGGGCGCGTCGGGCATGTTGTGCACCACACCGTCGGACGTGCGCGCGCTCGGGGAGGCCTGCCGCGCCCATGACGTGCTGCTGGTCTGCGACGAGGTGGCCACCGGGTTCGGGCGCACCGGGACCCTCTTCGCCTCCGAGCAGTGCGGCATCCGGCCCGACCTCATGTGCCTGGGCAAGGGGATCACCGGCGGGTACCTGGCCCTGTCGGCCACCGTGGCCTCCGACGAGGTCTTCGCCAGCTTCCTCGGACCGGACCTGGGACCACAGACGTTCTTCCACGGCCACTCCTACGGCGGGAACGCCCTGGCGGCAGCCGTGGCGCTGGCCCACCTCCGCCTGATCGAGGACTGGGACGTCCTGGCCCGGGTCAGGCAGCGGGCGTCGCAACTGGCGGGCCTGCTCCAGTCCCGCATCGCGCCGCTGGGCGCCGTGGCCGAGATACGCCAGCGCGGGCTGATGGTCGGTGTGGAACTGGCGCCTCCGGGACCGGGCCTGCGCTGGGGGCGGCGGGTCTGTGCCGGAGCGGTCGCCCGCGGTGTCCTGCTGCGGCCCCTGGGCGACGTCGTGGTCCTCATGCCGCCGCTCACCATCACCGAAGACGAGATCGTGCGCATGGTCGACGCCCTCGAGGAGTCCGTGCGCGAGGTGACGAGCCCATGACCCACCCGGGCGGACCGTCGCGGTTGTGGCCCGATCGGGTGCGCGCCCGCCTGGACGACGTGGTGGAGGGCGGACGTTGGCGCGCACCGCGCGAGTTCGACGCCCGCGGGCCGGTGGGCCTGCTCGACGGGGAGACCGTGGTCTCCTTCGCCTCGAATGACTACCTCGGGCTGAGTGCGCATCCCACCGTGATCGCGGCGGCGGGCGCCGCGCTCGAGCGCTGGGGCGCCGGCACCGGCGCCTCACGACTGGTCACCGGGTCGCGCCCGGTGCACAGCGCGCTCGAGCGCGCCCTGGCCCGGTGGAAGGGAACCGACGCCGCCGTCTGCTTCCCCACCGGTTTCGCCGCCAACCTCGGCGCCCTCAGCGTGCTGGGCGGCCCCGGTGTGCGCGTGCTCTCCGACGAGCTGAACCACGCCTCGATCATCGACGGGTGCCGGCTGTCGCGCTCCATGGCGTCCATCTACCGGCACCGCGACACGGCGCACCTGTGCGCGATCTTGGAGGCGGATGCCACCACGCCGACGATCGTGGTCACCGACACCGTCTTCTCCATGGACGGCGACGCCGCGCCGGTGGCAGAGATCGCCGACCTGTGCCGCCGCCACGGGGCGCTGCTCCTGCTCGATGAGGCCCACGCCGTCCTCGGCCCCCACCTCTCCCCGGACCTCCTGACCGACCCCGACCTCACCTTGGTGCGGATGGGCACGCTGTCCAAGACGCTGGGATCGCTCGGTGGGTTCCTGGCCGCCTCCGAGGACGTGATCCACCTCATGGTCAATCAGGCCCGGCCCTACATCTTCACGACGGGCCTGACGCCGGCCGACACCGCCGCCGCACTGGCGGCGCTCGAGGTGCTGCGCTCCCCCGAGGGCGACGCGCTGGTCCGGCGCCTCTCGGACCTGGTGGCCCGGGTGGCGCCTCCGGGCCGAGACGCAGACGCAGCGGGCTGGGCCGGCGTGACCGTTCCGGCCAGCCCGATCATCCCGGTCATCTTGGGAACCGAGCAGGCGGCCCTCGAGGCCTCGGCCGCCTTGCTGGCGGCGGGACTCTGGGTGCCCGCCATCCGCCCGCCCACCGTGCCCGCGGGGACGAGCCGCCTGCGGGTTACGGTCTCGGCCGCCCACAGCGACGACCAGGTGGCGCTGCTGGTCGCGGCTCTGGCGCCGCTACGCCAGAGGGAGGCGGGCACGGATGCGAACGTGGACGCGGACGCGGGTCCGCTACGGGGATCTGCGTCCGACAGCACGGGTGGATCGGGGACCGCGCCCACCAGGGTGGGCGTGCCCGACGGCGCGCTGATCCGGTCGCACTGAGGAGCGTGCGTCCCGAACGCCTGGTCGTCGTGGTCGGGACCGGTACCGACGTCGGAAAGACGTGGGTCTCCGCCCGCCTCCTCGCCACCCTCCGCGCCGCGGGAGTGACCGTGGCCGCCCGCAAGCCGGCCCAATCCTTCTCACCTGGCGACGACCCCGCTGGGCTGGACGCAGCCGTGCTGGGTGCGGCGAGCGGCGAGCCCGCAGCGACGGTCTGCCGGCCGCGGCGCTGCTACGAGGTGGCCATGGCCCCCCCGATGGCCGCCGACGTCCTGGGGCGGGGCCGCTTCACCATGGCTGAGCTCGTGGGAGAGCTGGAATGGCCGCGCACGCGCGTCGAGGTCGGACTGGTGGAGAGCGCCGGTGGAGTGCGCTCCCCGCTTTCCCACGATGGTGATGCCGTGGCACTGGTGGACGCGCTCGCGCCCGAGATCGTGCTCTTGGTGGCCGACGCCGGGCTGGGAACACTCAATGCGGTGCGCCTCTGCACCGGTGCACTCCCGGGGGGTGTTCAGGTCGTTACTGTGGTCAATCGCTACGACGCGCACGACGAGTTGCATGTGCGCAATCGACGCTGGTTGCGCGAGCAGGACGGTTTGCACGTGGTGGGGCTGCCGGGGGAGGAATCGGCACTGGCCGAGCTCGTACGCGGCCGATAGAGGCGAGCTGTGGGAGGGTGCACAGATGCGACACGGACGCGATAGTGAATGGAAAGCGCGGATGCCGGCGGTGATCGGCCTGACGGCGTTGAGCCTGGCGGTGGCCGGCATGGTCGCACTGCCCGCAGCGGCACTGGCCGCCAAGGCCAACAAAGCGAGCCCCACGTACTACGTATCGCTCGGCGACTCCTACTCGGTCGGCTATCAGCCGGCGCTGGGGGCGACGACCGGCTACACGGGCTACGTGACGGCGAAGTCGCACCTCACGCTGGTCAACTTCGGCTGTGGCGGCGCCACGACGACCTCCATCGTCGACGATGTCGGCTGCCCGGACGTCCTCCCCCACACCGCCGGCGGCGTGACCTACCCGACCACGACCCAGGCGGCGGCCGCCGAGGCCTTCCTCACGGCGCACCGCGACCACATCGGCCTGATGACCGTGTCAATCGGCGGCAACGACGTGACCGCCTGTGCCACGGCGCCGAATCCGATCACGTGCGTGGGGACTGCGGTGACCAGCATCAAGACGAACGTCACCTCCTTGGTCGCAGCACTGCGGGCGGCGGGGGGGCCCAAGGTCCCGCTCATCGGTCTCACCTACCCCGATGTCATCCTCGGTTCGTACGTCTACCCCTCGCTCCCGGCGACCGCGGCGCGCATCTCGTTGGCCCAGGAGTCCGTGGTGGCCTTCAAGGGACTCATCAACCCGGCGCTCAAGACGGCGTACGCCTCGGCCGGCGGTGTGCTGGTGGACGTGACGGCGGCGACCGGTGCCTACACGGCGCTCACCAAGACGCAGACGCTGGCTCCGTACGGGACGATTCCCGTGGCGGTGGCGAACGTGTGCACGCTGACCTGGTTCTGCAAGCTGGGGAACATCCATGCCACCGACAAGGGGTACGCGCTCATTGGCAAGCTGGTGACCGCCCAGTACGTGCGCATGCGGGGACATTGAGCGCGCACGATCCCGGGAGACACCCCGCGGGCGGAGGATACTGAGGTAATGGAGCGCGCGGCCTCGGGCAACACGGCCTCGGGTCGTCTCGGTCCGGGTCGTCACGGTAAAGGTGGCCTGGTGGGTGTGGTGCTGNNGCCGCGTGCCTTCTGGCCGCGTGCTCGTCGCCCGCTCCCAGTGCTTCGGGTTCGCCGCAGCACACATCGACAACCGGGACTTCGTCCGGGTCCCGGACCACCGCGCCCACCACGACCCTGCCTGTTCCCAGTACGAGCGGGCCCCTGCAGATCTCGGCCAGCCTGTCCCTCCCCATCGCCGCCAACGTCCAGATCACCTCGGCCGAGGCGCCCGACGGTGCGGTGTTCGCGGCTCCCGAGAGCCACGACAACCCCACGCCGACGGTGGTGTGGGTCATCGACAACGACAGCCCCGCGGCCATCGCCGAACACATCAACGGCGGCGTCAGCGCGCTGGCCGCCGATGCCACCAACCTCTACGTCGTGAGTAACGACAGCGTGCTGGGATTCACCCGCAGCACGGGGAACGCGATGGGCCAATGGAGCCTGCCCCCGATCGACACGGCCAACACGTCGAACGCCGACCTCGTCTCGATGAGCGCGACCAACGGCACGGTCCTCGTCATGATCGCCCGCGGCAACCTAGAGGACATCTACCGAATCACTGCCACCTCGACGGCAGCCCCCCGGCTCATCGCGGCGGGAACCAGCGCCGCCTTCGGTCCCGGCGGCTCGGTGTACTACGAGCGATCGGACGACCACCTCGTCGAGTTGAGCGCGTCGGGCGTCACCACGGTCGGACCGCTGCTCCCCAACGCGCCCAACGGCTTGGGGGGTGGCATCGCCAACGTGGTCGCGGTGGCCGGCGGGCTGGTCTGGGTGAGCGAACCAGCCGGCCAGGGGCTCGACACCACATTCAGTCCGTACAACGCCACCACCTTGGTGGCAATGGGCACGTATCCGGGCTCGGTCTCCGAGCAGATCGTCGACACTGCCGCCGGCCCGCTCGTGCTGGCCGGACCCGACGGTCCGGGCAATTGCCCCCAGGGCCCGACGGCGGCGGCGATCAGCTGCGTCTTCCGTATTTCGCCGGCGGCGGCACTGACCGACCCCACGGGCGTGGGAACAGCCGATCAGCTTCTGGGCCCGGATCCGGCTGTGGTCGCCAGCGACCCCAACTCGAGCGACCTCTTGCTCGAACGGCTCTCTTGAACGAGGGGCTGGTACATGCCTGAGCGGGCCCGGCCGGGTGTCAGACCCTGAGAAGCTCGGGGAGCGGCGCCGCATGGACGATGCTCAAATGCTGGATCGGGCGCGTCATGGCGACGTAGAGCAGGCGCAGGCCGCGGGCGTCGTCCCCGGCGATGGCGGCCGGTTCGATCACCACCACGGCATCGAACTCCAACCCTTTGGCGGCAGTGGCCTCGACCACCGTGACCCGCCGGTGCATCCCGTCCCGGTCGAGCAGGCCAACGTCGTTCCTCCCCTGCACGAGTGCGGTCATGGCGGCGAGATGCGCCGGCGCCACCACGAGGCCCACGAGGAAGCCGTCGTCAGCCAGCGCCAGGGCCTCGCGCAGGCCCTCGCGCAGGAGCTCGTCGCTCGCCACTGCGTCGACGCGCGGCTCGCGGCATCCCCGGCGGATGGAGCGCGTCGGCTTGACCGTGGGTGCCGCTGCCGGCAACAACTTGGACGCCAGATCGAGGATCTGGCCCGGGGCGCGGTACCCGAGGGTCAGCTCGTCGTGACGGGCGCGAGCGCCCACGGGCAGATGCTCCAATATGTCGTCCCACGTGGCGTAGCCCCAGGCCCCGGTGGCCTGGGCCAGGTCGCCCAGCACGGTCAATGACCCCGAGGGGGCCCGTCGCGCCACCATCTTGAACTGCATGGGGCTCAGGTCCTGCGCCTCGTCCACCACCACGTGCCCGTAGGCGCGGGTCCGGCCGTTGATGAGGAACTCGGCCTCATCGAGCAGGGGGAGGTCATCTGCCGTCCACGCCTGGGTGCGGACCCGTTGGCCTTTCGTGCGCACGAGACTGCGCCATTCCGCCTCCGTGAGTACCCCCTCCGCCGCCCGCTCCAGCCGGTCGGCGCTCCCCAGGAGCTCGCGCACCAGGGCCGTGGCCGAGACCGATGGCCACAAACGGTCGAGCAGTGAACGAAAACTCTCCGAGGCGGACAGTTCGCGATCGAGCCAGGGCTCGTCGGCTTCGAGGCGCCCGGCAACCCTGAGCTTCTGTCGCACCAGGCTGATCAGGCGCGCCCGCAGCGCGAGCCGGCCCGCCTTGTAGGGCGCCGGGTTCTTGGCGATGGTGGCCGTCAGCTCGTTCGCCTCCTCGGGCGCGAGCGTGCACCTGGCGAAGCGGGCCCGCAGGGTCACGTCCTCTTCGAGCGGGCGACGCCGTTGCCGCAGGGCCGCCGCCAGCAGCTCCGACATGCGCGGGTCGCCTTTGAGGTGCCGCACGGGGAGCGGGTCTTCTGCCCTTACCTTGAGACGAGGCGCCAGGTCGGCCATGGTCGATTGCACCACCGCCTCCTCGCCCAGCGAGGGCAGCACCTGGGCGATATAGCGCAGGAAAGCGCGGCTGGGTCCGAGCACGAGCACGCCCTCGCGGGCGAGCGGCGGATGGTTGTAGAGCAAGAACGCGGCGCGGTGCAGTCCCACCGCGGTCTTGCCGGTGCCGGGACCTCCCTGCACCGACAGGAGCTGGTCCAGCGGGGCGCGGATGATCTCGTCCTGCTCGGCCTGGATGGTGGCGACGATGTCGAGCATCTCGCCCGTGCGGGCCCTCTCGAGCTCGGCCAAGAGGGCGTCGCCGCCGCGCAGGCGGGAGCCCACCAATTCCTCGTGGCCGGCACCGAAGAGATCGTCGGCGACCGAGACGACCTGGCGCCGATCGACCATGATCTGGCGCCGGCGCCGCAAACCCAGGGCTTCTTCCACCCGGGCCCGATAGAAGGGCATGGAGACGGGAGCGCGCCAGTCGATCACGACCGGGTCGCCCCGATCGTCTTCGACGTGACGCCGCCCGATGTGCCAGGCAGGACCACTCTCTTCGTCGATCCTCCCGAAGAGCAGTGGCCGTGGATTGTCACCCAGCACGGCGACGCGGTGCAGGAGCGCCATTTGGTAGTCGAGATCGGGTTGGCCGGCGCTGCGCAGGTCGTCGAGCAACGCCTCGGCGCGTGCACGCATGGCCGACAGCGCCCGATGGGCCGCGTTCAGGTACTCCTGCTCGTTGCGGAGCTCAGGGTCCTCGATGGTGGCGGGGTCGATCACCACCGGCGCGACCGGACCCGATCCGCAATGGGCGCAATACGGCAAGTCGGAGAGCCCAAATAGATAACCGCAGACGCGCAAAAATCCCCGAACATCTCGGGAAATATACCGGGAAAATCATCTGCAACACAAGCGCCCTACCAGGGAGATTCTTACTTCTCCACCCTCTCTCTTTGTTGCTTGATCAAAGAGGAGTTAGCACTCATCATTGTAGGAAAAAGTTCGGCGTAATGCAAGCGCTTTCTCCTCGCATTTCTCTGCCGCCACCGGTGAGGGGGCATGGAAGCGGGGCGCGCCGATGTGCCATGGTGGCGGAAGTGGACGGACCGACACTCGCCATCTCCGACAGTCGCGTGACCGACGTCGGGGGGCTTCCGGTGCACCGCTCCCTGCCCAAACGCGAACAGCGCATGGTTGGCGCCTGGTGCTTCCTGGACCGCTTCGGACCGATTGCGGTGAGCCCCAGCCGGACGATGACCGTCGGCCCCCACCCGCACATGGGCCTGCACACCGTCACCTGGCTTCTCGAGGGCCAGGTGCTGCACTCCGACAGCCTCGGCAACGCGCAGCCCATCCGGCCCGGGCAACTGAACCTCATGACGGCCGGCCACGGCATCGCCCACGCCGAGGATGCCCGGAGCGAACCGGCCGGGAACATGGACGGCGTGCAACTCTGGGTGGCCCAACCCGACGCCACGCGTCACGACCCGCCATCGTTCGCCCACCACGCCGAGCTCCCGGTCGTCGACCTCGGGAACGGGAAGGGCACGGTCCTGCTCGGAGAATTCGACGGAAGTCGTTCACCGGCCCACGTGGACTCGCCGCTGGTGGGCGTCGAGATCGCAGGAAGCGGCATCATGGAGCTCCCCCTTGACCCTGCCTTCGAGTACGGGTTGGCGGTCCTCCATGGAGGGGTGCGCATGGACGAAGCGGACGCGGCGCCCAATCATTTCGTCTACCTCGGTGTGAGTCGGTCCGCCATCGTGATCGAACTGGCCGACGCGGCGCGCCTCCTTTTGCTCGGCGGCCAACCGTTCGCCGAGGAGATCATCATGTGGTGGAACTTCGTCGCCCGTGATCGGGCCGAACTCGAAAGCGCGTATGCCGACTGGGCTGGTGCCCAGCCGCGCTTCGGGCAGGTCGCCTCCACTTTGCAACGTATCGATGCCCCGCGCCCGTACTGGTCACGCTGATGTTGGCGGGCGTCCCCGACGAGCCGGCGCTGGACAACGGCCCCCTCTGGCCCCATGATCGGACCATGGAATCCCCCTCCCTCATAGAGACTGCGATCCGGTTACCCGGCACGCTCCTGCGCCTTCCCGCGGCCACCCTGCAGGCACTCGATGCCCTCACCACGTTGAGCGATCGCATCGAACAGCTGCTGGCCTTGCTCGAACGGTTGGAGGGGATCCTGGCGCGTGCCGGCGCAGTGGACTTCGCGGCGCTGGGCATCGACGGATTCATCCCGTCCGCATCCGATCCGGCGTCAGCGTTGCGAAGGCTGAAGGAAGGGCTGAGCGGCGTGGGCACGCTCGACGAGCGTTTCGGGGACCTCGACGGCGTCGTCACGGACCTGTCCCGGATGGTGGAAGCTGTGGTGGGAGGCCTTCCCGGGATGCGCCGCGTCCCGCCAACCAACGAAGCCTGAGGAGGATGCATGGACACTGCGGATCACGACGCTGCGCTGGCGGTCATCCGCTCGACGTCGGTCCCCGTGCACGACATCGGCACCGCCGCGTACCTGAGTCGTGACGTCTTCGGCTGGGCCGCTGAGTGGGGATGGTCCAACCCGTTCGCCTTCTACTTCGCCGGGCGCGGCGGGATGCTCGGTGACGTCGGGCCAGAAGTGGTCTGCGCCGCCTTCGGCTGGTTCACCCCCACCATGGTCGAGACGTTGTTCGTGGAGGGTGCCGCCGTGAAGGGAGCCTCCGCCGCGGCGGCACGCATGGCCGAGGCCCATGCCCTCTGGGGCCAGAAGTACCTCGGCGACGTGCCGGGGCTCGCCGACATCGTCGCCGTCACCGAGACGCTCGTCGACGGTCTCGAAGGTTCCGGATTGCCGCTGTTCGCTGGTTGGCGCGTTGCCCAAAGAGCCGATGACGACGCGGGGAAAGCGGCCCAGCTCATGCAGATGCTCCGTGAGTGGCGTGGCGGTCTGCACCTGGTGGCAACCACTGCGGTCGGGCTCAGCCCGATGGAGGCCATCTTGACCAATGAGGGCGAAGGCCAGGCAAAGTTCTTCGGCTGGTCCGAGCCGTTCCCGGACTGCACCTCCATCCGGCACAAGCACGACGAGGCCGAGGACCTGACGGATCAGCTCTCGGTGGCATCGTTCAGCAGCGCACTCAGCCCGGATCGCTTCGAGGAGTTCGCCGCCGGAGTGGCCGCGATCCACGCCGCGCTCCCCTAGCGCCTGGACCAGGGCCGATCCCCCCGTGGGACTGCCCACGGCCGTCGGCTACAGTGAAGGGCTGCTCAAAGGGGAGACGCACGTCGAACCGGCGAACAACACGGCGCATGCCGTTACGGACCTGTGGTGCAGCCTGGAGTGCACGCCGCCCTGTCAAGGCGGAGGTCGCGGGTTCAAATCCCGTCAGGTCCGCCGCCAGATCCGATCGGTCACCACGACGATCGAACCTGGCCACCCGGTCGGGTAGCTCAGTTGGTAGAGCGCGCGCCTGAAAAGCGTGAGGTCACCGGATCGACGCCGGTCCCGACCACGGGACAGTCCCATTTCAGAGGTATTTCGACTGACCGTCTACTCCGGAGTCGGAATTTCGTTCCCTCCAGGTGCCCTAACGAAACGTGAACAAGTTTCGGTTTGTAGTTTCGCCGCTCACTCTGGCGGCGGCAGGTTGGTCAAGAGGAAGCCGCAGGCTTCGCGAGGCCACGGAGCGGAGGCGGAGTCCCGCAGCGACCCAAAGTGAACGTTACGCGAACGCTTCGCGAATTCTTGGTAATCGCCCCAGCTAACCTCGCCCAGCATGGACGCGGGACCAACGGAGATCGAGGCCATCGAAGGGCGGGTCACCCGACTGTTTGCCCTGGTGTCAGAGGCCCTGGCCGGCGCCACTGAAGCCTTGCTGGGCAACGACGTCGCTCTCGGGATGGCGGTCATCGAAGGCGATCAGTCGGTCGATGATCTGACCGCCGAGGTCGAGCTCTTGGTCTGGCCCCAGCTCGACGTCGAGGGCACACCCGGCACGACGCTGCGCCATCTCGTTGGAGTCCTCTTGATCCTCCCCGAACTCGAGAGAAGCGGCGATCTAGCCGAACACATCGCCCAACGGGCGGTCACGAACATCGGCGCAGAGATGAGTCCTCTCAGTCGAGGCATCGTACAGCGAATGTCGGAGGTTGCCCTTGGAATGTGGCGAGACGCCGCCGATGCATATGCCGACCGGGCCGCACGAGCAAGTGCGCTCACCGAGGATGACGAGGAGATCGACATCCTCCATGATCGGCTGACGAGTGAAATAGCCGCTGAATCAATGCCCACCGCCGTCGGTGCTCAAGTCACGCTCGTCGCTCGCTTTTACGAGCGGCTTGGTGACCACGCCGTCAACCTCGCTCGTCGGATCGAGATGCTGCACGGATCAGCTTGAGAAGGCAGTCCCAGGTACTACCCAGCTAACGGCAGCGTCACCGTGCAACCTTCTGAATGGCTATCTCAGCTCGACAGGGAAGCCTCGACGAGATCGAGGATGCGAGCCCAACCACCGACCTTAGGTGGATCGATGAGATGTTCGGAAACGGCGATCGCCTCTGGAGCTCCACCTCGAACTGCCACGGCCACGCCGGCCCGTCTCAGCATTGTGAGGTCATTCAACCCATCACCGACGGCAAGGACCTCATCGGGGCCTATGCCCCACTGTTGGCAGTAGGCCTCCACACCGGTCCACTTGGAGACCCCTGGGGGGCCGACAATAAGGCCGAAATGCCCGTAATCCGGCTCCGGGTACAGGACCGCGCTGGACCGATCAACCAAAGGCAACGCATCGACGACTGCTTCTAGACGATTCTTGCTGAGACCCAGGACTGAAAAGGCGTAGACGTCGTGAGTTTGTGCCGTGTCGTCGAGATCACCCGCCGCGGCAAGCGGTCCCAAGTACCTGAGGTGATCAGCGCACGTCGAGGGAGCTTCTGAAACGACGATGTCGAAGTCGGGATGCTCAACGTAGATACAAGGGTCGAGTCCGTGAGCTCGAAAGGTCGCCAGTGTCCCGAGAGCTACTTCCGGATCGAAACATGCCTGGTGAAACCGCTCACCCGAGCGAAAATCCACTCCGAGTGCCCCGTCAATGAGGACCGCGGGCAGCACGAGACCGACCTCAGATAGTCGCCGACTGGCCACTCGGGGCCGCCGAGACGTCGCGGCCAGAACGGTGATTCCAGCATCGATGAGCTCGTTGGCAGCCGTGAGGTGCACCCGCGGGGGGATGAGGTCCGAGTCCCAGAATGTGCCGTCGAGGTCTGTGGCCACTAAGCGGATCATCAGGTCATTATCGGTGCTGACGACAAGGGTGCCTAGCCAGCGACGTGGGACATCAAGAAGAGCAAGTGGCCGCCCAGTAGTAGTCCCAGCATCGAATGGTTACGCGAGGTACGTATTGCTCCAGTGTGGACTTCAGAGACTCAAGACTTGGAAAGTTCTTCAAGACGTCCCACTCGGTTCCGTTTTCCATTTTCCTGCGTTGAAACGTGTTCCCTTGATCGTCGGTGCGGAAAATTGGGTGGTTGCTCCCCTCGACGTAACGGTTGTCCATGAACACGACGACTGCATCGTCGTCCAAGCGACGGAACAGTCCGCGAAGAAACTGCTCGAGGCTGGCCCTGGGTATGTGCGACCAGAAGAACCCAACGAAGGCCGCATTGAACTCACCAGGGACATGGCCCAAGTCGAAGGCGTCTGCCATGGCGAATTGGACATGCGTGGGCCATTCCCTACGACCGCGAGCTACCTCCAATGGTGCGTCGTTCACGTCCGTCGCCAATATGAATGCTGCGTGGTCGGCGAACACATCAGTCCAGTAGCCCGTCCCCGATGCGACATCGAGGACCCTGCGGCCCCTGAAGACGGCAGGCAGCCAGGCACGGATCGCACGAAGATCCTCCTGGCGCTCAAGCTTGAGGTACACCTGATCGTATTCAGGTGCCCGCTCTCGGTAGTAGTCCTCCGTACCAGTCCCCAACTCGGTCCTCCTTGTGCGGAGGCCCGGTTGAGAACCCAAACCGGCAAAATATCAGAGCGAAGCTGAGGCAGAGAGTCCTGCAGTTCGCAACGGTGGGCGCCCCAAGTAGAGGTGCGTTCGTAGCCGACATCTTTCGATCGTTGGGAACGGGCCGGTGCCGTAAGACAATTGTTTGGTTCTATCAAGCTTCCTGCCTTGGCCTGCCCTACAGAATGCGAACCAGCGCGCAATCGCGTGGTGCAACGAAAGCGAACGGGTGCTCAGATTCCAGCCTTTGACCAAAATATTCTTCCGCAATCCATCGTCAGCAACCGTTTCGACATGAGGCCAGATCCGACCTGAAAAGCGCGAGTGGCGTTCCGTTTCGTGCCGGTAGCGATGGTCCTCGGCGCCCTTGTTCTACCCCGTGGGCGGTAGGCGAGTCATGCCCCCGATCTTTTTGACTGGCGATCGAGCGCGTTCAGCGCCCGGCGAAGGACCGTGACCTCCGAGTTCGACAAGGTCTCGGCAAAGTGGACAAGAGCAGCGTCGGGGTCATGGCCAGCGCTCAGAGCGTCGTGCATGAGGACGGCCGTGTGGGCACCTCTTGTGCCGATGGCTGCGAACTGGATGGCACGCCCATCCATACGGCGGCGTACCAGCCCCTTGTGGACCAGACGGTCAAGGATGGTTGCCACCGTCGTGTACGCGTACTCGGGAAGTACATTGGCCACATCGCGCCCCGTCCACTCGTGGTCGGACTCCTTCCACAGAATGTCCATTACTCGTCGTTCCAGCTCGCCGAGTCTCGCCACGCCACAGCTGCAGGTGGTGCAGGTGCACGGATCGCAAGAGCACATCGGATTGTCGCATGTCGCACCCATTGGTGAACCCTCCCTTCTACGTAACCAGACTTGGATAGACGTGGCTTCGATGTCCGCAGTTGTGTCTCAGAGCATCAGGACAAGCATGTAGCCCATGGTCACGCACATGATGATGTGGGAGCTCGCTTCGAATCGAGGCGCAAGCCACGGGGCCCTTGCCGTGTCCATAGCCTGATCCGCGACATTCGAGTTGTCCGAAACGACGGGTGAGCCACGTCCAAATGAGGAAAACGCCGGTGTGGCCTGGCCCTGAGTGGCACGTGATGGAGACAAGCGTCCGATCCTGTCCAGCTCCCAGATTGCTGAGGCGAAGAGGGCAACAATGAAGGCTAGGGGTATGAGCACGAAGTTCGTGGCGGGCCCGGTGGCCGCCCCCATGGCCATACTGCCGCCGGATCCGACTGCGGAGGGGGAAGCGGCCAGGAACATGTACAGCATGGCCAGCGACATCACCAGGTGAATCAGCCGGCGGGAGAGTCGGTGCACATGCTGGTCGTATCCGATCCCGGTGCTCGGATCCGCAACGAACTGGTAACAGCGCCAGACGAACCATACGGCCAGCAAGGAGAACACGACCTCCCACGCTCCGTTGGGGACGGGATTGAGGTCCGACACCAGCATGCCGGACATGGCCGTCCCCATCAGGACGTGGGCCACGTCCACATCACGATGAGTTGGGCGAGACCAGGCCCGACCCGCAACCAGGCGACCAGCGCTGTAGATGGCCACGACCAGCATCACCGCGGCGAAGATGTCATTCAACCAACCCGGATTGGTCACGTCACGCTCCTTCGAAACTCAGCGCCGGTTCTGGGACTGGCTCAGGGTCGGGGCGTAGCGACCCTCTCCAGTAGGCGGCCGCCAGCAGAATCAGGAGGGGACCCGAATTCACATCGGTGGCCCCGTTCGTGAAGAGTGCTCCGAAGTTCTCTCCCACAACCCAGAACACCGCACCGATCACCGCGGCCAAGACGACCGTCGCGTTGGCGAACGACCCCGGCAGATACGTGCCAATGGCCACAACAAGCAACAAGACCCCCAACACCACCATCACGGCCAGACCTTTGTGATCGACCATGCTGGCCGCCTGGTGATCGATCCACGCCACCCAACCGGGCTCGCCTTGGGCTTCGGTGGTGATCAGGTCGTGCAGGCCCTGCGACGACCGGTTTATTCCGAGCACGGCGAAGTACGAGAAGGATCCCCACAGCACCAGCCACAACCCCTTGGCCATGGGCGCGCCCACCGCCCGTGCGGCGAGGAACGACGCCTTCTGGCCCGCCCGGTCAGTGGGCCAAAGCAACACGGCCAACAGCGCATAGATCATCACCGCACCTGGTGCTCCGTTGACAGGGTTCGCCGTACCGTTTAAGACCCCACCGAGTCCCTCGCCAACCCACCAGACTCCGACCGCCCATGCGATCGATACTCCCAGTCCAATCTTCACCGTGGGCCGCCAGGCGATGGCGACGGCGATGGCGGTCTGCACCACCGCGAAAACGGCGTCGGCAAGCACGGCATGGTGCCCGATCGCCGCACCCGACCAGATGATCGGCCGAGCGATGACGGAGGGATTTCCCGAGGACATGCCAGAGATCATCTGCAGACCGAAGCTCTTGGTGAAGAAGAGTGACTGCAGCTGCAAGACCCCATCGATGAGCCAGATGGTGGCCAGCACCAATTGCAGCGTTCTCCTACCGTCCGGTCTGTTCCATGCCTGAAGCCTTGTGATCTCCGAGGCTGAACCCGGAACCAGTGGCGTTGCTGACTTTCTGCTGACCACCGCCTCGCTAGTCACCCGGGTCCCTCCATCGGCGCCGGTGAACTCGGCGACGTGTGGACCCACCGCTATCGAGCCCACTCGCAGGTCAAGTGCTTCCGCTT
>PKYA01000211.1 GCA_003133545.1 Acidimicrobiaceae bacterium | reverse complement strand
AACAGCGCCGACTTGGATCCGTAATGCTGCAGGACCAGGGACGGGTCGACCTCGGCCCGGCGGGCAACGCCCCGCACCGTTGTCGCCTCGAACCCTCGGTCGCCGAACTCCTGTCGCGCCGCATCGAGGATCCGGGCCTGTGTTGCTGCGCGACGGGCCGACCGGCTCGTCATCGGCTGGGAGACCGGGGTGCCTTCGTCCATGGCTTCACTCTATGTGCGTTGAGCGAAGCGTTCGCCTGGAGTACAGTTTACTCAACACCCGATGAGCGAATCGCCACACGCAAAGGACCGTGATCTCATACCCATGGAGGGCCACCCGACCGATTGCAAGCCGAAGGCGGCTGCGTCTCACGTAGAGGAGCGGGGGTGACCTCGACCTCGAAGAACGCAAGCGTGCTGTTGATCGGCGCATCCCGTGGTCTCGGGTACGCAATCGCCGAGGAGTACGTCAATTGTGGGGCCCGGGTTGTGGCAACCGTGCGGGGCCAGGCCCGGACGGCGCTACACGACCTCCAAGAGACTGTTGGTGGACTGCTGGAGATCGAGCACGTGGACATCACCGTCCCNNGCCACTGACGAGTTCGTCCGCCTGATGGTCACCAACGCTCTGAGTCCGATGCGGGTCATCGAAACACTCGGCGACGTCGTCCCCGCCGACGGCACGATTGCGATCATGTCCTCCGGTCAAGGGAGCGTCTCTAACAACCACAACGGCGGCTTCGAGATCTACCGGGCCAGCAAATCGGCCCTGAATCAACTGATGCGCAGCTACGCCNNGAGAGCATCCCCAACCTGGTGAGGACCGTCGACGCCCAACGCGGTCACACCGGTCTCCAGTACCTCGACTACCAAGGCAGCGCCGTCGCCTGGTGAGTACCCGGCTCCCGGACGAAACACGCGGGCATACCGCTGGCCGATCGCGGCGTCGACTCAGCTGCGCTACCGCTCCACCCTCCCCGTTTGCCTCAACTGCAGTCCTGCTGGGACGTCCGCGTCGCCGACACCCCCGCAAGTCCCTCCACGACAAGTCCTGATCCTGATCCTTCCGACACAAAGGGAACCCGCATGTTGATCGCTATCGAAGAACACTGGATTGCCCCGGGCGTCACCTCCGCCCTGAAGGCCCAGGCCCGGCCGGACGAAAGCCTCGCCTTCAACGAAATGGGCGACCACCAGCAGCGCCTTGAGGACCTGGGCGAGGGCCGGATCGCGGCGATGGACGCTCAAGGCATCGACATCTCGATCCTCGCCCTGACCCCGCCCGGAACCCAACCGCTCTCCCCGAGCAGGCCCGGCGCCTGAGCAGCGCCGCGAACGACACGGCCATCGCGGCCGTCAGCAAGTATCCGACTCGGTTCCGTGCGCTCTCGACCGTGCGGGCCGGAACCCGAAGGGGCTCCAACTGGCATTTTGGAGAATTTCGCTGGATTTTCCAAGAAAACTTGGCCATCCCACAAAAATCACACAAATTTGTAAAATCAAGTTTGAGGTTGTCGGAGGTCAAGACCGCCGAGGAGATCATAGATCCAGGTCAAAGCCCTAACCGGGAGGACTCAGCGGACGGGCGGACGACCGACAAGATGGAGAGTCGACCACTCATTGTTCGAGTCGTCCACAGGGTCTTCGCGTTCAAGGTTAGGTGTGGCCGTCGATTCGCGAAGGGCAATGCGGACGGCCCTGCGTCGGTACCAGGCGCAGGTCTTCGGAAGTGGTGCTGGCTCGTCTTAGGCGCTCTACGGCAGTAGGAGTTCCGTGTGGTACTCCGGCGCGAGTGCCTTCGATTTGGTGATGAAGGCAGCTTGGGATTCCCCGTCTAGAGGGGGAGGTGGCTCGGTCCGCGACGTCACGGGCTGACCGACCTCCGCGAAGAACTCCTCTTGCCCGGACGGGGCGCAGAGGCAGAGTAGGCGCACTGCCTCAGATGAGGCGTTTCGGAAGCCGTGAGGTGCGTTGGCCGGCACGTTGACCGTCTCCCCGGCCTTCGCCATCAGCTGCTGGCCCCGGAAGCTGAGCTCCACCTCACCCTCGAGCACGGTGAACATCTCCTCGAAGTCGTGACGGTGCGGAGGGGGGCCGCCGCCGGGTGGGACATGCATGTCGATGAGGGTGTATTTGCCGGCGGTGTCGTCGCCGCTCACAAGGACCGTATAGGTGTCACCGACCAGGCCGAAGTGAGGAAGGCTTTCGTCTTCGTTCGGTCGAGCGACGGTGAGGTGTCGCTGCGGGTCGTCAGGAGGTATGGACCCTTCAGGTGAACTGGGCGGGGACTCTGTCATGGTCTGCTCCTCGCTTTGGGTGCGTGTGGTCTGTCGTGGGGTGCGGTCGCTCTAAATCGTGCTCAATGAAAGTCCGTCGTCTTTACGTCGGTGGGAATGGGCTGGGCCGCTGCGGTCTGGGCCATGATGGCGTCGAGCACCGGTCGCCTTGAATCCACTGGCGGATGGCCTCAGACACACTCGAACAGGCGCTCTCCGGGAGGCAAGCCCATATTGTAAGTGGACGAAATCATCCACTTACACAACGTAACGTAGCCCTGTGAGCGCGTCAAGAGCTGCCATCATCAAACTTGTGAGCGAATGCCGTGGGACAGCGGAGACAAAGAGTTCCGGGCGACGTGACCTTCGGCGCGACGCCGCAGCGAACCGAGATCGTGTGCTCGCCGCCGCCGCGGCAGCAATCAGGCGCGAAGGACCCGGCGTGCCCATTGCGACCATCGCGGCGGACGCCGGGGTGGGTGTCGGCACCCTGTACCGGCGCTATCCCTCGCGTGAGGACCTTTTGGCAGCGCTCACGCTCCAATCGTTCCGCCTTGTTCTCGACGCAGCCCAGAGCGCTGCCGACTGCACTGATTCAGGGATCGACGCCCTCCGTGGCTTTATCGAGCAGACCATTGAACACGGTCCCGAACTCGTGTTACCCATGCACGGCGGCCCGGTACCCCTCGACGAGGACGCCGTCGCCCTCAGGTCCGAGGTGCACGCCACCATTGAAAAGGTCTTACGTCGAGGACGACAAGACGGCACCATCCGGGCAGATGTAACGCCTTTCGACATCATCGTCTTTGGCGCGCTCTTGGCCCAACCGCTCCCACACGTTCCCGACTGGAGATCAGCTGCCCGGAGGCAGGCAAAGATCTATCTCGACGGGTTAGCCGGCAAGGCGACACCACTCTCGAGGCACTAGTTCGGGCGGCGCGCTAGATCGATATTGTCGTGCTGCTGCGATAAGGCGTGTCAGGAGTTGTCCATCCTTTTGTCCATCTTCTCATTGACACGGGGTTGTATGGAGTGGACGGACTGGACGAGTCGACTCATCTGAGCTGGCCAAACGTAACTGCCAGCTTCTCAGTGGACTTGCCAGGTCGCTCTCTCAAGGTGGCGACACGGGTNNCACGGGTTCGAATCCCGTTGGGACAGACACCGTTGGGGCTGCACAGTTCGGTTGACCCCGTTGAGTGGACCGCTTCTTATGAGAACGCGGCCCTGGGTTTCTTTTGAATATAGGGCAGGCTGCGCCCGGCGTCCGAATCGAGATAGTCGAACGCGGTGGTTCCGAGCGCACGGGCAACTACAGCGACCCGCTCGACATGACGCGAAGCCAGGGTTACGGGCATAGGGCGGTTGACGTCGACGACCTGGACGCCGCATTCCCATGGCTTGTGCCTGCCCTTTGAACCGACTGAGGCCCAGAAGCTGCATACTGGCGGCACGACGGCGGCTTCGCCGAGGTCGTCGAGCAGTACGAACTGCCCGAGCGCCGGTCCGCACTGCGGTCCGGGTGCGTGCTTCGCCTACGTCAAGGACTCCTACTAGGAGGTGGAGACCAGCTTCTGGGGAGGCGCCGAGGGCTTGCCGGTGTACGTGCGCACCGGTCCCGAACCCACATTGGTTACCTCGACGGGACTCACCGGCGTGCTGCCCATCCAGCTACCGGTGGGGGTCACCGCCGGTGGGGCGGAGGTGCTGAGCTTTATCACCTCGGCCCCCTGGAATCCGAAGTGCACGCTGCCCGAGTACGACAGCGGCACCAACCCGGGAGTGACGAACTTCTTGCCCGACTTCTCGATCGCCGACACCAGGCCGGCCCGGGTGAGGTTCTTCCCGGCGGCCTGTAGGGCCTGGACGAAGGTGTAGGCCAGCGCCACGCCGTACTGGACATTGCCGTCGAGGCCGTACTTGGCGTAGGTGCTCGGCGCATATTTCGCCATCAGCTTCTTCTCGACCTGGACCCACGGGTTGGACACGTTGGACTCCGGTGCGAAGTAGGCGTCCGTGATCACCCCGTTCAAGAGGCCGGCTGTGGCTGCGGCCTCAGCCGCGCTTCCGCCACCCTTGGAGGTGAACGAGGAGAGCAGCGGCCCCACCGTCGGGGAGTCCGCCCCCACGTTAGAGATGACGTACTGGGGTGTGAACCCGATGGCGGCGGCCGGGAGCATGGCCAGCGCCGTGGCGGCCGGGATGGTGGCCATGGCGACCACCTGCGCGCCCGCGGCTTTCAAGGCCGCCACCTGGTTGGACAACGGACCAGCCAACGTGGAGGCGTCGTAGGTCTGTCGCGATACCACGGACGCAGACGGGATCTCCATGTCGAGCCCCTTGATGAAGTCCTGGCCGAATTCGTCGCCTTGGGTCAGATAGCCGACCTTCTCCCCCGCGAAGTGCGCCTTGATATAGGCCCCCAGGATCTTGCCCTCCACGGTGTAGGGGGGCTGCCAACCGAAGCTCTCGGGGAACTTCGGGTTGCTCCAGCAGTCGCACCCGGACTCAATGAAGAGCTGGGGCACCTTCTGCGAGTTCAGGAAGGACTGCACGGCGGCCTGGGTCGGCGTGCCGAGCGATCCCACGTCGGCGAAGATGTTGTCCTGCAGCACCAGCTTGCGGGTCAAGGTGGCGGTGTTGGCCGGGTTGTAGCCGTCATCGAGGTAGTCGTAGTTGATCTTGCGCCCGAACACCCCGCCGTGGGCATTGACCCAGTCGAAGACGGCGTTCATTGACGGTGCGATCTCGTCGTAGCCCGGGGCCGCCGGACCGGTGAGGGGCACGGTGGCCCCGATCGTGATGCTCGTTGAGGTCACGCCTGGGGTTGACGCCGCGCCGGCTGACGTGGTCAGAACGGTCGTCGCCAACGTAAGCCCCATGGCACCGGCAAGGAGCGCGCGCGCCCATCGTCCGGTCGAAGTGTGCCTGCTATGTCTCATCTGTCTCATCTGTCTCCCTTTCTCATCGTGTACTCCCCCGATCATCATTCGGTCTTCTCGGTCATCAGCCGGTACGTGTCGGCTGTATCTGCTTCCGCGTGAGGCCGGACCAGAGCCGAACGGCGCGACCCCAGGCCAACCGCAGGCCCCCCTGGATACCGGAAGGCGCGGCAATCATGGCGACGATCAGGACGGCACCGAAGATGATCGTGGCCAGGTACGCGCTCACATCGCTCCCCAGATTCAAATGACTCGAGATGGAAGTAGACCACTGGGGTAGGTAGACCAGGAGGACCGCTCCCCACCACATGCCCATCAGGCTGCCGGTCCCCCCGATCACCATGGCGGCCAACAGCTGAATGGAGAGCGGCAGCGGGAACTCACCTGTACTCACCACTCCGGTCGACAAACCGAGAAATGCACCGGCCAGGCCGGCACAGGCCGCGCTGATCACAAAGGCCGTTACCTTGGTCCGGGCCACGTGGATGCCGGCCAGTGAGGCGGCGATCTCGTCGTCGCGCACCGCTCTGAGCATCCGCCCGAACCGGCTCCTCAGGAAGTTCGCCAGGAGCACAAGCGTGATCAGGGCTCCCAGCAGTTCTATCCAGGTCAGCCACTCCTCGGGGTTGATGTTCCCGGGAGCGGTAGGCACGGTCGTCGTCAATCCCTGGTCGCCCCCAAAGGTCGAGCTCCACTTGTCCGCGATCGGTGGAAGGGCCAGGGCCAACAGCAGCGTCATGCCCGCCAGGTAGGGCCCCTTCAAGCGGGTGGCCGGCACACCGATGACGACACCGAGCACGGCGGCGGCACCGACACTGGCCAGCAATTCGAGAATGAAGTTGAGCTGGGTATGGGTCATGAGCAGGGCGATGGTGTAGGCCCCCACCGCCATGAAGGCCCCGTGGCCGAGGGAGATCTGGCCGTTCACCCCCGTCAACAAGCTCAGGCCGGCCAGCGCAATCAGGTACAGCGCGATCTCGCCGACCAGAAAATCGTTGTACGGGCTGAGCGAGGACGTGACCAGGTACAGGATCCCGCCGCCGCCGAGGGCCAGGATGAGGTGGCGGGCCAATGGTTGCTCCGGCAGGCGAAGGTGGCGCAACCACGATCGGTCGGCTCCAGCGGCATCGGGCGGGGTTCCCGGTAGCAGATCGGCATCGGCCAGGTTCCCGGCTCCGCTCACCTCATACCCTCCGTGCCGTGGGCCGGGCGAAGATCCCTTCAGGGCGGGCCATCAGGGTCACCATGAGCAGGACGAGCGCACCGAGAGGTTGTAGCCCCGAACCCAAGTAGCCGCCGACATAGGAGATGGATAACCCGGTGATCAGCCCGCCGATCAAGGCCCCAACCGGGCTCTCGAGACCACCGA
>PKYA01000046.1 GCA_003133545.1 Acidimicrobiaceae bacterium | reverse complement strand
GTTGTAGGTGAGGGCGTAGCCGCCTTCACCAACGGCAGCACAGAAGCTCGCGCTCGGACACGACACCGAGTCGAGCCCCAGGGCTAAGTCGCTGTCCGATTGGTCGACCGGGGAGGGTGACGACCACGACGACCCGTTGTAGGTGACGAAGTTTCCTTGGTCATCGACGGCGACGCAGAAGCTGGCGCTAGGGCACGACACCGAAGCGAGGTTATTGCCTGGGTCGATGTCCGAGGGTGACGACCACGATGACCCGTTGTAGGTGAGGACGTTACCCCCACTGGGCTGTGTCCCGTGCGTCCATTCGACTGCGGCGCAAAAGCTGGCGCTCGGACAAGACACCGAGCTGAGGTAGCTGTCTGGGTCGATCTGCGAGGGCGACGACCACGATGGCGCTGCGGCGCTGGCCGGCTTCGCCTGCAGGAAGACAAGTGCAAGGCTCGACAACAGTGCGAGTGCAACCATGGCTCGCCCAACACCATGGCGCCCGGTGACGACCGCCCGGATTGCGCCAACAGGTACGAAAACGACAAAGTGGCCACCCTCATGGGCGATTGGCGAACAAGCGCCTTGGAAAGGCCGAGGGGGTTGACTGGCCATCGTCGTCCTCACTTCCCCACGTCGAGTTGTCAAGAACTCGTTGTACGCGAGGCCTGGGCCTCACCAGCAGACGAGTGATTGGCAGCAAGATCTTTTCCGGTGCTTAGCACCCAAGGGCTCCAGCTAGCAAATGGGCAAAACCTTGTGATGTCGGGACAAGCGGAACCTTGAAGCTGAACCACCAACTCGCGGTACGTTTTTCGGCGGACGCTGATTTCACGCATCGTAGGTTCTTGCGCTTCACATCACTTGCGTAATGAACGAAGTGAAATGGATTGTCGCCGTCACCTGATCTCCAAGCGTTCACTATCTGTCGCCTCAATTGAGAGCGCTATCTGCGCTGCCGAATTTCCCAGCGGCGTTGCCGACGGTGACCACTGTGGCGTGACCAACCTCAAAGTGTCCACGGTGGACCCGAACTGGGTGTTCGCCGCCGTCGGCTTTTACAACGCTCAGGACCAACCCGAAAACAACGGAACTGAAGTCATCTTAAATCTGAGCACCCATCAGATAATCTCGGCCGAGAACGGCTTCTGCGGAGAAGGCACAGGCACACCCATCGCCGGGTACAGCTCTGTTCCAGATAAGGTCCTCGCCGGGCTCGGACTGAGTCCCTGCTCATCATCGACGACCACGACCGTGCCGTCCACCACGACGCTTCCGCCGACAACGACCACCGGTGCGGCCCCCATCCTCGGAAGTGCGGCATGGGGTGCGGCATTGGGTTCATTTGCCGGGATCAGCGGCTTTGGTCAAGTGGCTCCCGCCGCCATTAGTTTGGGAGGTGTCGCGTCGTCCCCGCACGTTTTCTCTATTTCGTGGTCGAACTGGGGTGCACCGCAGGCGATGGGGCAGGGGCAGGCTATCGACGGTACAGGTCAGAATGGGCCCGTATCTAGCTGGCCCGTCAAGCCCGCCACCGTGGTCGCCTTCGATCTCGGGAGTTGTGACGGTGGTCCGCCTGCCTATCAGCAAGTCACCTGGTATTTCCCCCAAGACGGGGAGACATTCGATCCAACGATGGCCACGAATGCCTGCACGGGACAGTAGTTGAGCATTCGATGCTCCCGAAAGGTCTGCATCTGCTCGTGATCATCGCCCGGCTGACCTTCCCTTAGTTTGTGTCATCTATGAAGGAGCGCACTTTGTCAAGAGGTGCCGAAGGCTCCTTTGGCATTTTGTCGGGTCTATATGACGGTGAGGTCCCGACCGATGGGCGCGCCAATGTGGGCCCCCGGGAGAACCGAGAACCGAACAGGGCAGTCAAGGCCGGCCGGAGGCCGCCCGAAGGGGAAGCCTTGACGGCGCGGTCAGTTGTCGTTCACATACTGTGATGCGAAGCCCGTGAGGGCTTCGTGGTCGACCCCTGTGATGCCGCGTGGGGAACGCGTTGCGGTCCATCTCCAGAGCCAGGCGATGCTGGCAGGGCAGACCCCAGAACCCGGGGTGCCGGTCATCTGTTCGTCGCGAGGAGCGACATGGAGTGGTTCGGCCGCAACCCGGTGGGCTCAATCANNAGGCCGTAGTAGACGAGGATGAGAAGTTTGCGGGCCGCGGCCACGCGGCCGATCTGAGTGCCCCGGCGTTCGCCCACGTTGCGGTGGTGGCGTCGGATGGGCGTGTCGGCGCGTTGTCGGACCACGCCCTCGACGGCGGCCCAGCGCACGAGGCGGGACCCTTGCTTGGTGATGTGGCCCCGGTGCACCTGACGTCGGACTCTTTGTGGATCGGGGTCAGTCCGGCCCAGCTGCAGAGATGGCGGGCGCTCTTGAACCTTGCGATGTCCCCGATCTCGGCCACGAATACCGCAGCCAGCACCGGGCCGACGCCGGGAATGGTCTGCACAGCGTGGTAGCCGAGGTCACCAGCGAAGTAAGGGGCGGTCTGCTCTTCGAGCATGGCGATCTCGCGATTGATGTGCTCGATCAGGTTCCGCAACGATTCGACACGCACCCGATAGGCATCGCCCAGATGCACCTCGTCGAGCAGGCGCTGGCCACCGACTCCGAAGAGGTCGGTCATGGGCACGGCCACCCCTTCTTTGGCGAGCACGGCGTGGATCTGGGACTTGAGGTTCGTCCGGAAGTGGACGAGCTTGGCCCGATAACGGATGTGCTCACGGAGCTCACGCAGGGGTGGTGGAGCGATCCAGGCTTCAGCCAGGCGTCCCAAGCGCAACAGGTCAACGAGATCGGTGGCGTCGCGCTCGTCGTTCTTCACCCGCCGATTGCCCCAGTTGTTGCCGAGCGGATGGGCCAGGTGCACGTTGCCTCCGCACTCTTGGATCACATCGGCCGCCCAGTACCAGCCATAGGTGGCTTCGAGGATCACCTCGGGATGCTCACCGGCCTTGGCCAGCTCGGCCGCCAAGACAACCGGATCGTTGTCGATCCGGACCGTGTCGAGCGTCTCTCCTGCCTGGTTGCGCCGCACGATCACGCTGCGGCGCCGGTGCAGATCGATGCCGACATATTGTGTTTGCTGTTCCACGGGAGTCTCCTTCTGTCGTTTGCGGGTAGGTTTCGCAACCCCAAGTGTGCTCTGCACACCTGGTCCCGGGCGACGGGAGGACTCCCGCGGGCTCTTCGTCTTTGTTCGGTCGGTCTTCGCCACGCTCCTCGTTGTCACGAGATCGCTCCTCGTGCTGGGCGCTCGAGCCGGTGCGCTCACCGGAGCTCGTCACGCGGGAGCTGCGCTGCGCTCCTTCATAACATCAGGACGATGTCACCGCCTCCTCTTGCCAACTTGGCCGCGACGCCTCGGCTTCGGCGCGTCGGCCATGGCACGTCCGGGAGGAAATGGTGCGATGAGCACGGCTTCGATCTCGACTGAGGTGGGCTCGTCGGGGTGCCCGGTATCTCCCCGAAGCCGTTCATCAGCCGGTAGAACCTGGCCACGGCGGACTCTGGGCGTCGAACGAAAGCGCCACGCGCGGGTCGCCCGAATCCACGCATGTCAATAGCACCGTATGTTGCTGCGTTTGTTACGCCTCTTGGCGCACTCTGGTGAGAGACAGGAACTTTCGGTGTTTAGAAGACCGATTCGAGTCATTAACTACTTCCCCCTGAAAAA
>PKYA01000183.1 GCA_003133545.1 Acidimicrobiaceae bacterium | reverse complement strand
GAGAAAGACACCACCCTCCTAGCCCGCCACCCCGCAGCCCCGCAGCCCGCCCCCCGTTCCCCGATAACCGGCCGACGACCGCCACGGGCGGCGCGTCCGGCGCCCTGCAACTGCCCGTCCCTGGTAACACGGGCATTGACACGTGACCGCGGGTCCGCCGTCCCTCCGCGCGTCGGACGCCCGCCGGCCTGACCGTCCGCCCGTGCACCACGAGGATGTGGGAGCCTCGTATCCACCGAATTCATCCCTCGGGGCGGTAAGTTCTCGCTCGGTTCGGTGGGTCCCAATGCAGGTGCCACTTCGACGAAATCCACAAATGAGGCTCGCCAGTGGGAAACATGATCAATCGGCGGTATCGCTATGGAGCAGGATTCATCGATCAGTCCTCGGGTGTCCGTTTCGAGGGCCACCATCCACACGAGCGGCCTGACCTGTGGAAGCGCTACCTCCATGAGGCGGAGGGGCGCTACCGCAACTTCGGGTTCGAGGGGAAGCTGCACCTCCAGGAATTGGACGACGGGAACGGCGTCTCGTTGTTCTTCGTTGGTTTTGACGCGCGCGGGGAAATGGTCGCCGGTGTGCGGGCCCATGGCCCGCTGGAAAGCAGCCACCAGGCCTTCTTGCTCGAGGAGATGGGATCTTCGCCAGAGATCGACCTCTTCAGGCGGACCATCGACAAGCAGATAAGCCTGGGCGTCATCGAGATAAAAGGCGCCTGGTCGAAGGGCGAAGCGACCACGGGGCACCGGCTGATCGAGACCATTTCCAGGTCGGTCACCCACTCCATGCACTGGTTGGGAGCCGAGTATGCCGTCGCGGGCATCTCCGACACCCTGCTGGGAGCGGGAACGGCCACGGGGGGGCGCATGTTGGGCACATCCTCCGTTCCCTTTCCCGATGAGCGCTACCGGACGGTCGCCCTCTCATGGCACCGGGCCCGTACGCCTGAGTTGAGCACTCCCGAGCATCGCCAGGCCATGCGGGTCGAGGCCGAGCAGCTGGCACGCAATCCCGACCTGGGCCGCTCCGGTCCGCTCGCTCCGGACACGGCGCGCACGCGCGCCTGGCGCCCGCTGGTGCTCGATGTGCGGGCACGCGACCAACGCGAGGTCCTGCGCGTGCTGCGGGAGGACTCCTCGTTGCAGGTGATCGATCGCCTGGCCGAGCAGCGCGCCCAGCTGTCGCAGATAAAGCCCACGCCGAAAAGCGCCCTCGAGGACGAGGGCCAGCGCTGGGTCTATTACCCGTGGCGACGGGCGGCGGTGCGTCTGCTGGGGCCCCGGTCCTTCGCGACGCTTCGCCTCGATCGCAACCGGAACAAGCTGACGCGTAGCGAGCAGGCCCGCCAACGCAACCTGCGCATCGGGATAGTCGGTCTCAGTGCCGGCCACTCGATCGCGCATGTCCTCGCCATGGAGGGCCTCGCCGGAGAGCTGCGGCTGGCTGACTTCGACACCGTCGAGCTCTCGAACCTCAACCGGCTCCCCGGCAGTGTCCTCGATCTCGGGATCAACAAGGCGGTGGTGGCCGCCCGCCGGATCGGTGAGATCGATCCCTATCTGCGCGTCACCATGATCCCCGAGGGCATACATCCCGACAATCTGGGCTGCTTTCTCGATGGGCTCGATCTCGTCGTCGAGGAGTGCGACTCCCTCGACGTGAAGCTCCTGGTCCGAGAAGCAGCGCGCGAGCGCCGCATCCCTGTGCTGATGGAGACGAGTGACCGTGGCGTGCTCGATGTCGAGCGGTTCGATCTCGAACCGGATCGGCCGCTCTTCCACGGCCTGCTGCCGGGCCTGCACTCCTCGGACCTGGTGGGTCTCACCATTCAGGAAAAGGCGCCCTACGTGCTGCGTATTCTCGGCGCGGCCGATGTCTCCTCCCGCGGGGCTGCCTCGCTCCTCGAGGTCGGCGACACCATCACCGGATGGCCGCAATTGGCCAGCGAAGTGACGTTGGGCGCGGCGACCGTGGCTACCGCGGTGCGCCGCATCGGGCAGGCCGGGAATTTGCCCTCCGGGCGCGTGCGTTTCGACCTGGACGAGGTGCTGTCAGGGATCGCACCGGTGCCGGTGGAAGCAGAGGAGCCCGAGGCAAGCGACCCTTTCCGCCTCAATGAAGATCTCCCGCTGCCGGAGGGGTCCGACCCGATCGAGATCATTGTCGACGCGGCACGCTGGGCTCCTTCGGGGGGCAACATCCAGCCGTGGCGCTTCGAGGCCGACGGGGACGAGATCCGGATGTACCTGGTTCCCGAGCGGACGACGACCATGGACGTGCGCCATCGCGGCAGTTATGTCGGCATCGGCGCCGCTCTCTTCAACGCCCGGGTGGCCGCCGCTTCCTTGCGGAACCTCGGGGAGTACAGGCTCTTCCCGGAAGGCTCACCCTCGCACCACGTCGCCACCCTGCAGGTCGGCGAGTCGACCGACCACGAGATTGCACCGTTGGCCACCCGGATGCGTTCCCGGGTGGCCAACCGGCAGATGGGGGACCGGGCGCCCGTCAGCGACGAGGTCGTCGAACTCCTGGACCGCGCTGTGAGGAAGGAAGGGGCGAAGCTTCGCCTCACCACAGACCGCGACCGCATTGAGCGCATGGCCACCTTGCTGGCCGAGTCCGACCGGATCCGCTTCCTCCTGCCCACCCTGCACGACGAGATGGTGGGCGAATTGCGCTTCCCCGGGCGCGACTCCCTCGACGAGGGACTCGACGTCCGCTCGCTCGAGCTCACAGGGTCCGAGATGGCGGCGCTCGAGCTCTTGCGTCGTTCCGACGTCATGGAGCACCTCGCCGAGTGGCGCGCCGGGCAGGGACTCGGCGCCCGCACGCGGGCCGCAGTGGGGTCGAGCTCGGCCCTCGCCATCGTCACCGTGCCGCGTTCGGACCCGGCGTGGTACGTCCGGGGTGGGGCAGCGGTGGAACGGCTCTGGCTCACGGCCGAGCTGCACGGATTGGCCGTCCAGCCCGTGTCCCCGGTCTTCCTCTACGCCCTCGACGACAAGGACTTCCTCCGACTCGGCGGCGAGCGCCACGTGGATGCCCTTTTCAGCCTGTCGCAGCGCTTCAACGAGTTCTGGGACCTCGAAGAGGGGGAGCAGGTGACGCTGCTGCTCCGCCTGAGCCATGCGGCGCCACCCTCCGTCCGCAGCGCCCGGCTGCCGCTCACCGAACTGCTCAGTCGCGAGCGCGACGATGTGTCCCTCAGTGGTCGCGTCGCTTCGTAGGCCGCAGGCGCGTCGGACGCTAACCAGCCGTGTGGTGCGGATTGGTTGCCACCTCGTCGCAAAGCCATGCAGTCCGGCTCGTCAATCCACTTTGCCAAAGTCTTTTAGCCGCCCCCTAGGGCTAGGACGGGGATAGGGGCGTTAACAGTGACAGGGCGCCATTGGGGCCCTTCTGGGTTCCTGACGAGGAGGTTTGTTCGGGCTGTGGCTCTACTGCGGTGGCGTAGCGGTCCTACAAATGATCCCGCCGCGGCGTGCTCCTAGTGCATGCCGCCTAGGAAAAGCCACGTAAGAGGTGATTTCCACATGCGCAGGTGGTGTGCGATACTCGTAGATAGGTATTTGCGCAAAAGGCGCAGCCGATCGAACCCTCGAGGGGGGGGTTCCCTTATGACAGATATGAACGACATATCTCCCGGTGTCGCTGGCCTGCAGACGCGTCTCGTCATCGAGACGATCACGCAGGTCGTAAACGGCGCGGAGATAGTCGAGATCGTCGGCAGCCTCGACGAGACGATCCCCGGCTTCCAGGCTGAGTCGTGGTCGGCGCCCGGCGCGGAGCACGCTCTCGAGCACATTCGCAAGCGTGTCGTCGGAGTGCTGGGAGTCAGGGGCGAGGTCGCGCCGTTCTCCTGTGTGGTATCGGGCATTGCCTGGGGCGTCCTCATCGAGCCCATCGCGCTTCAGGACGGGGCTGTCATCGGCGCCCTGGTCGTGGCGCGGCAAGGCCGCGCCTGGTCGAGCCGGGAGCGTGCCCTCTCCAAGGCGTTCGGGGGATTGCTGAGCCACACCGTGACACTGGCGGCCCGCGAGAACGCCCTGATGGACCAGCGCCGTCTCGACGAGCTCGTCGGCCAGGTGGCCGAGCGTCTCATGTCGGCCTCGTCCGCCACCCGCCAGGAGGTCCTGACGGCGACCATGCGGGTGTTGGCCGAGTTCCTCGGTGCCGACGTCGCTTTCCTCCGGCGCAACGACCATTCGCGGGGCTTGAGCGTCCTGGAGGCGGAATGGCCGCCGCGCGAGATCCCCAATCCCGATCCCCTCGGCGAGGTGCCCTTCGACGCCGACCCCGTCTTCGCCGCCACCAAGAACCTGCGCAAGCCCTACCTCGCCGGCGCCGAGGACGACGACTACCTCGAGCGGGTCGAGAAGGGGTCGGGCGTCCCCCAGGTCGGCGGCGCGTGCGTGCCGCTCCTGCTGGCCGACACCACCTGGGGCGTGATCGGTTTCCTCCACTTCGGCCTCCACGGCTGGACACCCGAGGAGATCAGCGCCCTACAGGCGATCGCCTCCATGCTCGTGCAGTTGCAGGCGCGCATTGACGCGCAGGAACGCACCGAGTACATCGCCATGCATGACGATCTGACGGGACTGCCGAACCGGCGATCCCTGCTCCGCGAGCTCGAGGTCCGCCTGGCCGCCCACCGGGAGACGGCGATCCTCTTCTTCGACCTCGACCGCTTCAAGGTGATGAACGATTTCTTGGGCCATGCCAGCGGGGACCGGGTACTGACGACGATCGGTGACCGGATCCGCACGAGCATCAGGCCCAACGACTTCGCCGCTCGGCTCGGGGGCGACGAGTTCGTGATCCTGGTTGGCGATGTGAGCAGCGAAATGGAGGTGGCGGCGACCGCCTACCGGATCCTCGGCGTGATCGGTGAGCCGATCGACTTCGCCGGTCAGCAGGTCAGCCACACGGCCAGTATCGGCATCGTGCTTTCCAAGCCGGGAGTGCAGAACGGTGTGGAGCTGCTCGGGTGGGCCGATGTCGCCCTCTACGCCGCCAAGAGGCAGGGGCGCAACCAGGCCGTCGTATTCGACGAGGAGTTGCGGGAGTCGGTCAGCGAGCGATCCCGCACGGAGTTGACGCTGCGCGAAGCCATTGAAGGCGACGGCCTGCGCCTTCACTACCAGCCCGAAGTCGACCTGCGCACCGGCGAGCTGTTGGCGGTGGAAGCGCTCGTCCGCTGGCAACACCCGACACGTGGCCTCCTTCCCGCCTCCGCCTTCATCACCGTGGCCGAGGAGACCGGGCTCGTCGTCGACATGGGGCGCTGGGTCTTCGCCGAAGCGTGCCGGCAGCTCGCGGCCTGGCGGCGTGAATACCCCGACCTGCCTTTGGTGGTCCGGGTCAACATGTCACCGGCGCAATTCGTGATCAGTGGCCTGGTCGAGTTCGTCGAGAACTGCTTGCGGGTGCACCGCATTCCGGGCGAGCGCCTGTGCATCGAAATGACCGAGCACGCCGTGCTGCAAGAGCCCGAGCAGACAGCGCGCATCCTGAAGGGTTTCCAGGCACTCGGTGTGGAGGTAGCGATTGACGATTTCGGAACCGGCTACGCGTCGTTCACGGAGCTCAAGCACCTCCCGGTGGACTACCTCAAGCTCGACACGACCTTCGTCCAGGGGATCACCAGCGACCCGAGCGACAAAGCGATCGTCGAAGCCATCATCCAGCTCGGGCGGGCGCTCGACCTGGGCGTCATCGCTGAGGGCATCGAGTGCGGTGCCACTATCGACAAGCTCCTCGAGCTCGGCTGTCACCGCGGCCAGGGATACCTGATGTCGGTGCCGATGTCGGCAGAGGAACTTGCACCCGTGCTCCGCGCCGGGGCCGTCCCAGTGTCAACGTTCCGATCGGTTGGAAAGGTGGCCCCGGCACTGTCGGACCAGTCCCTGTGACCCTGGTGGACGACGCCCCGAAGGATTCAGAGACATCCGGGCAACTACACGAGCCCTGGGTATTCTTGACCATGTTGGACCAGATGTCGACGTCAGAGGTGAACATCGGATTCATCTACTCGGTCCTCGACCTCCTGGCCCGGCGCTACCAGCTGACCGACGCCGTGGTCGTTCTCGGAGACGAGGCCTTGGGCCTCCAGGCCTTCCGGTTGGGCCGCAAGAGCCTGCCGAGCGATTCGCCGGCGGGGATGGCGACGGCAGCTGGTGTCTACTCCGAGCCGGATGTGGTCCCCAACGTGGTCCGGGACGTGGTCCGCAACGTGTGCCAGCTCGCGTTGACGCTGCACCTGGCCCGGCACAGCGCCGACCACGACCCCCTCACGAACATTGCGAACCGGAGGCATTTCGACGCCGCTCTGCAGTCCGCCGCCGTGCAGAGCGCACGCTACGGCTGGGCGTTCACGCTGGTGCTGATCGACCTGGACGGTTTCAAGGCCATCAACGACCGGCTCGGCCATGTCGTGGGCGACGACTTGTTGCGAAGTTTTGGTTGGGCGCTGCGGCGCTCCGTGCGGAGCGGCGACACCACCGCCCGGATGGGGGGCGATGAGTTCTCCATCATCCTTTGCAATGCGGAGGGCACCGAGGTGCTCGCCTTTGTCGAGCGCCTGCGCTCGCTCCTGGTGTCGCTGCCGGAGCTCAATTTCTCGGTTGGCACCGCCACCTCACCGGGTGACTCGACGGATCCGGCCGAGCTGTACCGCATCGCCGACGCCCGCTTGTACGAGAAGAAGGGCATCTTCCTCCAATGACATCGACGATCGAGGAGGATTTCGAGCTCGAGCTCCGCTCGCTGCCCGGTGTGTTGAACGTCGGTTTCATCCATGGCAACGACGGTGACGTGGAATCCGTCGTGCTCTTCGTGCGCAACTCGGATCCAGAGGTGGTGCGGGAGGCAGCGGTGCAGGTGGCCAGCCTCTACTTCCCGGATGCGACAGTCATTCTCGAAGAGACCCACACCATGCCGGCGTTGCGCGCCGCGAGCATGGCCACGAGGATCAGCCTGTCCCGAGCCGAGTTCAATGAGCACGATGGCATCAGTGAGGTGCAGCTGAGCTATGCCGGCCGGCTTGGTGCCGGCCGCGCCGGCAGCGGGCCCCTCATCGGTGGGGCCGAGGCCACCCTGGCGGCCTTGCGCGACCTCGGGCACGTGATCCCCTTCTATCTGATGGGGGTGACCAAGATCGACACGGTCATCGGCTGCTCGGTGATCGTGGCCTTCCGCTCACTTTCCGATGAAGACGACCGCATGGGGATCGCGCGTGCAGACAGCGATCTGGTGTCGGCGGCCAAGGCCACCCTCGATGCCCTGAATCGCTACGTCTCGATGGGCTCCGATCGGCAGCGGGCGGACGCCGAACGGGAAGCAGTCCTCAGCACCGACGACAGCTGACGGCACACACCGCGGCCCGCGCCGAAACCCGACCGCACCCGGGGACTACCTTGGGGCCATGGACCACGTTCGACTGGGCGGCACCGGCCTTCTCGTCTCCAACCTCTGTCTCGGCACTATGACCTTCGGTCTCCAGTGTGACGAGCACACCTCGCACGCCATCCTCGATCGCGCCGACGAGGGGGGCATCACCTTCATCGACACGGCGGACGTCTATCCCCTGGGTGGCGGGCTCGACACTGTGGGCCGAACCGAGGAGATCGTCGGCAACTGGATGCGGGGCAAGCGCGACCGCTTCGTCGTGGCGACCAAGTGCTTCGGGCGCACCGGGCCGGCGCCCTGGCAGCAGGGCAACTCGAGAAAGCACATACTCGACGCGGTCGAAGGCTCGCTGCGGCGCCTGGGCACCGACTACATCGACCTGTACCAGCTCCACCGCCCCGATCCGGGGACACCTATCGACGAGACGCTGGGCGCCCTGGACGACCTCGTCCGGGCCGGCAAGGTCCGCTATGTGGGCTGCTCCAACTTCCCGGCCTATCAGTTGGCCCGGGCGCTCGGTCGCAGTGAGGTGCGCGCGCTGGTCCGGTTCGACTGCGTGCAGCCCCGTTACAACCTGCTGTTCCGCCAGATCGAGCGTGACCTGATCCCCCTCTGCGCGGAGGAGGGGGTCGGGATCATCTCCTACAACCCGATCGCCGGCGGGTTGCTCTCGGGCAAGCACGACCCTTCGTCGCCCCCGCCCGAGGGGACCCGCTTCACCCTGGGCAACGCCGCCGGCAACTATCAGAACCGGTACTGGCACGATCGGGAATTCTCCACCGTGGAGGAGCTCCGCAAGCTCGCCGAGCGGGAGGGGGTCGCCCTCGTGACCCTGGCGGTGGCCTGGGTGCTGGCCAACCCGGTGGTCACCGCTCCCATCGTGGGGGCCAGCCGCCCGGATCAGCTCGACGCCAGCTTGGCGGCGTCCGGCTTTTCCATGAAGGAAGAGCTCAAGAGCGAGCTCGATGCGCTGACCCACCCCTACCGCATGGGTGACGCCGTCGCCTGACTGAGCCATCCCTGTCGCACCTCTCTGTGGCCATCCCTCCCGCAACGCGAATGCCTTCGGGAGTACCCTGGTGCTCTGCCGCTCTCATGCCGTCATGTGCCGACACGAGGTGCGACTCGAGAAGGAGAGCGCAATGCCCGAGAAGTCGCCACAGAAGCCGGCCGGGAAGAAGCCTGGAAAGTCACTCAAGGAAAAGCGAGAGGCGAAACGGGACAAGAAGGAGAACCGCTCCGCCCTGGGGCGCTGACCGCTACAAGCCGCTGACCGCTACAAGCCGCTGACCGCCCCCGGCCATCGCAGTCGTCGCCGCTCACCCGGGTGCGCGGACGTAGCCGAAGAAGCCGCGCTTCTTTATGAGTTCGGCCGCCCCGACTGGGACCATGTCCTCCCACGACTGATCCCCTCCGGCGATGCGCTTGAGCACATCACGACTGAAGATCTGGAGGCAGCCCTCGCCGTAGTTGTCGAGCGGCACGAAGCTTCCGCGGTTAGCCAAGTAGTCGTAGAGTGGCCGCACGGTCGGATCCACCTTGAGGTTGTCGACCGTCTCGAGCTCGTCGCCCGCGGCGCGCCGGAGGGGGTAGATGTAGAGCTTGAGGTCGTTCTTGAAGAGACGGCCGAAGCTCTCGAGAATGCCGCCCTGGAGCTGCGCGTGGTTGTGCTCGTCGAACAGGTCGAGCAAGCTGGGCACGCCCATCACTATCCCGATTCGCTCAGTGGTCCGTGCCGCCAGGAAGGCAGCCAGCCTGTAGTAGTCGAAGTAGTCAGAGATCATGGTGGTCAGCCCGCACGCCGCCAACAGCTCCGCCCGGGCCAGGAAGTCCCGGCGGTCCACTTCGTCCCCGCCCGCCAAAAGGTTGCGCATGGTGAGCTCCGCCAGCGTCAGCACGGGCTTGCCCTCGACCCCCGGTTCGGCTTGGAACTTGGCGAGCGCGCAGTCGAGCATGTCGAGGTTCACCACCGTCGTTGGCCGGAAGCTGCCTCGCTCCACCAGGACGGCCTTCTTGCGCAGGACCTCACTCGGCTGGAGCACCTCCTTGTCCGGCCCGAACATGGCCACCCCGCTCAGGCCGAGCTGCACCAGCTGCAGCGCCACCAGCCGGTTGTCCACGCTGCGGAACTCGATGCCGCGGAACCGGATCAGGTCGATCTCAATGCGGTCGGTGCTCAGCCGGTCGATCAGGCTCTCCACGAGGGACTCCGGCTCGTGATGCTGGAAGAACGCGCCGTGCAACAGGTTGACCCCGACGATCCCGAGCGCCTCCTGCTGGAGTGCCGCCTCGACGTCGAGCATGCGCAAGTGCAGGGCGATCTGGCTGGGCTCGTCATGCGGGTGGGCCTGGAATTTGACACCCATCCAGCCGTGGCATTCGTTGCCACCCCGGAAGCTGCGGGCGACCACCGTGTCGGCGAAAGCGAAGAACGAGGTGCTGTCGCCGCGGGCGTCGCCCAGCCGGTCCAGGTTGAGGGCGTACTCGTGGTCGAGCATCGCCTGGAGACGGGCCTCGGACACGTAGCGGTCGACCTCCCCGTAGACGGCGTCGCTGACCGCCATGTCGTAGGCCGACATCGACTTGGCGATGGTCCCGGCGGCGCCGCCCACACGGAAGAACCATCGCGCCACCTCCTGGCCGGCGCCGATCTCGGCCACAGTCCCGTACCAACGGGGGTCGAGGTTGATGCGGAGAGCTTTCTGGTGGGTATCGACCGACTGACGGGCCGCCAGGGTGTCCGTCATCGTCGCCACATCACAGTGTTAACAGGCGGGACCCGACCGCAGGCTACGGGCGTGTGAACTCTCGGCGGCCCCGATGCCGCAAGTAGCGTGCGGTCAATGTCCTCACCTCGGGCCCAAGGCCCCCACGCAGCAGGCGCGCCGCAAGATGCGTCGCCACCACCCCCCACACAGGGGACGTGGGTCATCGACCTCGACGGGGTCATCTGGTTGACGGGCCACCCGATCGACGGCGTAGCCGATGCGGTCGACGCGGTCCGTGAAGCGGGCATACGGATTCTGTTCGCCACCAACAACTCCGCACCCACCCGGGCCACCCTCCATGCCCGACTGGCCAACTGCGGCATCACGGCGAGCGACGAGGATCTCCTCAGCTCGGCCGACGTGGCCGCCGGCATGTTGCCGGTCGGTTCCAGCGCCCTGGTCCTGGCGGACGACGGCGTCCGCGAGGCGCTGCAGGCTCGGGGGATCACGATGGTCGAAGCAGGACCGGCCGATGCGGTCGTCGTCGGATGGACGAGGTCATTCACCTTCGACGCCATTGCCGAAACGGCCCGCACCGTGCGGGCCGGGGCCCGGCTCGTCGGCACCAACGAGGATCCGACCCATCCCACGCCTGAGGGACTCCTTCCGGGTTGTGGGGCACTCCTGGCCGCTGTGGCCACTGCGTCGGGCACTGCGCCCGAGGTGGCCGGAAAGCCGCACCGCCCCACCGCCGACGCCATCAGGGCCCGGGCCCACGACCTCTCGCTGGGGGTGGGGGACAGTCCGGCCACCGACGGGGCCCTGGCGGCCCAATTGGGCCTCCCCTTCGCCCTGGTGCTCTCGGGGGTCACCGACGCCGCCCACGTGCCGCAGGACCCCGCCCCCACCTACATGGCCAAGAACCTGGCTGCACTGGTGCCTCTGGTGTTGAACCCGACGCACCCGTAGGGGGTTGTGCGCGCGGAAGAGGAGAAAAACGACGCGACCCGGCGCCGGTGGCAAACTACGTGAGCGACAGGAGGTGGCACGTGCGGCGACGCATAACAGGTCCGGTGCTCGCCCTGCTTGCCGGCGGGTTGGCCAGCTTCGTCTCGATTTCGCCCGCGGGGGCAACCGGGTTTCACTGCCCCGGGACTGTCGGCGTATCTGAAATGTCCTTCGGATACGCGGTCAAGGACGGGAGCAAGGCATCCATTGGTGCGTCCTCCCCTACGAAAGCGTTCAAGGACTTCCTCCGCGGCGGAAGCGATGGCAGGCATTTTCCCCGGACCGAATGGACACATCCGTCGAAGAACGTCTTTCTCTATGACGGGGTCCACGGCAGGATCCAAGTCACCACCGTTCGCACGCGACAGGGCTCGTACCTTGTGGGGTCGGCCGAGCAAACCTGCACGACCTTCTAGGGGAGTCACCGAAACAAGGAGCGAATGATCGAGCCCCCTTTCCGGATACTGCTTGCTATCAGCTAGCAATATAGATACTCTTGTTGTATGGCAAGCAATGACCGGATAAAGAAGTACCTCGATGCTGGCACGGTCCTCGGTCAGATCACACGTGCCCGGGCCGAGGAAATCGTGCGAGAGTTGGTGAGCGCCGGGGACGTCCAGCGCGAACAGGCACAGGAGTGGGTGGACAGCTTGGTGGACAAGAGCCGCAAGACCAGCGAGCAATGGCTCGAGACGGTGCGTCACGAGGTGAGGGCGCAGCTCAGCAAGATCGACACTCCGGCGCTGGAGGCATTGGCGGCCCAGGTGGCCGACGTGCTGAAGCGCTCGGCCACTGTCGGCCGTGCCGTGACCGCCGATATGACCGAAAAGGCGACCAAGGGGGCCCATGCCGCCCGCGAGCACGCCCGGGATGCGGCCCGCAAGGCAACTCCGGCAGTGAGCCGGAAGAAGGCCGCCGCCAAGAAGGCCCCGACTGCCAAGAAGGCCCACGCCAAGAAGGCCCCGGCAACCAAGAAGGCCCCGGCGAAAAAGACTGCGCCCGCCAAGGCGGCGGCGAAGAAGACCGCCCCTCGCAAGGTCGCGGCCAAGAAGACGACGGCCAAGAAGGCTGCGGCAACCAAGAAGGCCCCCGCAACCAAGAAGGCCGCTCCGACGCCCACGCCCACACGCGCACGCGCCTCCGGCACCGGCGCCGCCTCCCCCCGGACGAACAGCTGAGCCCGGGGCCACGCCGGCGGCTCGATACGGAGCTCGTCAGGCGCGGCCTGGCCGCCAATCGCCATGAGGCCCAGGAGGCCATCGCCGGGGGCACCGTCCTCGTGGCCGGGACACGGGCAGAGAAGCCGGCCCGCCTGGTCGCACCCGACGAGCCCGTCACGGTGCTCGGACCCCCGCCACCGTTCGTCAGCCGGGGCGGGCAGAAGCTCGATGCCGCGCTCACGCAATTCTCGGTCGGGGTGCGGGGCCGGCGCGCGCTCGATGCGGGAGCGTCCACCGGCGGGTTCACCGACTGCCTTCTCCAGCGGGGGGCGCGCCACGTCTACGCCGTGGACGTGGGGCACGGCCAGCTCGACCAGCGCCTGCGCAACGACCCCCGGGTGACGGTGCTCGAGCGGGCCAACGTGCGGCTGCTGACCCCGGAGAAGGTAGGCCAGAGCGATCGCTCGTTCGAGCCCTGCGCCCTGATCACGGCCGACCTGTCGTTCATCTCGCTGATCACCGTGACGCCGGTGCTGTGCGGCCCACTGGGCCGCCTCGACGCCGACCTGGTCCTCTTGGTGAAGCCTCAGTTCGAGGCGGGCCGGGCCATCGTGGCCCGGGGCAAGGGGGTGGTGCGCGACCCCGAGGTCTGGCTGCGTGCCCTGGAGGGGGTGACGTCCGCACTCGAGGGCGCCGGAACCGGCATCATGGGGGCAATGGTTTCCCCGCTCACCGGCCCAGCCGGCAACGTCGAGTTCCTTGTGCACGCGCACAAGGGCGCCCGCGGCCTTCCCGCGCCCGAGGTTGGCCGCCTCCTCCACGACACCGTCGATGCGGCGGCCTCCCGCCGCCCGCCCGAACCCGAGGCCCCTGCCGGGATCACGCGCTGACCGTGGCGACGGCGACCTTCCTCGTGCACCCCGGGCGACCCGCCGCGCTCGCGCTGGCCCGTGAGACGGCGGAGTGGCTCACGGCGCAGGGCGACGCCGCACGCATCTTGCAGTTCAGCGCGCCGGACCGGCTGACCGAGGCCGGGACCCAGAGCGACATCAACGACGTGGACCTCAGCGGCTCGGCGGTCGTGGTGAGCCTCGGCGGCGATGGCACCTTCTTGCGCGCCGTGCGCCTGGCCTGGGCTCACGACGTGCCCGTCCTCGGGGTGAACTTCGGGCGGCTGGGCTACCTCCCCGATCTCGTCCCCGACCAGGTGCGGGTGGCGCTGACCCGGGTGCTGAAGGGCGAGGCCGTCATCGAATTGCGCTGCGCGCTCGAACTCGTGATCTCCGACCGTTCACAGGGCGATGCCGTCTCGACGCAGCTGGCCCTCAACGAGGTGGTCCTCGAGAAGATTGACTTCGGCCATACCGTGCGCCTGGCCACCTCCATCGACGGCGAGGAGGTCTTCACGTACTCCGCCGACGGTGTGATCGTGGCCACCCCGACCGGGTCGACGGCCTACAACCTGTCCGCCCGCGGGCCGATCCTGTCGCCCGCTCTGCGCGCCATGGTGATCACGCCCGTCTCCCCGCACCTCTCGCTCGACCGCAGCCTGGTCCTGACCGACTCCCAAGAGGTGAAGGTCACCATCGCGCCCGACCGGGCGGCCGTCCTGGTCATCGACGGCCAGGAGATCGGGCGGTTCGAACCGGGGTCGTCGGTCACCTGCCGGGTGCCCGCCCGCCCCGTGCGGGTGGTGCGCAACGAACCCCAGGGCTTCGGTGCGCTGGTGCGCTTCCGCCTGCTGGCCGACCGCGAGCAGTAGGCCGGATTCACCATGCCGGCGCGCCGCCGATGCTGACCGAGCTGAGGGTGCGGGACCTGGGCGTCATCGAGGACCTCAGCTTGACCTTCGAGGACGGGATGACCGCGCTCACCGGCGAGACGGGGGCAGGCAAGACCCTGGTGGTGGAGGCGCTCCAGTTGGTGCTGGGCGGCCGGGCCAGCCCGACCCTCGTCCGGGCGGGAGCCACCGAGGCCATGGTCGAGGCGCGCTTCGTGCGCGCGGACGCCCAGGGAGAGCAGGAGGTCGTCATCGCGCGCGCCGTTCCGGCGCAGGGCCGGTCGCGGGCCTGGGTCGACGGGCGGATGACGCCGGTCAGCGCGTTGGCCGGGATCACCGCGGAGCTGGTCGAGATCCACGGCCAGCACGATCACCAGTCACTCGTCACTCCGGCGGCCCAGCGCGCCGTGCTCGACGCCTACGCCGGCACTGACCTCGGTCCCGTGCAGGCGCTGCGGGCGAGCGCGCGCGCCCTGACCGCGGCGCTGGCCGACCTCGGTGGCGACGTGCAGCAGCGCGCCCGCGAGGCGGACGTCCTCCGCTACCAGCTCGACGAGATCGCCGCCGCGCGTGTCGCCGACCCGGACGAAGAGGAGGGGCTGCGCCAACAGGAGGACCGACTGGCCGATGCCGGGGCGTACCGGGCGGCGGCGGCGCAGGCCGCCGAGTTGCTCGACCCCGCCTCGGGGAACGACGACGGGGGAGTGCTGGCCCGCCTGGCCCAGGCCGCCGGGGCGCTGGCCGGCCGCGAGGCGTTCGACGAGTACCGCCAACGGATCGGAGCGGCAGCCGTCGACCTCTCCGATGTGGCCCGCTCCTTGCGTGACGTGCTCGAGAACTGGGAGGACGACCCGCAGCGATTGGCCGAAGTCCAAGAGCGCCGGCGCCTGCTGGCCGACCTGCGCCGCAAGTACGGGGTCGACCTGGCCGCCGTCATCGCCTTCGCCGAGGGCGCGGCCGGCCGCCTGGACGAGCTCACGCACGCCGAGGAGAAGGCGGCACGCCTGGAAGCCGAGCGCGCCGCGCTGGCCGTGGAGCTGGCGGCGGCCGAAGAGCAGGTGCGCCTGGTGCGCACGGGCGCCGCGGCGGAGTTCGGTGTCCTGGTGGGGGAGCGCCTGGCCGACCTGGCCATGCCGGGGGCCCGGGTGGAGATGCGGGTCGGGCCCGAGGGGACCGGGGAGCCCGTCGAGGCCGCACTCGGCGCGAACATCGGCGAGGCGGTGCTCCCCTTGGCCAAGGCCGCCTCGGGGGGTGAGCTCGCCCGCGCCATGCTGGCCATCCGCCTGGTCGCCATGGGAGGGCCCCAGACCATGGTCTTCGACGAGGTGGACGCCGGGGTCGGTGGGTCGGCGGCGCTGTCGCTCGGCTCGGCGCTGGGTGAGGTGGCGCGCGCGCGGCAGGTCCTGGTGGTGACCCACCTGGCACAGGTGGCGGCGAAGGCAGACCAGCAGATCACGGTGCACAAGGATGAGGTGGACGGTCGCACCCTCACCTCGGCGTACGCCGTCGCCGGCGAAAAGCGGGTGATCGAGCTGTCCCGCATGCTCTCGGGCCACCCCGACAGCGATGTCGCCCGGGCCCACGCCCGTGAGCTGCTCGGCGTGTGAATCCGCCACTTCGCCGGGCCCCGTCGATTATCGTGGAAGGGTGCACCGATCAATTGACGTGACCTTCGGCGTGCCGCGGGCGGCGTGAGCAAGTTCATCTTCGTCACNNTGCTCAAATGTCGTGGCCTCCGGGTCACCATGTGCAAGCTCGACCCGTACATCAACGTCGACCCGGGCACCATGAACCCGGGTGAGCACGGAGAGGTCTTCGTCACCCACGACGGCGGCGAGACCGATCTCGACCTCGGGCACTACGAGCGCTTCATCGACGAGAACCTGGGCAAGAGCTCCAATACCACGACCGGATGGATCTACCGCTCGGTCATCGAGAAGGAGCGACGGGGCGACTTCCTCGGCCGGACCGTGCAGGTCATCCCCCACGTCACGGACGAGATCAAGGCCTGGGTACGCCAGCTGGCCGACGACGAGGTCGACATCGTCATCGTGGAGATCGGTGGCACCGTGGGCGACATCGAGATCGTCCCCTTCGTGGAGGCCATCCGCCAGTTCCGGCGGGACGTGGGCCGGGAGAACGTCTGCTACCTGCACCTGACCCTGGTGCCCTACCTGGTCACCGGTGAGCAGAAGACGAAGCCGACGCAGCACTCGGTGACCGAGTTGCGCAGCCGTGGTATCCAGCCCGACGTGATCGTCTGCCGCAGCGACAAGCCGATCTCGGAGAACCTCAAGCGCAAGATCTCCAACCTCTGCGACGTGTCCATGGAGGCCGTCGTCTCCGCCGTCGACGCGCCCAGCATCTATGAGATCCCCCTCGTCCTGCACGATCAGGGGCTCGACGGGTTCGTCTGCCGCACCCTGGGCATCGACGAGGCCACCCACCCGATCGACCTCAGCCGGTGGGAGGATCTCGTGCGCCGGGTCGAGTCACTCTCGCGCCGGGTCAGGGTCGGCATCGTGGGCAAGTACGTCAGCATGCCCGACGCCTACATGTCGGTGGTCGAGGCGCTGCGGTCGGCTGGGTTCCACTACGGGACCGAGGTGGAGCTGGACTGGATCGACGCCGAGAAGGTGCCCGACCTGCTCGGTTCGGACCGGTTCCGGTCGCTGGACGCCATCGTCATACCCGGGGGTTTCGGCGTGCGGGGGGTCGAGGGCATGGTGGCCGCGGCGGCGTTCGCCCGCGACAACGCCATCCCCTGCCTTGGCCTGTGCCTGGGACTGCAGGTCATGGTCATCGCCGTGGCCCGGGACTGGGCCGGGTTGGACCGGGCCAACTCGCGGGAGTTCGACTCGTTGACCCCTGACCCGGTGATCGACCTGATGCCCGACCAGACGCACGTGACCGACAAGGGCGGCACCATGCGGCTCGGTTCGTACCAGGCCGCCCTCCTCCCGGATTCGGTGGTGGCCCAGGCCTATGGGACGCTCGGCGTCACCGAGCGGCACCGGCACCGCTTCGAGTTCAACAACAAGTACCGCTCCCGGCTCGAAGCGGTCGGCCTGGTCTGCTCGGGCTCCTCGCCCGACGGACGCCTGGTCGAATTCATAGAGCTCAGCGAGCACCCGTTCTGGGTTGGTACCCAGGCGCATCCGGAATTCAAGAGCCGGCCCGACCGGCCTCACCCCCTGTTCCGTGAGCTGGTGGCGGCCGCGCTGGACCGGGCCGAAGGGCGCGAGCCGCACCTGCTCGACCTCGACCGCGTCACGTAGCTCCCGGTGGCCACCAGCCCCTCCCCGTCGTTCCGGCGGGTCTCCGAGACCGAGGTCTTCCGGGGGTGGCTGTTCAGCGTGGGCAGGATCGAGCTGCTCAGTCCAGACGGGCGCCCCTTCGAGCGCTTCATCGTCCACCACCCCGGCGCGGTCACGGTCATCCCGGTGGACGAGGACGGGCGGGTGACCCTGGTCCGCCAGTACCGGGCCTCGGTGGACCGCATGGTGCTCGAGACCCCGGCGGGAACCTGCGACGTCGACGGCGAGCCTGTCGAGACGACGGCGCGCCGCGAGCTGGCCGAGGAAGCCGGGCTCGAGGCCGCGCACATGGAGGTGCTGATGGGCACCTTCAACACGCCGGGCATCAGCGACCAGCACACCACCATCTTCTTGGCCACCGGCCTGTCACCGTGCCCGGTCCGGCCCGTCGGCGTGGAAGAGGGCTTCATGACCATCGAGACGATCTCCCTCGACGACGTGGACACCCTGGTGGCCGACGGCACGCTGGTGGACGAGACCACGGTGCTCGGCTTGCTGCTGGCCCGCCGGCGCCTGCGCCGCCCGTTGGCCATGCCATGACGGCGGCACTGTCGCGCCTCGCCGAGGAGTACCTCTCCTGGCTCGAAGTGGAGCGCGGGCGCTCCCCGCGCACGCTCGACTCGTACCGCCGGGACCTCGTGGCGTATCAGGCCTTCGTGGCCCAGAAGGGAGGGGGCGATCCCATCGACCGCGCCAGCCCCGAAGTCGTGACGGCCTACGTGGCCTCCCTGCGCCGGACGCGGAGTGGGGCGACCGTGGCCCGGAACCTCTCGACGCTGCGCGGCTTCCACCGCTTCTTGCTCGAAGAGGGTGCGGCGCCGTGCGACCCCACGGCCGACGTGGCCGGCGTGGCGGTGGCGGACCTGTTGCCCAAGGCGCTCACCGAAGACGAGGCGGACCGGCTCCTCGGCGCCGTGGTCGGCACCGGCCCCGCCGTGCTGCGCGACCGAGCCCTGCTCGAGTTGCTCTACGGGACCGGGGCCCGGGTCAGCGAGGTGGTCGGACTGAACCTGGGCGACGTGGCCGAGGCCGCCGGCGACGGGGTTCCCCTCATCCGGGTCCTCGGCAAGGGGGCCAAGGAGCGGGTGGTGCCGTTGGGCCGCATGGCGCTCGCTGCACTCGTGCAGTGGCTCTCCGGCGAGGGCCGGCCCCTCGTGGAGCCCGAGAAGTGGCAGCGGCGCAGCGATGCCGAGGCCGTCTTCCTCAACATGCGCGGGGGGCGCCTGACCCGCGTCGGTGCGTTCGGGGTGGTCAAGAAGTACGCCGGGAAAGCCGGTTTGGCCGACAAGGTGAGCCCGCACGTCCTGCGCCACTCCTGCGCCACCCACATGCTGGCCCGGGGCGCCGACATCCGCGTCGTCCAGGAGCTCCTCGGCCACGCCTCTATTGCCACCACCCAGCGCTACACCAAGGTGTCCCCGGAGCACCTGCGGCGTGCCTACGAAGGGGCCCACCCGCGGGCGGGCACGAGAGCGGGAAAGGAAGACGTAGCATGAAGAGATGCCGAACGAGGCCCCCGCGGCCGCCTCAGCCGATGTCGACTACGCCGGTCTCCTCCAGGAGGAGCAGGCGTCGCTCCAGGCCCAGCTCAAGGAGCTCGGGTTCGGGAACCAGGGTGACACCGGCCTGAGCTACGACTCCAACTTCGCCGATTCCAGCCAGGTCACGGCGGAGCGGGGGGAGGCGGAGCGCCTCGCCACCGAGCTGCGGGACTCCCTCGACGAGGTGGACGCCGCCCTCGAGCGGCTCAGCGCGGGGACCTACGGCACCTGCGAGGCCTGTGGCAACCCGATCGTTGCCGCACGCCTCGAGGCCATGCCGGCGGCGCGCTTCTGCATCGCCGACGCCGCCAAGCAGTAGGTGCGCCCTCCCGGAGGAGGTACATCCGGTCGCCGTCCCATGGATCGCACGACCAAACGCGCCCTGTGGATCGTCGCCGGGATTGTGCTCTTCGTCGCGTTGGTCGCGCATCACAACATCTCGAGCTCCGAGATCATCCTCTTCTGCGTCATCGTCCCTTCCATCATCCTCCACGAGATCTCCCACGGGTGGGTGGCCCGCGCCTTCGGGGACGACACCGCGGCGCGCGCCGGCCGCCTGTCGCTCAATCCCATGGTCCATGTCGACCCCATCGGCACTCTGATCGTGCCGGCCCTGCTCTCCCTGGGCGGTTACGGCGTCTTCGGGTGGGCGAAGCCGGTGCCGGTGAACACCGCCCNNTCGATCCCGGCCCAGATCGTCTTCTACTTCAGCCTGGGCAACATCGGCTTGATGGCCTTCAACCTGGTGCCCATACCCCCGCTCGACGGTTCGGCCGTGTTCGAGCGCCTGCTCCCACGGCGCTACTGGCCCGCCTACTTGCGCATCCGGCCCTACACCATGTTCATCTTGATGGGCTTGGTGCTGCTCAACTTCTACCTCAACGGGCACGGTCCGATCACCATCGCCTTCCAGCATCTCTACAACTGGTGGGCCGGCGTGCTGTTCAACGGTCGCTAAGGTCCGGCGCCGCATCCGCTGACGCCTCAGCCCCCCAGCGCGGTGCGCACCGCGGCCAGGCGCGCCGGGTCGACGCGCCACCACATCCAACGACCACGCTTCTCGCCCACGAGGAGCCCCGCCGCGGCGAGCACCTTGGTGTGGTGCGAAACGGTCGGCTGGCTCTTGGCCAGCGGCGCTTCGAGCTCACACGAGCAGATCTCTTCCTGCGCGGCGACCAGCGAGAGGAGCCGGAGACGGACCGGATCAGCCAGCGCGCCGAGGACGCGGGCCAAGTCGGCTGCCTCGGCTTCGCTGAGCGGGGCGTCGATGACGGAGGGGCAGCACACCTGGTCTGTCTGCTTCGTTGCGGGCACCCGTTCTCCTCGTACATTGACAGATATCGATCTATACGCCACAATAACATCGACCAACGTAAATATAACCGATCCGATCACAACCGCCGTGAACACAGAGGAGGACGCTCGTGTCCCGTGTGCAGCTCGCCCTCAACGTCGCCGACCTTGACGCGGCGATCAGCTTCTACTCCAAGCTCTTCGCCACCGAGCCGGCCAAGGTCCGCCCCGGCTACGCCAATTTCGCCGTGGCCGACCCGCCGCTCAAGCTGGTTCTCATCGAGGACGCGACGCAGCCACCCGGCTCCCTCAACCATCTGGGCGTCGAGGTGGAAACGGCCTCCGAGGTCGCGGCGGCGCACGCCCGCCTGGCGGCGGCCGCGCTGGCGCCCACACTCGAAGAGCAGGTGTCGTGTTGCTTCGCGGTGCAGGACAAGGTGTGGGTCGAGGGGCCGGGCGGGGAGCCGTGGGAGATCTACACCGTCCTGGCGGACGCGGAGATGCCCGCGGGCCGTTTGCGCTCGACCGCGCCGAGCGCGGCCGCGTGCTGCGCCACCGGGTCCGACCTCTCGTCATCGGAACCTGCAGCCTCGCCCTGTTGCTGAGCCGGGCGCCCCACGCCCTCTGGCGACGACTGCTGGCGGAGTTCGTCGGCAGCGCATTCCTGGCCGCTGTCGTCATCGGCTCGGGTATCGCCGCCCGCCAGCTCTCGCCCGGTGACATCGGGCTGGAGTTGTTCGAAAACGCCGCGGCCACCGCGGCGGGGCTGTTCGCCATCATCTCCATGGTCGGACCGGTCTCAGGCGCGCACCTCAATCCGGTTGTCTCTCTCGTCGATGCCGCGTTGGGGAGCCTGCGGTGGCGTCATGCCTTCCCGTACGTGCTCGTCCAGGTGGCCGGCTGCGGGGCCGGCGCCATCGTGGCGAACGTCATGTTCAGCCGGGCGGCGATCAGCATCTCGACCAAGGACCGCGCCTCCGGTGCCCACTTCGTCGCCGAAGTGGTGGCCACGCTCGGATTGCTGCTCGTCATCTTCGGACTGCTCCGGAGCGGCCGGAGCAGTGGTGCTCCCGCCGCGGTAGGGGCCTACATCGGCGCCGCCTACTTCTTCACCAGCT